>JBOGRR010000210.1:0-1004 GCA_050749765.1 Thermoplasmata archaeon | reverse complement strand
TAGCGACGGACCACTAGGCGTCGGAGAGGCCGACGACGATCTTCCCGAATAGGTCGGGCGACTCGAACCGCATGAACGCCTCGTGAGCCTTCTCGAACGGGAATGAAGTGTCGACGATCGGGCGCATCGGACCTTTCGCGAGCGCCTCGAGCATTGCACCGAACTCCGCGCGGCTGGACATCGTGCTGCCGCGGAGAGAAGCTTGCCTCCAGAACAAGGTCCGAAGATCGAATCGGACCATGGGGTCGGTGGTGGCGCCGATGATGACCACGCGCCCGCCGCGCGCGGTCGCCTGGACCGAACGGGGAACGGTCGGGGCCCCGACGGAGTCGAAGATGACGTCGACGCCCCGCTTGCCGCTCCATTCCCACAAGACCCGGTCGAGGGGTCGCTCCTCACCGAACTCGAGCGCCGCGTCGGCGCCGAGAGCCAGGGTCCGTTCCGCCTTTGCGCGGGAGCGCGAAGCCACCGCGACGATCGCCCCGCGCATTTTCGCGATCTGGACCGCGGCGGTCGCGACCCCACCGCCCGCTCCCACGATCGCCACGCGTTCGCCGGGCGCGAGTTCCCCGACGGTGAGCAACGCGCGCCACGCGGTCTGGAACACGAGGGGCGCCGCGGCCGCCTCGGTGAACGAGAGGCGCTCCGGTTTTGGATAGACGTTGCGCGCCGGGACGACGACGTAGGGCGCCGCGCTCCCCTGCGTGTGCTCGCCGAGTATCCGGAAGCTTCGACAGTATTGCTCCGCGCCACGTCGGCACGCTTCGCAGTCGCCGTCGGAGAGTCCCGGGTTGAGGAGGACGCCCGCACCGATCGGTGGCCCATCTACGCCCGCGCCGAGCGCGTCGACCACTCCGCTCGCATCCGAGCCGAGCACGTGGGGTCGCACGATCGCCACCCCGGGGATGCCGGCTAGCGTGAATCGATCGAGACGGTTGAAGGCCGCCGACCGCACATGGATGCGGATCTCCCCGGGCCCCGGCTCGGGAACCGGGACCTCCACG
>JBOGRR010000209.1:0-1037 GCA_050749765.1 Thermoplasmata archaeon | reverse complement strand
GGGCGATCGCCTCGGGAACGCCGGGCGAAACCCGCCCGGGCCTAGCGGAAGAGCGTGAACCGCGCGTCATCGTTCCCTCCATCGAGCAAGCCGATCCGCACCCCCGCGTCGAGCCATCCGTGCGCGTAGCTCACCGCGGCGAGCGCGCGCTCGGGATCACCCTGTCCCGCGAAATGCTCGGCGTCCGCAAGATAGGCCCGGGCCATTCCCAGGTAGTCGTCGGCAGCGCCGGCGAGAAAGGAGCGCGAGGGCGGCGCGGGATGCACCCGCTCGAGCGCCTCGCGGGTGAGGCGAAGATACTTCGATAGGAGCTCGCCGTCGGTCACGGGAGAGAGGGGGACGGGCGCGCCGATATATCGCGTGCGCGCCGGCGCGGCTCAGCCTTTGGGGACCTTTTCCCAATCCTTGAGGAACCGTGCGAGCCCGAGATCGGTCAGCGGGTGCTGGGAGAGCTTCTCCATCACCGCGTAGGGCATCGTCGCGATCTGAGCTCCGAGCTTTGCCGCCTCCAGTACGTGGACCGGGTGCCGAACGCTGGCGACGAGGATCTCGGTCGAAACGTGGTAGTTCGCGTAGATCGTGACGATATCGCGGATGAGGTCCATGCCGACCTCGCTCTGGTCGTCGAGCCGTCCGATGAACGGGCTCACGTACGCCGCTCCGACCTTCGCGGCGAGGAGCGCCTGGGTGGCGCTGAAGACGAGCGTCATGTTGACGCGCGTCCCCTCTCCCGCGAGAACCTTCGTCGCCTTGAGCCCGTTCGGCGTCATCGGGACCTTGACGTAGATCGACCGGTGCAGGCCGCGCAGGTGGCGCCCCTCCCGGAGCATCCCATCGACGTCGGTCGCGACGACCTCGGCGGAGACGGAGGGGACCCCAAGGGCGCAGATCTCCTGGAGGACCTCTTCGAACTTTCGACCCTCCTTCGCGACGAGGGTCGGATTGGTCGTGACCCCGTCCAGGATCCCGATCTCCCACATCGTGCGGATCTCCTTCACGCTCGCGGTGTCCAGGAAGAGCTTCATGGCCTACCGTCC
>JBOGRR010000208.1:0-1044 GCA_050749765.1 Thermoplasmata archaeon | reverse complement strand
GTGGACAACTCGGACGTTCTCGACGGTTTCGGGTCGGGTCAGCCCTCCCCCAAACCCCCACCAGGATACCTGCCGGACCATACAGGGGTACGCGCCAGTTCCTCCATCTTCTTCTTCGCGAACTCCGCCGGTGTGAGGTAGTCCAACGAGGAGTGCGGCCGCTCCTCGTTGTAGTGACGTAGAGCGACCTTGAGGAGCTCCCGAGTCTCGACGAACGTCATCGGGGGCCCCGTCCACAGGTAATCCATCTTCAGGTGGCCGTGGTACGACTCGATCATGCCGTTGTCCTCCGGCCTCTTCTTCCGGATCGCCTCCAGCAGGATCCCGAGCGCCTTCATGCTTTCCCGAAACACGTGAGCGATGAACTGGCTCCCGGCATCCGACCTCAGGACGACTCCGTCGGCCCGTAGCTTCCGAGGGAACTCCTGCGCGACCGCCGCCTGGACTACCTCGACCGCCTCCACCGCCCCGCAGTTCGGGAGGAAGCTCCAGGCGTGCACCTGGCGCGTGCATCCATCGAGGATCGAGGTCAGGGGGCACGGGCCCCGGTCGGTCGTGTCGACGTAGGTGAGGTCGGTATACCACTTCTGGTTCGGGCGATCCGCCTCCAGCGCGCCCGTCGAAGGAAGACGGGGTCGAGGGAAGTGCGCCGGTCGAAGGAGCTGTTCCTCCTTCATCAGCCGGTAGACGCGCTTGCGGTTGATCGCCCATCCGTCCCGTCGGAGCATCGCCCAGACCCGCCGGTGGCCGTAGGTCACGTACCGAAGGGCGAACCGACGGACGGAGGCGCGCGCCTTCGCCTCGTCCGACCGTCGGTGAACCAGGCGAGGCCGAAGTGAGTAGTAGAGGGCCCGACGGGAGATCCCGGTCATATGGGCGGCTCGTGAGAGGGAGCTGATCCCCCGAGCCGTCATCTCCCTCACGAGCTCCCTCCGTCGTTTTTTCCCCGAGAGCCTTCAAGGTGCTCGCGCAGCACGTCGTTGGCGATCGCGAAGTCGGCGACGAGCTTCTTCAGTCGGGCGTTCTCATGGCGGAGGGCCGTGT
>JBOGRR010000207.1:0-1059 GCA_050749765.1 Thermoplasmata archaeon | reverse complement strand
GGCGGTAGTACTGCGCGGGATCGTAGAGGACGCGGAAGAACCCGGTCGCTCCCGGATTGAGGTGGACGGTCGCCTGGGGCGGGACGGGGAGCACGAGCTCTTCGGTATCGAAACGATGTCGCTCGATACGCCCGTCGATCTCCGCCACGAGCGGGATCGGCCAGATGCCGGGGGACCGGCCGCTCGCAGTGAGGAACCGGTGCTGCCGGAGGTGGAGGCCGGCGGGGGTCGAGCGGACCTCGATCACGGGGAGCCCGGGTCGCTCGACCCACGGCCCGAGGATCTGGGGGATCGCCTCGCCGCTCTCCGCCTCGAGGGCCTCCCAGAGGTCGCGGGTCTCGGCGTTTCCGCCGGCGTGGGCTTTGAGATAGCGGGTGACCCCGCGACGGAAACGCTCCTCTCCGAGGTAGGCGTGGATCATCCGCAGCACGCTGCTGCCCTTTCCGTAACTAATGTACGGATCGAACGCGGAGCTGATATCTTCGGCCCGAGCGACGGGCTGGTGGATGGGTACGGTGGTCGCAAGGGAGTCGATCGGCAGGGCTCGGCCCATCTCGATCACGAAGAATTCATGGATCGCCTGATGGCTCGGGTCAACGTGGTCGATCGCGCCGTAGCTCGCGAACGTCGCGAAGCTCTCGTTGAGCCAGACATCGTCCCACCAGCGCAGTGTCACGAGGTTGCCGAACCACTGGTGGGCGAGCTCGTGGGCGATGGTGTTGGAGATGAGGCGCCGATCGAACTCGCCGCTCGCCGCTCCGAGGAGTAGGCGCATGGTACGGAAGCTGATGACCCCCCAGTTCTCCATCGCGCCGAACGGGTGTTCGTCGATCGCGATGAGGTCGAGCTTGTCGAGGGGGTAGGGGAGACCGTAGTACTCTTCGAAGAAGCGGACGAGCGGCCCGGTGAGCCCGAGCGCGTAGCGCCCCGACTCGGCGTCCCCGGGCGACGTGATCACCGAGAACGCGATGCGCCCGGAGCGGTCGCGGACCCGATCGAAGCGTCCGATGCCGAGGTAGAAGAGGTACGTCGCCATCGACGGGGTCGGCGCGAAGGTCC
>JBOGRR010000206.1:0-1070 GCA_050749765.1 Thermoplasmata archaeon | reverse complement strand
CTCGTGACTCGCCCGCGTCGCGAAATGGTCCCCCATCACTCTGGGCCGCTCGAAGCTCCCGACCGATCCCCCCGCAAGCGCCTCCTCGCAAGATATACGTTCAAACCCCCCATGGCCCTCGTGCCTCACATGCGGCGGTGACCTCGACGTTCGAGGTATTGGGGAAACTCGCGGTGTACCTTCCACGTATGCGACGCCCGTTGAGCCGTAGCATCCTGCTGGTCGCGATCGCCGGCGCAGTCATCTTCAGCGCCTCGATCGCGATCGGGGTCCACGGACTGCTCCCACCGGCAGGGGGAACCTCGATCCCTTCTCAGCTCGCCCCGACCCCGGGAGGGACGCCGCCGCTCGGTCCCCAGTTTCCGTCGGACCCGCCGACGAGCTACTCCGTGGAATTCCGAGAGACCGGCCTGGTGCCTCCAAGGTCGGCGGTCCCGTTCTGGTCGGTGACCCTGGGTGGCGAGACCAACCTCGGGGCGAACTCACTGGTCGGCTTTCTCGAGCCGAACGGAACTTATCCGTTCAGTGTTCAGGGCCAGGTTGGCGACTTCGCTAGCCCGGCTTCGGGGAACATCACCGTCGATGGGAGCTCCGTCGAGCTCCTCATCACCTTCACTACGGGCCCCCCCTCCCAGTACGCGCTCCACTTCTCGGAATCTGGTCTCCCCAATGGGACGAGCTGGTCGGTCTCGGTCGGCTCTGCGATGAACTCCAGCCGGGGTACGGCGATCGGGTTCTCTCTGGAGAACAATTCCTACGCCTATCAAATCGACGCGCCGAGCGGTTGGATCGCGACGCCGGTCTCCGGGGTCGTGAACATCACGGGCGCATCGGTCGAGGTGCAGGTCCAGTTCACTTCCGCCCCGCCGTCGAACTCACCGAGCTCAGCAGGGTTCCTAGGCCTGGCCGGCGGAAGCGGCTACTACTTGCTCGCCGCCCTCGCGGGCGCGGCGGCGGTCGCGGTGACTTGGGGATACGTACGGCTGCGCGGCGCAACGCGCATCTCCCCCCTCCGGAGCCGATTCGTCCCGGCGGCGACCGTAGCCGAGGGTCTCAGCGGATCCGGGGAG
>JBOGRR010000205.1:0-1072 GCA_050749765.1 Thermoplasmata archaeon | reverse complement strand
GAGTGATGCCTCCTTCGACGAAGAGGCGTACCTCTAGGTCCTCCCGCCGCGCTCCCGCGAAGAGACGTGGTGCGGTGAGGCGTTCACGAGCGAGTGCCTCGAAAAGCGAGACTCGCTCTCCCTCCCGCGCACCCGCTGCCCGTGGACCTAGGGGCGCGCGGGCGATGGAACCTCCAACCGGCGGTCCGTCGTGTCACGATCTTCCCGCGCCTTCCAGAACCCCGGAACCCTCCTCCGCTGAGTGGACGGCGACAGTTCCACGCGACGTCGATACGATCGAGCGGGTAGAGCTCCCAGAGCCCGCTCCAGACGACGGTCCACCCGGCGATGATCCGGATCCTCGCCCCCCCGCCCGCCCTCCCGAGTCCACGGACGATGCGGAGATCGCGCGTTTCGCAGAGGAGGCCCGGCTGAAGGTGACGGTCGTCGGTTGCGGGGGCGGAGGATCGAACACGGTTCATCGCTGTGTCGAGGAGGGCCTCATCGGGGCTCAGTTCTGCGCCGTCAACACCGACGTCGCCCACCTTCTGTCGATCCATGCCCATCGAAAGATCCTGATCGGGCGCCAAGCGACTCGTGGACGAGGGGCGGGGTCCCGACCGGAGATCGGTCTACGGGCCGCACAGGAGGGCGAAGACGAGATCCGAGCCGCACTCGCGGGCACTCAGATCGCCTTTGTGACCGCCGGTCTAGGCGGCGGGACCGGGACGGGCTCCGCCCCGGTCGTCGCCCGTTTAGCCAAGGAGGCGGGAGCACTCACGATGGGCATGGTGACGCTGCCCTTCTCCGGCGAAGGCGCTTTGCGCCGAGAAGTCGCTCTGGAGGGGCTAGAACAGCTGAGGCGGATTTGCGACACGACCGTGGTCGTCGAGAACGACCAACTGCTCGAGCTCGTCCCGCAATCGAACCTTCAGGATGCCTTCAAAGCCGCGGATGGGACTCTGGCCTCGGCGATCCGGGGTATCACCGAGACCCTGAGCCGCCCGGGCCTCGTCAACCTCGACTTCGCCGACTTAAGGACGGTCATGCGAAAGGGCGGCATCGCCATCATCGGACTCGGAAGGAGCGGTGC
>JBOGRR010000204.1:0-1076 GCA_050749765.1 Thermoplasmata archaeon | reverse complement strand
TAGACCGATTCGACCGCCCGCTTCACGTCCGCCCGTGTCGCGCGTCGGTCGACGACGAACTCGAGCTTGTTCTGCCGCTCCATCTCGTCCATCGATTTCTCGGTCACGTAGGCGTGCAAGAGGATGCGGTGGCCCAGATCGCTCACGGGTGCTCCTCTCCGAGCCGGGTGCGCAGGGTCTCGATCGCTGCATGCGAGAAGAGCGTGAGCCGACCCGGAGTTCCGCCGGGGGCGAGGTCCTCGGTGGCGAGGCGGTGGGCGGTCACGACATCGACCCCGGCGAGATTGCGGAAGCCCTTGGCGCGGCCGGACGCACTGGTCACCACGAGCAGGCTGCGGGGCGTGCGGCGCACGCGACCGCGGCGCTTGCCCCGACCCGAGCGCATGTGCGAGTGGTCCGAGGCGCGCTCGACGTCGCTCCATAGCTCGAGCAGTTCGAGCAGCGCCTGGGCGTCGGAGGTCGAGCGGATCGCTTCGACCGGGTCGTCGAGCACGATCGGGAGATGGACCTCCTCGGGAACCTCATGTCCGCGCGCCTTCGCGAGCGGGGCGATGCGGGTGGCCGCGAGGGCGCTCGCAAAGGCGAGTCGCCGTTCCTTCGTGTTGATCTTCTTCGTCCAGATCCGTTCGACCTTCGGCGGGTGCGCCGCCCGCCCGCCGACGGTGTTCGGCGCCTGGGCGCCGGTCATCGAGTCCATCAGTCGAGGAGTACGGGAGACCCCACGGCCCTTTCCCGACCACTCCACCGAGTGGCGCATTCCACCGGTGGGGCTCGTCCCGTAGGGTTGGCGCCGGTTCGATTGCGCTGCGTCGACCGCCTTGCGGATGAGGTCGGGACGGACCGGCGAGCTGAATGCGATCGGAAGAGTGACCGTCGCGTGGGACTTCCCGTCGAGCCCTCGGAGCGGGATGCGGTGGTGCGGCGTCGCGGACTCCATGACCCCGACCGGGGCCTTCGCGGGAGAGGACAACGCTACGCTCCTTGCTTCGAGTGCAGGCTGTAGTAGCGGAGCTCGACCTTCTCGACCGAGACGACCTGACTGCGCATCGGGGTACGGAATCGCAGCAGCCGCTTCG
>JBOGRR010000203.1:0-1103 GCA_050749765.1 Thermoplasmata archaeon | reverse complement strand
GCTCATAGCTTAGTGACACAGTAGAACTAGAGGGATGACGAGAAAGTAGAGGATATCCCGGATCGCCGCAGAAGGGTCGCCGATCCCTCCGTAGGTGACGCCCTGGACGAAGGTAGTGATCAGGGTCGCGAGAGGAAATACGATGGCGCCGACCATGAACGTCGTGCTGGCCGACGCGCCGACGATCCGCTCTCGTAGCAGCCGTAGGGGTACGAGTGGGTTCGCATCCCGCAGCTCCCACAGCACGAACCCGATGACCAGGATCACCGCGCTCGCAAGAAGAACGATGGTCGAGACATCGGTCCACCCCGCGTTCTGCTCGGAGATCTCGACGAGCGGGAACATCAGCGTGGAGACCCAGCCGACGAGCAGCGCGGCCCCGATGACGTCGAAGCTCCGCATGCGCTCGGGCCGAAGCGGGGCGAGCGCGAAGAGGAGGACGAGCAGGCCCGCGAGCCCCACGGGGATGTTGACGTAGAAGACCCACCGCCAGGTGGTGCTGGAGACGATGAAATTTCCCAACAGAGGTCCCGCGACCGTCGCAATGCCGAATACCCCAGAGAGCAGGCCGGTAACTCGGGCTCGGGTCTCCGGTGGGAAGATCACGGCGACGATCGCGATCCCGACCGGGAAGAACGCGCCGCTGCCGAAGCCTTGAACGGCTCGGAAGGCGACGAGCTCGTTGAAGCTCTGGCTGATGCCCGCGAGGACCGACCCCGCAATGAATACGAGGAGCCCTGCGATGAAGATCTGCTTGCGGTCGAAAAGGTCCGAGAGCTTCCCGAAGATCGGGATCGCGACGGTCGAGGAGATCAGGTAGGCGCTGACGATGAACGTTTCGCCGCTCGAAGGCCCGTTGAGGTCGGTGATGATCGATGGGAGGGCGGTGAGCACGACGAAGTTGTCGAGCGCTCCCATGAGCAACGCGAGGAGGATTCCGGCGACGATCGCGATCTCGATCGCCAAGGATCGTGGGGGAGGGGCTTCCCAAGAAGCGGCGGGAACGTTCGACGCCGGCATCGCGACGAAACCCTGATTGTCAGGCTTGTCGAAGGGTGTATAACTGTTGCTCGGGAGGTTACCGATGCGCTATCGGGACGGCG
>JBOGRR010000202.1:0-1125 GCA_050749765.1 Thermoplasmata archaeon | reverse complement strand
GTGTCGCCGTCACCCCGTACAACTTCCAATCCGTGCGAGCCATCGCTGAACGCTCCAACGCCATCACGGGATGGTCGGTCTTCGAGCGCGGAGGACACTACGCAGCACTCGACGTCCCCGACCTCCTCGTCGCCGACATCCGGCAGTTCTTCCGCGACCACAGGACCACCAGCTGACGTGGTCTCCCGCAGATTCGGGCCGGTGCCGCATGACTACGGACACGAAGAGCGCGTCCGCGTCGGCATGCCGCAACGGCCCGAGCTACGCACCATCCCAATGACCGTCGTCACCCACCACCTCATCGCCCGCGCGAACCACGCCGCCCGCGGCCGCGGCGCCCGCGGCGGCCCCCGGGCTGAGGTCGAGGAAGCAAGCGAGGCGCTCTTCGACGCCCTCGGTTCGCTCGCCGGCGCCGTGGAACCGCGATCGATGGAGAGAGCGTTCCTCGACGCCGGCACCGTCTCCTGGCCCGACGCCGTCGCGATTGGGCACGAACTCCGGCGTCGGGCGTCGGCCGAGTTCGAGCTCCACGTGAGTATCGGCGTGCGGAGCACCGAGCTCGTCGCGAAGCTGGCTTCGAAGGCTGCGAAACCGGACGGGATCCGTGTCATCGATCATGTCGAGGAGCCAGTGCTCCGCGAGCGCTCCCACTCGCTTCTTTCCCCGACTCCACCGTTTCGCTGCCCAAGTGCTCATCCCGACGCTACCTCCGATCCGTAAGGCACTTCGCCCCACCCGAGGCCGAACCGCCGCGTCCCTATCCTCTCCTCATGGGTCAGTCGTCGCCCGCAGCTGAGCCGATCGATATCGACGGCGCGCTGGCACGCCTGGTGGGGCGGATCCACACCACCCCCCTCCTCCACTCCCGGCTTCTCGACCAGCGCCTCGGCGCCCGGCTCTGGCTCAAGGCGGAGTGCTTCCAGAGGGCCGGGTCGTTCAAGGCCCGGGGGGCCTTCAACGCGGCCCTGGTCGGCCTGGAGGGTGGTGATCGTCGGGGGCTGGTCGCGATCTCCTCCGGCAACCACGGCCAGGCCCTCGCCCTGGCGGCGTCCGAGCTCGACCTCCGTGCGGTGGTGGTGATGCCCGAGACCGCCTCCCCGGTGAAGATGGCGGCGGTCCGGGGGT
>JBOGRR010000201.1:0-1186 GCA_050749765.1 Thermoplasmata archaeon | reverse complement strand
CCCGGAAGACCTGGAGCGCCGAGGAGAAGCTGCAGATCGTGCTCGAAGGGATGGCGCCCCGCTCCAACATCTCCGAGGTCTGCCGACGCCACGGCATCAGCTCTACGGCGTACTACGAGTGGAGGACCAAGGCGCTCACTGGAATGAAGCAGGGACTGAAGACCACGCCCGGGGGCGCCGAGACCGCCCTCCGACACGAGAACGCTCGCTTGAAGAAGCTCGTCGCCGAGTTCGCCCTGATCAACGACCGCCTCCAAGACACCCTCGAGGGACGACCGTTGGGGAAAAACGACGGAGGGAGCTCGTGACGCGCCTCTCGACCGAGGGGGAGGTTCGCACGGCCACGCTGGCGCGCGTCTTCCGCGTGGCCCGAGCCACCCTCTACTACGAGCCTCGACCGGGCCCCCATCGGCGTCTCCACGCCGATGAACCTCGAGCCCGGGATCGCGTGCGACGAGTGGCCTTCGCCCACCCGAACTTCGGCTACCGTCGGGTCTGGTCGGTCCTTCGCGGTCGGGAAGGGATGTTCATCAACCGCAAGCGCGTTCGTCGGATCCTGAAGGAGGAAGGGTTGCAGAAGGAGGTCCACTTCCCTCGTCCCCGGCTTCCCGAGACGGGGAACCTCAGCGCCCTCGAGCCGGACCGACGGTGGTATGCGGACCTCACCTACGTGGACACGACCGACCTCGGCCCCGTGCCGCTGATGGTCGCGATGGACGCCTGCACGCGCGAGGTCGTCGGACACGAGCTGTTGCGCTCGTGCGGGGCGGCCGAGGCCCTGTCGGTGGTGGAACGCGCCGTCCTGGCGCGCTTCCCGAAGACCGGGCGAGCTCCTGGGCTCACGCTGAAGACGGACGGAGGCGCCCAGTTCGTCGCCCACCGGTTCCAAGAGGGCTGTCGGATGATCGGGATCTCGCTGATGGCCACGAGGAAACGGAGGCCGGAGGACAACGGGATGATGGAGAGCTGGAACGGACACTTCAAGCAGGACTACCTGTGGATTCGGGAGCCCATGACGTTCCTGGAGACGCGCCAGGTCGTGGACGAGGGCGTGGTCGACTACAACACGCAGCGGCCCCACTCGTCGCTGGAGTATCTCACACCGAGCGAATACGCTGAGCGAAAGAAGGAGGAACAGAGAACATGAACGGAACGACCTACGACCCGCGGCCGAGCCCCCCTCCCC
>JBOGRR010000200.1:0-1197 GCA_050749765.1 Thermoplasmata archaeon | reverse complement strand
GGGGGCGCCGGCTGAGGTGCTCCTCCAGGATCAGGTCCTGGCCTCCAATACCTTCTTCTCGATCACGGCGAGCGTGACGGATAGTGTCGACATCGCGACGCCGATCCGTGGAGCGAGTTGGGTCAGCGTGATCCGGCGAGGTACGTCAAAGTACCCTTCCGCGAGAGCCCGGGCGAGGACCTCCTGCTGTCGAGGGGTGAGCGACGACGGGGGTCGAGCGAGGGACTGGTGGTGGATCGCTTCGACTTCGAAGTGAGCGCGGGACGAAGCGAGGTTCGTCAGCAAGGCACGGACCTTGCTCGTGGGTCCGACGATGGTCCAGGCGGCGATACCGTTTTGGATCGGGAACGGGAAGTGACGGAGGAGCTTCAATTTCTTGAGGAGCGGAATGAACGAAGGTCCGTGGATCAGGATCCGGTAAGTCTCTGACCCGGGGGTCGAGTCGAGGTACTCCAGCTCCTGGACCCTCGGAAGGTGGCCCAACTCCTCTCCCCACCCGACTCCATCGGGCGAAATCAGTCGGACCTCGATCAATGTATTCCCTCCTCCCACCTCTAAACGATCCAAGATCTCCAAACGGAGACCCGGGTGCGCCGTGGAGAAGTCGCGGGCCCAACCCCCTTCGGGTAGGTGGATCTTGACCCTACAGGAGAGGAGAGGGGTCCCCGGCGAACGAGATCCTCTTCCGACCGGGGCCGTACCGGGACGGAGCGGCGCGGCCTGGGTCCGGCGGGTCGCTCGGTTCGCCGGCATAGATCTGCGGGAGGAGGTCTTCCCCTAATTTAGGGTTCCATGGCGAACGACCTCGACCCGGGCCCCACGGGTCGTCGCTCGGGATGGGGGACCGGCTCTGCCCGAAACATCTAGAGCACTACTCCTTACGCCCTGGCTGCGTTCGGTCCGTTGTGAAGGGGACGCCGAGCTCCGCGCCTCGAAGTGCCGCCTCGCGGCGCTCTGGGAAGCGAGGTGAGATTCGAACCAAGCGTGCCTACGAACGACCATCCCTCACGGATGGCAAGCGAATCTTGATCGATCGTCTATGGCCGCGCGGTCTGACGAAGCGCGCGGCGCGCCTCGACGACTGGAGAAAGGAGCTCGCACCGAGCGAAGAACTCCGCAAATGGTTCGGCCACGACCCGCCGAGGTTCGCACGATTCCGAATACTCTACCGGCGAGAACTCCTGCGTCACCCCGAGG
>JBOGRR010000199.1:0-1200 GCA_050749765.1 Thermoplasmata archaeon | reverse complement strand
CCATCCTAGAGGGAGTCGAGTTATCCTCCTTTCTCGGCCTCCGCGGGTTCAGCTACACCCACCGTTCGGGCCGCCGGTTGGATCGAGGCCAGCTCCTCGGGGGTCGCCGGCCGAAGGAAGTAGAACGCTCGGCGTTCATGGCCCACGGGCACGATCCCGAAGTCGTCGACGACGTAGTCGAGGTCGTAGGCCGCCCGAAAGGCGTCCCGTACGGCATGTCGCCACATTCCGAGCCCCTTCGGCTCGTGCTGGCGCACGAGGTCGAGGTCGAAGGGGATCTCGAGATGAGCGCCGGGACCGCTCGGCTCTCCGACCTCCGCGGGGAGGCGGATCCCACTCTCCCCGGGTTCGGTCCGTACGAGCGCGGACGAGCGATTCCATCGATCTCGTTCCTCCTCGGCGGAGGGGAACCGGCCCTCGAGTCGAGCGCGAACCCGCTCGGTTTCGATCGCCCAGTGGAGCCGGAGGCGATCGGTCTCCAGCCCCCGGTTTTGGCCGTCCGCGATGCGACCATAGTAGTGCGGGAAGTAGGAGGTGGGGCGACCCCCGAGGAGGCGGACATTGAGGAACGCGTTGCGGCTTTGCAGCGGGTCGAAGGTCCAACGGATCTCGTCGAGTCCCATCGCGAGCACTTCTTCCCGCTGGTACCCTTTGAGCCGGTACCCGACCCGGTGATTACGGTACTCGGGGCGGACCGCGGTCATGTGGGAGTAGTGGTAGAGCCGCTGACCGTCCGATCCGATAAATCCGAGAGAGAATCCGACGAGGTGGATGTCGACGAACGCGCCGAGGATCAGTCCTCCGTTGTCCTGAAGCGCCCGCTGGAGCGGAACCGGTAGCGTGCTCTCCTCGGTCCCTCCGAAGGCAGCCCGCTGCACCTCCTCGAGCTGGCGAAACTCCTCGGGCTTGCCGAGCCGCCGAAACCGGAACGGGACGGGAGTCTTTGCGGGGGTCGCCATCGCGGCGCCGGCACCGGCGCCGCCTACTTAACCCGGGCCGCGCCACTATCGGCGGATTCGGAACTCGACGCACTTCGCAAGGTAGCGTTGCTGATCGGCCGGCGTCAGGTCCCATAGGAGCTCCTCGATCTCGGGCAGGTTGCGGAGAAGCTCGGCCTTGCTGCGGGAGCGCATGAGTTGCTCGAAGCGGCGCCGGGCGACGAGGTAGGCTCCGACGAGGTACGCTCCGATGATCGCGAGG
>JBOGRR010000198.1:0-1207 GCA_050749765.1 Thermoplasmata archaeon | reverse complement strand
GGACGTGCCTCCGCCCACGTCTACGACCCGGCTGTCGCGGTGGGCATACCGGACGATCAGTTGGAGCGAGAGGACAGGTTCGGACTGCCACCAACTGAGCTCATTGCCCGAGCGAGTGCGGTGCACGTCGTCCCAGTGCTCCCTTCTCTCCTTCGGGGTGCGGGGTCCTGCGGAGTGCGACCGCGCGCTGGTCATAGCCCCAGAGCACTGCGACGCTCCTGAAGAATAAGAGCCCGGCGAGGTCCCCCTCATAGCCACGGCACGGCTCGGCCGCGCGGGCTCCTGAGGATTTATCCCTCGCCCCCCGTTGAGGCGATGTGGCTCCCTCCGCCATCCGAATTTCCGACGCGGGATCAGATTGGCCGCGCTCCGCTCGGTGGGCGCTCTGGGCCACGATCCTCGGTATCGCTCTATACATCGCCCTCGACGTGATCGCGCAGCTTCTTCCACCGCACTACAACGCCATCAGCCAAGCGGAGAGCGACCTCGGGGTCGGGCCGTACGGCTGGGTGATGGACCTCAACTTCGTCGTGCGAGGCGTTCTGTCTCTGACGTTCGTCTACGCCCTCTACCGGGTTTGGCCGTCCGCCTCGCAGAGACCGAACGTAGGGCTTGCCCTCATTGGAGCATGGGGGGTCGGAGCGTTCATCCTTTCCTTCAATACGGCGACGATCTCCGGACCCGCCACAACGCACGGGACCATTCACAACCTCACCGCCGCACTTGCGTTCTTGTTCGCGGCGGTCGGGGCGCTCCTCGTCTCGTATGCGATGAACTCGACTCCGCCTTGGGGGGCGACGCGCAGGTATGCATGGCCCCTCGCGATCGTGTCGGCCGTAGCGTTGTTAGCCCTGAGCGTTGGAACCTCATTTCCGCGGATCGACGCCCACTACTTCGGACTCCTCGAGAGGGTGTTCCTCGGTTTCGTGCTCTTGTGGATGCTCGTGATCTCGATCCTGCTCATTCGCTCGAGCCACCGGCAAACTCTGCGCGATGCCACTCCACATTGATACGGACGCCGCGCTGCTCTCCGCCGTCGGTCCATCACCCCATTTAACGCCGGTAAGAGCGTGCGCGGCACGCCCTCCGTGAACGAGCTATCGCCCGCCCGACGGGGTCCTCTCAGTTTCTCCGACGACCCCGCCCAGGGGCGGCCCTCGGCCGCTGCATCTATGCTCGAGCCGTCCTGGGATATCGGATACAGAGC
>JBOGRR010000197.1:0-1218 GCA_050749765.1 Thermoplasmata archaeon | reverse complement strand
GCCGGCAGCGGCAGGATCAGCTCCGCGCGGCCGAGCACGTTGATGTTGCCGCCGTAGGGATTGCCGTACTGATCCTTCGGACCGAGCGAGCCGGGGTAGAAGCCGCGCACCGAGTCCGGGCCGCCGCCGTAGTAGAGCGCATAGGGCGGCAGCGCCGTGGTCCGGCCGAGACCCTGGCCGTAGCCGAGCTGCACGTTGAAGTCGGCCGTGAACGGGCCGTAGATCGGCACGTACTGCAGATAATTGAGATTCGCCTTCCAGTACTGCATCGAGCCCGTGGGCAGGGCGTAGCTGCCCGAGAGCACCATGTAAGCGCCGCGATCCGCGAACAGCGTCTTGTTGCGCGAGTCATAGCTCCACCCGGCGGTGATCTCCGGCGTGACGAACCGGGTGCCGTAGACATCGGCGGTCTCGGTCACGTAATTGCCGGTGACCGGATCGTAGATCGATCCGAAGCCTCCCGAGGCCCGATAGGGGTCGCCGTTGTCCTGCACCCACTGCAGGGCCTCCAGCGAGCTCTCGCCGTTGACCGCGATGAGCTGCGCGTCCTCGATGTCGGCCCCGAGGCTCACGAACTGGAACTCGCTCAGCGGATAGCTGAAGGAGAGTCCGGCGCTCAGGAGCTTCGTGGAGAACTGCGAGGAGGTCGCGATGAACTGGCTCGAGTCGTTGTAGCTCAGCGTGAACGTTCGCACGACGTTGTTGATGGTGGCGTAGGGATTGGTCTCCGAGATCGTGTAGACCTTGTTGTAGGCGCCGCCCTCGAGATTGACCGAGAAGCGCTGACCGGTACCGAGAAAATCGGCGTCGGTGAAATTGCCGTTGAGGGTGAGCTTGTAGAGCTGCGAGTAACCGACGCCGCCCGAGAGCGTCGCGCCCGGCCCCTCGGTGATCTTGTACTTCACGTCCACCTGGTCCGGCGAGCCCGCCACGGGGGTCGTCGAGGAGTCCACCTTCTTGACATAAGGCAGGCGCTGAATGCGCTCCTTCGAGCGCTCGAGCGCCGCGTTCGAGAGCCAACCGCCCTCGAGCTGACGCAGCTCGCGCCGCAGTACCTCGTCGTTGATCTTGGTGACCCCGGAGAAGCTGATGTTGCGCACGTACACCCGGTTGCCGGGGTCCACGAAGAACGTGAGCGAGACCTCGTGCGTCCGGGTGTTCGCCGTCGGCACCGGGTCGACCTTCGCGAACGCGTAGCCGTTCTCCCCGAGGCGGTTC
>JBOGRR010000196.1:0-1226 GCA_050749765.1 Thermoplasmata archaeon | reverse complement strand
CCGCCTCCATGGACGCCGCCCCGGTCCACCGCCCCGTCTACGTCTCTCAGCCGAGCGACGCGCTCGTCGGGGCCGGCGACGCCCTCTTCGACCGAAAGTGGCGAGTGCGGCTCGGAATGCTCGAACTCCGGGGATCCCCGGAGGACGCGGCGGAGCAATTCATCACGCGCGTCGAGGAGGTCCTCGCTCGCGAGCCGCCACCGGCCGCGGACAAGAGCCAGGGGATCGCGGTCCCGGCGATGACGACGCTCGATCAACCCGAAGGTGAGGACGACGGACCCGCGCAGGCCCGCTTCCTCGAGCATGCGGAGCGCCGACAGCGCCGCCGCGAGATCAGCATCGGCCTCTTCCGTACCGCCGGGTCCATCGGCCCCTCCGGTTATCCGGCCGGAGCCGCGATCGGCCGCCCGTCCAACACGGAGTACTCTTGGAAGCCGGGACGCGCCCGTGCGATCCCGATGGAGGCGGGCGTCACGGACGTCGGCTTCCTCGCGCTCGCGCTGTTGCCGGCGGTCCCCCCCGAGCCATCGAAGTAGTGCCGACGCTCGAGCGCCGCCGCGGAACGCGCCCGCATCAGGTGGACGGGGCGGGCGCTTCGAAGTGCCGTTTGAGCGCCATGTACTCGTCGAACGAGATCTCGCGTCGAGCTCGGACCACTCCGGCCTGCCGCAGGTTCTCGATGCGGAAGTCGCGAAGCAACGCCTCGACGTTCCGCGCCGCTCCCCCGGGCCGCTCGGGGGGCCCCCCTCGCGCCGTCGAGGGAGACGGATGCGGTGGGGGAGCCGCGACCGCCACCGGGGAAGCCCCACCAGCGAGGTGCGCCTTTAGGCGATCGAACTCGACCGGAGTGATCTCGCCTTCGTCCTTCAGGAGATCGAGGAGCTCCACCTGACGTGGGTGGTAGGTCTCCACCAGCTCATCGAGCGTGCGGTCGGCTCGCGAAGTATAGACGGTGAGCTGGCCGAGCTCCGTGCGTAAGCGGTCGAGGGCGCGCTGAAGTTCCTCGATCGAGGGCTCCTCGCCGGTGACCTCGAACCTCGAGGAGATCCGAACGATCCCCTCGGACGGGTCCGCGCCGCGGCCGAGCGGGCGTTCGACGGAGAGCTCGAGATGCGTCCGACGGAGCGCCATGAGGAGAAGTTTGGGAGCGTCGCCCGCCAAAAAGGTACGCTCGACTCAGGGTCGAAGCTGACGCGGGACGGTAAATCATGGTGATTTGGTAACTT
>JBOGRR010000195.1:0-1227 GCA_050749765.1 Thermoplasmata archaeon | reverse complement strand
GCGAAGGAGAGGTCCATGATCTCGACGGGATGACCCTGGCCGGCGGCGAGGTTGATGAGCCGGCCCTCGCCGAGCAGGTAGACCCTGCGCCCGTCGGCGAAGGCGTACTCCTCCACGTGGGGCCGAACCCGCTGGTGGGCGACCGAAAGACCCGCGAGGTCCGTGGTCGAGACCTCAACGTCGAAGTGGCCGGCGTTCGCGAGCACACATCGGTCCTTCATGACCCGAAAGTGCTCCTTGCGCACGATGCCCGTGTTGCCGGTGACGGTGATCACGAGGTCGGCATGGGACACTGCATCGAGCATCGGCATCACCCGAAAGCCATCGAGGCGGGCCTCGATCGCTCGTACGGGGTTGATCTCGGTGACGATGACGTCGGCGCCCATGCCGCGCAGTCGCGCGGCGACACCCTTGCCGCACCACCCGTACCCCGCGACCACGGCGACTTTGCCCGCGATCAGCAGGTTGGTTGCGACCAGGACGCCGTCGATCGTGGACTGACCGGTACCGTATCGATTATCGAAGAGATGCTTCATCTCGGCATCGTTCACGTTGATCGCGGGGAAGAGGAGCTTTCCCGATCCTTCCAAGGCGCGGAGCCGCGTAACGCCGGTCGTCGTCTCTTCCGTCGAGCCGCGGATCCGGCCTATGCCCCCACCGTCGGAGTGCACGAGGGCGACTAGGTCGGCCCCGTCGTCGATGATGACGTGGGGGTCGGCGGTCCGCATCGCGAGTACGCCCGCGCGATACGCCTCGACCGTCTCTCCCTTCTCTGCATGGGTCGTGACACCCTCCTCCCTCAGAGCGGCGACCGCGTCGTCGTCGGTCGAGAGCGGATTTCCCGCGGCGAGGTGAACTTCGGCGCCGCCCGCTTGGACCGCGAGCGCGAGCGCGGCGGTCTTCGTCTCCACGTGAAGGACCATCGAGACGACTAGCCCCCGAAAGGGCTGCTCCTTCTCGAAGCGGGAGCGGATCCCTTCGAGCACGGGCATGTGGGCGCGAGCCCACCCGAGCTTCTGTCGTCCGCGCTCGAGATCACCGGCCATGAACGTTCGTGCGGGGGACGCACTCCGGATTATTAGGTATTGGTCGGGCCGGGTCGGCTCACGTGCCGTCGCCGAGGTCGAGCGTACCGCTATCGTCCCCGTTGCGGGGCGGAGGTCGGGGTGCGCGACCCTCCTTCCAGTCCCGGAAGCTCTGGTAGGCCGGCTGGCGACGCCACCACTT
>JBOGRR010000194.1:0-1232 GCA_050749765.1 Thermoplasmata archaeon | reverse complement strand
TCGTCGTATTTCAGCACGTTCTTGCGGGTGTCGAAGTTGCGCTCCTCGACCTTCTTCTGCGCCCGCTCGAGGGCCTTGTTGATCCAGGGATGGATGATCGCCTCGCCTTCCTTGAGGCCGAGCTTCTGCAGCATCCCGCCCATCTTGTCGGAGCCGAAGATGCGCATCAGGTCGTCTTCGAGGGAGAGGAAGAACCGCGAACGGCCGGGATCGCCCTGGCGGCCGGAACGGCCGCGAAGCTGGTTGTCGATGCGGCGGCTCTCGTGGCGCTCGGTGCCGATGACGAAGAGGCCGCCCGATTTCTTGACCTCCTCGTTGGCCTCGGCGACCTCGAGGCGGATCTCCGCCGCGCGCGCCTCTCGCGCCGCCGGGTCCTCGATTTCGGCGAGTTCGTTCTTGAGCCGCATGGCGAGATTGCCGCCGAGCTGGATGTCGGTGCCGCGGCCGGCCATGTTGGTCGCAATAGTGACGGTTCCGGGAGCACCGGCCTCGGCGATGATCGTCGCCTCCTGTTCGTGGAAGCGGGCGTTCAGCACGTTGTGCGCGACCTTCTTCTTTTTCAGAAGGTCGCTGAGAAGCTCGCTCTTCTCGATGCTGACGGTGCCGACCAGCACCGGCTGGCCCCGCTTGCGCGAGTCCTCGATCAGGGCGACCACGGCGCGGTTCTTCTCCTCGGTGCTGCGGTAGACCTCGTCGTCTTCGTCGTTGCGGACGACCGGTTCGTTGGTCGGAACCTCGATCGAGTCGAGCTTGTAGATCTCGGCGAACTCGTCGGCCTCGGTGATCGCCGTGCCGGTCATGCCGGCGAGCTTCGGATAGAGGCGGAAATAGTTCTGGAAGGTGATCGAGGCGAGGGTCTGGTTCTCGGCCTGGACGGTGACGGATTCCTTGGCCTCGAGCGCCTGGTGCAAACCTTCGGAATAGCGGCGGCCTTCCATCATCCGGCCGGTGAATTCGTCGATGATCACTACCTTGTCCTGGCGGACGATGTAATCGGTATCGCGCGCGAAGAGGACGTGGGCGCGGACGCTCTGCGTGACGTGATGCAGGACCGAGACGTTGAAGATGTCGTAGAGATTGCCCTCCTCGATCAGGCCGGCTTCCTTGAGCATGTCCTCGACGCGCTCGGAGCCTGGCTCGGTCAGCGAGGCGGTGCGGAACTTTTCGTCCTTCTCGTAGGTGTCGGGATCCTTCACCAGCTCGGCGACGACGCGATCGACGCGGCGGTAGAG
>JBOGRR010000193.1:0-1250 GCA_050749765.1 Thermoplasmata archaeon | reverse complement strand
GGCTCGATGGGCCGAATCCATCGCGGCCGCGGCGTCCTCGGCGGTCCCTTGGACGACCGACCGGACCACGGTGCCGTCGGCGGGATCGACGACGCGGAAGCTCGCGCGTGATCCCGCGGGTACGTTCGCGTTGTCGAGCCAGAGTCCGACCGCCGCCTCGCTCGCCGCCACGTCGGATGGAGAACGCGCGGGCCTATACGATTGGCTCGGGGCCGCCGTCGACTGTTCGGAGCCGCTCGAGCTTCTCGAGGAACTCGACTCCCTCGCCGGAGGTCATCGGGCGCCCGTCTTCGCGCTTCAGTGGGAGACCGGCACGTGCGCACGCCACCTCGGGGGTCGTCCCCTCGAGCAGCGCGCGCACCGCGATCTGCTCGCGTCGGCTCAGCCCAAGGGCCCCGCGCTGGAATTCGTCGAACGCCTCGAAGGCGACCGGGCAGACGAGGCGAGCGAGGCGATCGATCTCCGCGGCGAACAGGCGGATCTCTTCCTGGGCGTGCGGATCGAGGCGGAGCGAGAGGAAGTGGAAGAGATTGTGGAGATCGGTCTTCCAGTACCACTGCGTGTAGAAGGCGACCGGCAGCAGCAGGCGCGCCGTCTCCCGAGCGACCCCCGCCTCGAGCGCCTTCTGATAGGAGGCATAGGCGTCCTTCGAGACCCGGTCGAGATCCGTCTGGAACGCCGCGACCACTTCGGGCGGCAACGGGCCGCCCCGACCCTGACGATTGCGGGTGGACTGGTGCCGGATCTCCTCAGCGGGCGGGATCTCGTACTCGTCCTCTAGGACGGAGTAGCGCGCGCTCACCTCATTGAGCGAGGCCGTGCGGTGGCGGACCCACTGCCGGGCCACGAAGATCGGTAGCCGGACGAGGAACTTGTACTCGACCATCTCGAACGGGGTCGTGTGGCGGTGCCGAAGGAGGTAGCGGATGAGGCCCCGATCGTCGCGTCGGGTCTTCGTGCCCTTCCCGTAGGAGACCCGCGCCGCCTGGACGATCGCGTCATCGTTGCCCATGTAATCGATTAGGGCGACGTAGCCATGGGTCAGGATCGGGTGCGGCACGCCGAGCTCTCGGTCCGCCTCGGGGACGCTCGGACGTGCGAGCGGGGATTCCTCGGGCACGTTCGCCGCGAGACGGAGCGGCGCGATAAAGCAGTCGCCGACCGGGGCCGTCCCCTCGGCAACCTTTAGCGCGCCGAAGGCTCAAAGCGGGGCCGGAGGGCACGATGGGTCGGGTGTTTATTGGGGTCTC
>JBOGRR010000192.1:0-1264 GCA_050749765.1 Thermoplasmata archaeon | reverse complement strand
CGCCCGGGTCGCTCGCCATCGGGCCGAGGGGAGGATGGACCTCTTATCAAGCTACCCCGACGGGGTCTCGGGGCTACGGGCGCTTCGGGACGTCGCCGTCGAGGGAGTCGGTACGAGCGAATCGACTCGGGATCGTCGCGGCAGAGCTCGGCAACGGTATCGGGCGGATGCGGTCGAGAATCGGTCGGAGCTGAGCGTAGAGGTAGATGGCGACCGCCAGTGCGAGGAGTGCCGCGACCGCACCGATCAGCTCCCCCGCGAACGCGTTGAATCCGACGAGGAAGAAGCCGACGAACAGCACGGCCCCGGCGGGAAGTGGGCCCCCCGAACGTCGTCCGGCCCGAGGATCCGCCGGGAGCGAGAGGAGCGCCGTCGTGGCGAGCAGCCACAGGATCGCGAGGCCGTCCAACGCGAGCACCGTCAGCCCGTCCCAGGTGACGAGCGGACCTTCGAGGTACTGGGCGAAGAGT
This sequence comes from Thermoplasmata archaeon, assembly GCA_050749765.1. GTDB lineage: Archaea > Thermoplasmatota > Thermoplasmata > Lutacidiplasmatales > UBA184 > Lutacidiplasma. The sequence goes on along the minus strand of JBOGRR010000192.1, from coordinate 794 downwards.
CCGGTCATCAGCAGTCCGGCGATGCCGCAACGTAGGCCGATCGCGTAGAATGGAAAGGCGGTGTCGTGCCCCCAGTACCGGGTGCGCCGAATCGCCCACTGGGCCACCTCGACGACCAGCACCACCAGGGTCAGAAAGAGGAGGGTCCCGAGGAGGCTTCCGTTGCCGAACGACACGAGAAAGAGGAGGAACGGTAGAACGGCGAGGATCCCGATGAACAGGCCGGCCGTGTAGGCGAAGATCTCTCGGCGCTCGTCGAACCGATTCTCGGCGACCTGGGGGGTCGCGTAGTGGCCGAGCTCCCACATGATGTAGAGCGCCGAAACGATGATGCCGACGCCTGCCGCGATGGTGAGCGAGAACTCGACCACGGCTACTCGACCCTCCGGCCGACGGCGAGAAAGCCGGTGTGACCGAGCATGTCGAAGCTCGGACGGGTCCCGCCGTCCCCCACATGGAGCGCTCGCTCGATGACCTCAAGGGCTGCGACCTCATCGAGGCGCTCCTCGCGCATCGACCGGACCGAGCGCTCGAGTTGATTGTAGGTCGGAGTGTAGGAAACGACCCATCCCCCGGGAGCGATCGCGGACCGGGCTCGACCTAGCGCCGCCCAGGGTTCGGGGAGGTCCAACACGATCGCGGCGAGACCGGTCTCGGGCCAGTCGTCACGGGTGACGTCGGACTCAACCCAGCGGACCCGATCCCCGAGCCCGGCTCGTTCGAGGTTCTCACGGGCGAGGCGAAGTGCCTCGGGGCGTCGATCGATCGAGAGGACGGATCCGGACGGACCGACC
>JBOGRR010000191.1:0-1269 GCA_050749765.1 Thermoplasmata archaeon | reverse complement strand
GCGATCAACATCCAGGGTCGCAACCTCGCCGTGGAGTTCTGGAGAGTGATCGTGTACGTGGCGAATGCGGTCATCTTCCTCTCGATGGGATTCCTCTTTTCGCTCGAGAGACTGGGCAACTACATCCCCCTCATCGCCCTCGTGTTCGTCACGCTTTTCGCCGGCCGCGCCATTTTCATCTACGCGCACTACCCCATCGCCAACGCGTGGAGGGGCCGCCGCGCGCGCTTACCGCGCCATTGGTACAATCTCCTCACACTGGCGGGTATCCGCGGGGCGATTCCGATCGTGCTGGCGCTGTCGCTGCTGACGACTTCGACCTCGCTGTCCCCGGACCTGCTCAATACCATCGTGGGCACGGTGCTGGGGGTCTCCTTTGCCTCCATCCTCATCGGCGACATCTCCGCGGAGTGGTACGTGCGCAAGGCGTTCCGAGGACCTCCGGAGGAGACTTCCGAGGCGTCCGAGTCCGCCACGACCGGTTAGTCGGTAGCCCGACACCACCGCACGCCGAGAGCGGCTGGGTCCGCGGGCTGTGCCGAGCTGCCTCCGAGGTCGGCCGTCCCGACGACCCACCGGACGGAGGTCCCCGGCCCGGACGGGGAACCCCCGTAGCGAGCCGACCGTCGACCCGGGAGCCGCGATGGGTCCTCGTCGGGCGGGGGTGAGCGGAGCGCACCGGGGGCGACCTGCGACGAGAGGGTCCCGCTCCGACGCGTGAATCTTGGACCACCTTCTATCTAGCCTGCGTCGGGTCGTCCGGGCTGGCGAGGGGCCGCCGACCGCTTGCCTTCGGAGGAAGAAATCATGGCAGAAACCTGTGGGGAATGTGGCCGAGAGTTCGGAGGACCCGTCGATCTGGTCCAGCACGAGAAGGAGGCCCATGGTCGAGATCCGTTGCAAGCGCCGCCGTCGGAAGATCGACCGACCCCGCCACCCGGAGCCCGCGAGACCCGACGGCGCGAGCCGTTCGTGTGCTCGGTCTGCCACGAGGTCTTTCGGACCCGGGAGGCGCTCGCGCGCCACAATCTCTCGGGCCACGACCCGCCCGGGGTCAGCACGCCCGCGTGAGTCGGTCCGCGTCCGCCGACCCTACCAGGCCGGGCAAAGCCAGAACTCGTTGCCGTCGGGGTCGAGGAATTTGCCCACCCAACCCCACGGCAATTCGTGGGGCGGCTCGGAGAACCGGACGCCCTTGCGCCGGAGACGCGCGTAGGCCTTCAGGATCGGCTCGGTGGTCGTGTACAGGATGGCGGTGTTCCCGACCTC
>JBOGRR010000190.1:0-1293 GCA_050749765.1 Thermoplasmata archaeon | reverse complement strand
CGAGGGCGAGGGTCGGCTTGAGCTCCGAGCGGCTGACGGAGACAACGACCCGTGCCTGAGGCGCGGCGGTCCGCACCGCGAGCGCGGTGATCAAGTTCGAGGTGTCGTCGGCGGTGCAGACGATGATGGCGCGCGCATCCGAGGCGCCGACGCGGCCGAGTATCTCGCGCTCACCGCTCGAGTAGAATGTGACGAAGAGTCGACCCTCGTCCGCAAGCTCGCGGATGTTCGGGATCTCGTCCGCGTTGTCCGTCACCACGGCGACTTGCTGGCCGTTCGCAAGGAGCTCTCGCACCGCGGTGCGACCGGTTAGGCCGTAACCGATGACGATCGTGTGACCCTTGAAATCGGTCCCGAGAGTCCCCATGGAGCGCCGGTGCGAGGTGTCGGTCACCACACTGATGATGATAGAGATTAGGTAGGCGACCAAGAAGACGGCGACCAAGATGACGCCGATTGTGAAGTAGCGCGCATCGGGCTGCGTGGGGACGACGTCCCCGTAACCGACGGTCGAGACCGTCTCGACGGCCCAGTAGAATGAGGTGAGGATGTCCTTGCCGCCGAAGTTGAGCTGGTTGAACCCGACCGCCGCGACGACGATGAGCGCCCCATACGCGAGGAGAAACTTCCAGAGCCGGCGTAGCAGGAGCCGGTAGTAGTCGATCGCGGGGTGGGCCACGTCGGCGGCAGGCCCTCGGGGAACTAAGAGGTCGCCGGGACGAGCTCGATCGAACCCGTGCAACGCTTCACGTTCGGGATCGGGTCGGGCAAACCGTAAATACGCACCCATAGGTGGCCGACCCCTTGATGGTCGCGTCGCTGCGCGGCCCTGAGGTGCCGGCGATGCCATCGAACCCGAGCGGGCGCACCAAGGGGCCTGAGGAGTTCACCCGCTTCGAGCGGGCGCGGATCCTCGGCGCGCGGGCGCTCCAGGTCTCGCTCGGAGCCCCGATCCTGATCGACGTTCCGCCGGAGCTCATCGACCCCGTGGAGATTGCCGAGCGTGAGTTCGCGGCGGGTCGCATCCCGATCGCGGTGCGCCGCGTCGTGATCGAATAGTCGCGCGGCCGACGGCTATACGGCCGCACTATCGAGAGCGTGCGCGCACGAGCAGGTCGGCTCGGCGGCGAGGGTCGGCAAGAGTTGGCCGAGGATGCGCTGCATCTGTTCGACGTTACGGTTCATCGTCGCGATGATCTCGGAGACCTCGACCGGGCGCTCCGCCCATACGTCGAAGTCGGTCACCATCGCGAGACACGCGTAGCAGATCGCCCGCTCGCGCGCGAGCGTCAC
>JBOGRR010000189.1:0-1299 GCA_050749765.1 Thermoplasmata archaeon | reverse complement strand
TCCCGAAGGCGTAGACCCGTGCGACCCCGAACCGCAGGTCTTGACGGAGGTCGGTCGTCGTCTCCGAATCGAAGACGAGGCACAGGTTGTCGTTTGGGCGTTCCTCGCGCCCCTCCCACTTCGGTCGCTCCTTCTTCGGCTTCGTGAGGACCCGCAGGTAGACGGGGTAGGGCTTGGCGTTCATGCGGCAGTCCCCCCCGCGACCTTACCGTAGGCAGCGCGGAGCCGCTTCCCGAGATCGTGGTAGGCCGAACCGAATCGGCCCCGCTCCTCGCAGAGATCGGATAGCCCTCGGACGAAGAGCGACTGCTTCAGCGAGGGCGGATTATCGCCTCGAACCCACCTCGGGTCCCAGCCGTTCTGACGTTCACTCAGCCGCTCATGGCAGGGGCGGCAGACAGGGACGACCGTATCGGAGTTGTTCTTCCCCGCGACATGATGCAGTTCGAGAGGGCCGCTCTTCCCGCAGATGACGCAACCGTTCGAGTTGGGAGCTCCAGCTCGTATCCACTCCGCCCAAGCGGTAGCCTCGTTGAGCCTCCTCTCGAACTCAGTCCGAGCCGCCTCCGTCGAGCGGCCGACGAGAGAGGGAATGTCGGCGGTCACGCTTCCGCGAACGCCTCCTCCGACTCGTCGCCCTCGGGGTAAATGTCGAACGAACCATACTCGCTCTCCGCGCGCTCGACCGCCGAGAGAATCTTCGCGGGGTCCGTTTCGAACGTGTGCTCCGCGCCTTCCGCATCGACGAACGTCCGCCCGTCCCACCTCATCAGGACCGATGGGTCCCGAGCGGGGTCTTCGAGGAACGTCCGCACGTCTCGGTTGTATTTGCCCAGCAGCGAGGCCCTCTGGGAACCCCGAACCGTGACGGTCCGTCGATGCCCGTCTTCGTAGAAGGCCATGCGACGGACGAACGAGTCCGACCGTGTGGGCCGATAGCGACCCCCGACTCTTCGATACCCAGATCGTCCAAGATACCGCCGAACCGTCTCGGGCGTGGTGTGGGCGTCGCGGGCGGCCTTGGACAACGGCTCCCCGAATCGCCGCGATCTCCCAAGGACACGGAGCGACGTCTCGCGCTTGGCCCGTTGGCGAGGTCCCAGCAGCGAGAGTGGGCGTTGAGCGACAGGACGACTCCGCATCAGGCGGCGGAAGCACTTCTGGCCGCCTCGAACGGAGCCGTGCTGGGCAACGTATTCGTGATACGCGCCCTTCTCGCGGAGGTTGTAAGCGCGCTTGGCGGCAGCAGAGGGCAGGCCACGGGGCATGACTACCTCCCCTCGCCGCGCTCGGCGAGGC
>JBOGRR010000188.1:0-1304 GCA_050749765.1 Thermoplasmata archaeon | reverse complement strand
CCGGAGTTCCTCGTGCAGATGTCGCGTGCGCTCGTCGACCTCCTTCCGGCCCTCGCGAGCGTCGGCGTGTTGCGAGCGTGGTCGGGGTATTACGATGATACCCCGGATGGGTTTCCGATCCTCGGCGTAGATCCGCACCTGCCCGGGTTCGTCCACGCGAACGGATTTGGCGGCCATGGGATGATGCTCGCCCCGTCGTCCACCGCGCGCGTGGCGCGGATGGTGCTCGGCGAAGCGACGGATCTCGATCCGGCCCGCTTCGGCCCGGCACGCTTCGACGACCGGACGCACCGGGGGCCGGCCGAGGCGCTTCAGCTGGGCTAGCCCATCGCGGCCCGCCTCGGGAGCGGGGCTATATCTCGCGCTCCCGGTCGGCCGAACGTGATCGGCCAGTTCCCGTGGGACCCGTTCCCTCAGAACGTCCCGCTCCCGAAGGGGCCGGACCCGATCCACGCGCACGCGTTCCAATCGGCGGTCACTTCGGCCGACGCCTATCGTGGGGTGCGCGAAGCCCTGCGCGTCGAGCACGATCTATTGCGCATCGGCAACCGATTCGTCGGCCTGCGCCGGTATCGCGAGATCGCGTTCGTTGCGCTCGGTGTCGCCGCGGGTTCGATGGCCCTTGCGGCGGACCGGGTGCTCGGCGACTACCTCACCGCGGGGTTCGTCGCCGGGCCGCTCCCCGCGCTCGGGGAGGTCCCGTTCCAGCGGATCGAGATAGCGCTGGGAGCGCCGATCGCGCCGCGCGCGGAGGAGGTCGTCCGATCGACCTTGGAGATCGCCGAGACCCTCTCGGACGACCAGCTGCTGTTGCTCCTGCTCTCTCCCGGTGCGCTCTCGGCGCTCGCGCTGCCACCGGCCGGGATGAGCGCGGAGGAATTCAGCGATCTCCTTTCTCGAGCGCGGAGCCAGGGCGCGAACGCGCGCGAGGTCGAGCGGATCGCCCGGGTCCTTGGGGGCGGGGGGGTCGGTGGCGCGCTCGGCGCGGCGGTCGGTTCGGCGGACGTCGCGACCCTCCTCGTCGACCGCGGCGACGGAGCACGGCTCGCGGGTGGGGGTCCGGTCCACCCCGTCCTCGTAGGAGAGCGCACCGAGGTTCGGAGCCTACTGGCTCGACTCGGGCTCCTCAACGTGCTTCCGGCGTCGGCGCGTGAGCGCCTCGCACCCGACCCGTCGTCCGCCTCCATGGACGCCGCCCCGGTCCACCGCCCCGTCTACGTCTCTCAGCCGAGCGACGCGCTCGTCGGGGCCGGCGACGCCCTCTTCGACCGAAAGTGGCGAGTGCGGCTCGGAATGCTCGAACT
>JBOGRR010000187.1:0-1333 GCA_050749765.1 Thermoplasmata archaeon | reverse complement strand
GCGAGCGTACGCTGGAAGATCGCGAGTGGCAACGCGGCCTTTCACGAGCTCCGCGAGTCGGAGTCCGTCGCCGCGCTCCTCGACGCCGGCCTCGTGACGGAGGTCCTCGCCCGTATCGGCTCCGGCAAGGAGGCGGACGTCTACCTCGCGCGCGACGGTCCGAACCCGATCGCGGTGAAGGTCTACCGGTACTACCGAAGTTCGCACCGCGGCGGCCGGCCGATCAAAGCGGAGTCGACGGGCCATCTCGCCGCCCACGAGATCGAGATGCTCACGCGGGCGTACCAGGGCGAGGCGCGGGTGCCGCGGCCCGGTCGCCGGATCGAGAACGCGTTCACCATGCAGTACCTCGGCGACGAGGACGGCCCGTCCCCTCTCCTGAGCACGGTCGGCCTCGAAGATGCCGAGATCTGGCGAGACCGCGTCGTGGAGAACGTCCACACCCTCGCGCGCGCGGGCGTGGTGCATGTCGACCTGAGCCCGTTCAACGTCCTCGCGCACGAAGGTCAACCCTACGTCATCGACTTCGGCGAGTGCCTGCGCGTCGATCGGCTCGGGAGCGCGCCCTGGATGCGCCTCACCGCCGCGAAGACGGCGCTCGAGCGCTCGCTCCAGGCATTCGACCGCTACTTCCGAAGGTACGGGGCGCGCATCGACGTGACGGCGGAGGTGGGCACGCTCATCGCCTCGCTCGACCGATTCGGGGTCTTCGAGTAGGCCCGGGGCCGTCTCACGCCGCGAGGTTCGAGCGGACGATCTCTTCGAAGTCCTGCGGCTTCGGGGGCCATCCCTCGGTCATGTATTTCACGAACCCCGCTCGCCCGTCCTGGTGGAGCGCGTCGTTGGTGGCGCGCTCGAAGCCGATCGAGGAGACCCACCGGTCGACGAGCGCGTGGTGGGGGCCGAAATGCGCCGGGTAGACCAGCGTCTCGTCCGGGAGTGTGAGGATCTTCTGGGTCAGGCTCTCGTACAGGAGATCCGGGGAGCCATCGCCCAGATCGGCACGCCCACACGCGCCGATCAGGAGCGTGTCCCCGGTGAAGACGGTGTCGCGGAGCCGCAACGTGAGGTGATCCGCGGTGTGGCCGGGGGTCTCGAGCACGGAGAGCTCCTCGCCCCCGAAGGAGATGGCTTCGCCTTCGCTCAGGAGGCGATGCGGGTACGCCGCCGGCGATCTACGGCTCACGTAGATCGGCGCGTCGGTGCGCCCGTGCAGCGCCGCGTGCCCGGCCAAGTGATCGGCGTGGGTATGGGTCTCCACGATCGCGGCCAAGCGCCACTTACCGTCCCGCAGGAGTTCGAGGTACGGCTCGACCTCGTGCCCGGGGTCGAT
>JBOGRR010000186.1:0-1344 GCA_050749765.1 Thermoplasmata archaeon | reverse complement strand
TCTTAATCCCTAGCGGGCCCTAAGCGGAGGGGGCGGGTCGTAGAGCACGTTCGAGCCCGGCCGCCAAGAGCCCGCCCAAGATCGGCGCCACCCAGAACAGCCAATCCTGTTGAATAGCCCACATGCTCCCCGGCCAGGCTGCAGCGACGAGCGCTGGACCGAAGCTCCGGGCGGGGTTCACGGAGGCACCGTCGATCGGGATGGCGATCAGGTTCGTCATCGCGAGGGTCAGCGCGATTCCGATGGGCGCGAGACTCTTCGTCGATCCTTGGGAGCGAGTCAGAAAGAGTGCGACGAACACGAGGACGAACGTGAGTCCGACTTCGAGCAGAAACACCGAGCCCAGTGATACCGTGTAGGGGGATCCATTGCCCGCGTAGCCCTGGGATGCGATCGCCGAGCTATGGGCCGCGGCGAACAGGCTGGGGTTCCCGTATGCGACGCCCGCAACGAAACCCGCCGCGAGGATGGCGCCGGCAACCTGGGCCAGGACGAACGGGATGACGTCGCGTCGGGGAAGCCGTCCAGCGATCCAGCCGCCGATCGTGATGGCCGGGTTGAAGTACGCGCCCGAGAAGTCCCCGAACGCGAATGCGGCGCCCATAACGCCAAAGCCCAATGCGAGCGAGGCGACCAGATCAACTCCCAGCGGGTCGGCCGACGATCGGCTCGCGAAGACGACGCCCCCCGCTATGCACACCACAAGCACGAACGTTCCTACGAACTCCGCGATGTATCGCTGCGCCGGCGTGGCCGACATCCGAACGGGTCATTGCGCTCAACCTCAATAGGTGCTCGCGAGCTCGACGCAGGGACACCCGAGCCGAATTGGTGGCCAGGCGAGGAGGAGCGGGCTCGCCCTAGCGCGAAATTGACGGAGACCCATATCGCCTTTCCCTTGCGGTGGACGAGTGCCATCGCCCCTCAGCCCATCGCTCGAAGCGGTATGCCGACGGAACCCGCGGTCATCCGCCGGGCGGGCTTCCGACGCCGTGGAGAGACCCACTATGCCCGAAGACATTCTCGAAACCCTTACGCGGGGTCTGCCACGAGCCAGAGACATCAGTGGTGGCGCGGCGATACTCCACAGCTCGGCTCAATTCCCGTGCGCAAGTTCTACGGGGACGGTGCCTACGACACGCGGGCGATGTTCGTAGCGCTCCGGGAGACGGAGACGGAGCCCGTGGTCAAGATTCGCCGGAATGCTCAGGCGGACTGTCGGCACACGAGCGGTCCGGGCGGTACACCGCGGCGACGGGCCGTGCGGGAGTATCGGAGGCTCGGATATCGAGCGTGGGCGGCGACTAGGAGGTATGGAATGCGGTGGCCGGGCACGGAGGGGAT
>JBOGRR010000185.1:0-1371 GCA_050749765.1 Thermoplasmata archaeon | reverse complement strand
CGCTCGAAATCGCGCACGCGTAGCCCGGAGTAGAGGAAGCGAGCTTTCGGGGCCATCGCGGGGCCCTACTTCCCTTCCTTCTAAACGATTTCCCCGATGGAGTTCCACGCTGAATCGCGCTCGAGTTGCTTGCCCGCGCCAACGACTTAAGGGCAGAGCGTCCGATGGAGCGGAGACGCGAAGGGGCGCCCCCGGGAGCATCCACGTGAGCACGGAAACATCGGGCCTCGGCCCGGTCGTGATCGCCATCCTCGTCGTCTCGTTCGTTTTCGTACGTCGGATCATCGCCACCCAACGGGGAGCTCGGATCAGCGAGGCGAGGTTGGCGATCTATTCCACCTTCGTGGTCGCGATCTTCGGCCTCACGATCTTGACCGGCGCGCTCGTCCTCCCGGTCTGGGAGATACCGGCCGATCTGGCCGTTCTGGCGGCGTTCGTCGGGGTCGGGGCGATCTATTGTGGGCCGACGCGTCCGTATCATCGAGCGGGCGCCCGGGGAGTGGGTCTACCTGCTCGGTCCTTTGGTCCCGATCCTCTACCTCGCCCTGTTCTTGACCCGGCTCTCGCTCGACTTCATCGTGCTGAACGTCTCCCCGTTCACGTTCACGTTGACCTCCTCCGGGCTCACGCCGTCCGCGGCCGCGACCCTTGATCTCCTCTTTGCGGTGAGCACGGGCCTCGTGGTCGGTCGAACGATCGGCGTGTACCGTGCGTACCGCGCCGCCCGGGCTCAGGCAGAGGCGCGCTGAGCACCGCTCTCGCCGTGACGCGCCGGTCCGAGCCCTCCTCGAATACTCGGTGCCGGCCAACCTCAGGATTCCGTGGTTCGCTCTCCGCGGTCGGCGCCGAGAACGGATCCCTCGACGATCATCGGCCCGGCGGGACCCCGAACCATTTGCCGAATCGACGGAGGTTCTCCTGCGTACCCATGACGAGGATCGCGTCGCTCGGCTGGAAGGCGAAGGTCCGTGGAGGGTTCAGCGTCGTGTGATACTCGCCGGAGGCGTCCCGTCGCGCGTACCCGACGACGAGGCAATCGCTCGCCTCTCGGGCCCCCCGTTCCGCATCCGTGAGCGTGGCGCGCCCGATCGGCGTCCGCTCGGAGAGCAGGAACTCCCAGATGTCGACCCCGTAGCTCGCCGTCGTCAGATCTTCGAAGGCGTTCGCCACATCGGGTCGCAGCGAGGCGTTCGCCAGCAGACGGCCGCCCATGTCGTTCGGGCTGGTCACGTAGGCGACCCCGGCGAGGGCGAGGGTCGGCTTGAGCTCCGAGCGGCTGACGGAGACAACGACCCGTGCCTGAGGCGCGGCGGTCCGCACCGCGAGCGCGGTGATCAAGTTCGAGGTGTCGTCGGCGGTGCAGACGATGAC
>JBOGRR010000184.1:0-1378 GCA_050749765.1 Thermoplasmata archaeon | reverse complement strand
GCATCGTGAACGTCATCATCGTGCTCGAGGTCTACCGCCTCTTCCGCGGACTTCGGGACCGGACGCTCGATCAGCGCGCGCTCGACGAGCAGATGGAGAAGCGCGGATTCCTGTACCGCTACTTCGGTCGATTCTTCCGGATCGTCCGCAAGCCCCGCGACATCTACCCCATCGGCGTGCTCTTCGGCCTTGGGTTCGACACGGCCACGGAGGTCCTGTTGATCTCGCTCAGCGTTGGATTTGCCGTAGGAACCGACGTGCCCCTTTGGGCGGTGATGATCCTCCCGCTGCTCTTCACCTGCGGCATGGTGCTCAGCGACACCACCGACGGCTTCGCGATGCGCTACGCCTACGGCTGGGCGTTCGATCAGCCGGTTCGCAAGATCTACTACAACCTCACGCTGACCGTAATCTCGGTGCTCGTCGCCTTCGCGATCGGAGGGGTCGAAGTGCTCCAGGTACTCTCGAGCGAACTCGGCTGGTCCGGGGGGTTCTGGGATGCGGTCAACGCCCTCGATTTCGAGACTCTCGGGATCGCAATCGTCGCACTGTTCATCGGTGCCTGGGCCATCGCGATGGCGATCTACCGGTACCGGCGCTACGAGGAGATCGGTTTTGGGCCCCCACGCTCGGGATCCCCGCCGTCCGGCGGAGTGCGACCGCCCTCGATCGCGGAGGGGTAGTGGCGCGACCACGAGGATCGAGGGTGGTCCGGATCGGCGCGTCGCTCGAACCCGATCTCTTACGCCAACTCGACCGTTGGGTCCTCGAGCGCAACTCCCCCAGCCGCTCCGACGCCCTCCGGGCGCTCATCCACAAAGAGCTCAGCGAAGAGGCGCTCTCCGACCCCGAGGCCGATGCGGTGGCCACGGTCACCCTCCTCTACCGCCACGAAGCGCCGAACGTGCTACGGCGGCTCACCGCCGAACAGCACCGCTGGGGCGAACACATCCGATTCTCCGGCCACGTTCATCTTGGATCGTCGTGCTTGGAGATCATCGCGCTCGTCGGAAGTCGCCGCGAGGTCCTCCGCGCGGCCGAGGATTTGCGCGGAGTACGCGGAGTCGCCTTCGGGGAATATTCGGTAACCAGCCCCACGATCGTCGGGGGCAGGACCGGCCATCAGCATCCGCACCCCGCGCCATCCGGTCGCACGTCCCGTCGCCGATGAAGGGCGTCGAGATCTACTCCTCGGTCCCCAGCTCCCGGGTGTCCACGGGTCCGACGGGCCCCCGGCGTCCCTCGGGCCGCGCGCGATACCACACGGGTCCGATCAGCCGGTCGATGGGGACTCGGCCGAACACCCGGCTGTCCCGGCTCGCCTGAACATTGACTCCGATCACGAACGCGCCCTCCTGGGCAGCCCATCGAGCGACCA
>JBOGRR010000183.1:0-1384 GCA_050749765.1 Thermoplasmata archaeon | reverse complement strand
TCCTCGACGCTCTTCCTCAGCTCTTCGTCGAGCTGCTTCTCCCGCTCGAGCAGCTTGCCATGGCTCATCGCCTTGTGCTTCGAGGCGCTCGCCTTCACCTTCGTTCCGTCCAGCGCCATGCGAGTGCCGCCGATGAGGTCCGCCTCTTGACAGAGCTTCAGGACCCGGAGGAACAGGGTGTGGAAGTTCGCGAGGTTCCGCTCTCGGAACCGCGAGAGGGTCGAGTAGGTCGGGTGCTGATCGGCGGCGAGCCATCGGAACGCCACGTCATCGTAGGTGGCACGCGCCACCTTGCGGGAGGTGGGCGTCCCGATGCAGTAGCCATAGAGCCAGAGCTTCAACAGGAGCGCGGGGTGGAAGGCGAGGTTGCCTCCCTCGGCGTTGTCGTAGCCGTGGGAGAACGGGCCGAGGTCAATCTGGTGGTCGACGAACTCGGAGATGAACCGAGCGAGGTGATCCTCGGGGAGCCAGTCGTTCAGGCTCGGGGGAAGGAGGAGGTTCTGGTGGGGATCGTACCGACGGAAGTTCGCGTTCGGGGGCTCGGACATGATGCCTCGAAGACGAGGCCGGTAATAGTACCTCCGTCAGAGTTCACGTCAGACGCGAGGCGCGGCTGTGCAACAGGCTCCTAGTCGTGGTGCCAAACCGGGCTACCTTACACTTAGATCGATAAGCCCCGAACACGAACCCACGGGGATTTGTGAGTTCGCGAAAAGAGGGGGCAGAATATCGCGAACTCACAATCGATGTCGGCACAGGGGCCGCTGTTCGCGCTTCAGGGACCGGATCCAAGATCGGGAGGAGCACCCCGAGCAACGCGATTGCCGCGAGGGCGACGAGCGCTGAACCACCGACGGACTGGAGGGGGAATGTATACGAACCGCTCGCCGCGAAGAGAGTGAGCCACGAATGGAATTGCCGGGAGAGGGCTCCCAGCGACGCGCCGACCACGTTCGCAGCAGTGTACGGCGTCCCCGCCGACGCGAGTGAATCGAGCGAGGCGATCAGCACGATCGAGTCGAGCACGACCACTTCAAACGTGAGCAGGAGGTCGCCCGCCGAGACGTCGGATAGCGTGAGAGTGCCGATGGCGAGGAAGGGTAGGGCGAGCCAGAGCGCGAGGAGCTCATCCCGCAGTCCGGAGAGAGCGCCCACCGAGCTCGGGGCGATCCAGGTGAACGCCGCGAGGAGCGCGACCAGGGTGGCGATCAAGGCGACGGCGCTCATCAAGTGGGCGCCCCAGCGCGGGATCAGGTAGAGCCCGTTCGAAGCCACGAGGACCGCGAAGACCACGACGGTCGCGCTCGAGGTCGCCGCGAGCGGTCCCAAAAGGAGGTACAGGAGGAAGCCGAACAACGGGAGGATCAGCGCCGCGCGAATGCTC
>JBOGRR010000182.1:0-1402 GCA_050749765.1 Thermoplasmata archaeon | reverse complement strand
GGGCGCACGTCGGCGTCATGGTCGTGGTCAACTCGGTGGGCGCGGTCCGCGACCCCTCGAGCGGACGCTGGGTCGCCGGTGCTTCGACCGGCCGGGGTCGCATCATTCCGCCGACGTACACCGCGCGACCCTCGGGCGCCCGAAGCAACACGACGCTCGCCATGGTGGTCACCGACCTTCGATTCCCTCGAACGGAGCTCGCTCGAATGGCGATCGGTGTCAGCGCTGGACTGAGCCGGGCGATCGTTCCGTTCGCGACGTCCTACGACGGCGACATGGTCTTCGTCGCCTCGACCGAACGCCGTGCTCCGCGGCCGGCCGAGGACCTCGATCGGGTGGCTGGTCTCGCGGCGGAGCTCGCCGTCGAGGCGACCCTCCGGGCGGTCCGATCGCCCCGCCCCGTCCGCGGGTGAACAGGCCCCGCCTACTCGGCACCGGGGCGTCGAGTCGCGTTCCCGCGCAGCCCCCGGATGAGATCGGTCTTGGTCACGATCCCTTGGACGATCCCACGGTGGGAGATGAGCACGGCCGGTACGTGCGTGAGCAGCGTCGCGAGTAGTTCGACCGGGAAGTCGACGTCGACCTGGGGGTACGCGCTCTCTTGCACTTCGCGGACCTTCGTCGGCGAGCCTCGCCCCGGCGGCTGGTGGGCGAGCGCGCGCAGTACAGCCGCCTCGGAAAGCGAGCCCGTGACCTTTCCCGCGTCGACGACGGGGGTTTGGGAGATCCCGTGCTGCTCCATCAGTCGAGCCGCTTGGAGGAGCGGCGTTCCCCCATCGACGCTGTGGACCGATCGGGTGAGGACGTCGCGCGCGGTCCGCCCTGGCATCAACGCACCTTCCTGCTCGTCGAGGTAACTCACGATCCTCTGGACGAGCTCGTAGGACGGACGGATCTGCCCACGTTCGATGCGCGAGAGCGTCGCGTCGCTCCGGCCGACCGCTCGAGCGAGGGTCGAGAGCGGAAGGCCGAGTACACGTCGGCGTCGCCGGATATCAGTGAGGGGGTCCATGAGCCGCCTAACGTCCGAGCGGCTAAGGGAGTATCCCCGCGATCCACCCGACCCCGGTCGGCGGAAAACTACATCCCTGAGCGCTTCCTCGAGTTCGGTGAGCATGACCACCGCGCGTCGCACGGCGTGGATCGTTCCACCCCCGGAGATCTGCTGCCTCTGCCAGGAGCCCTTGGGCGCGCCGGACGAAACGAGCTCGTGGAATGGCCGGCCCGCCCACCGGGACTGCGTGCGGGTCCATCTCCTCCAAAACGACAGTGCGTTCCGAGGAACTGCCGAGGTCGACGAGCCCTCGGAGGAAGGGGGAGAAGGGCTCGAGGGGGGGGCCTCCCGGGACGATGACGATTCAGGATTCGAGTAGGACGCGTCGGGATTACGCCACCCCGGTGC
>JBOGRR010000181.1:0-1439 GCA_050749765.1 Thermoplasmata archaeon | reverse complement strand
GTAGGAAACGACCCATCCCCCGGGAGCGATCGCGGACCGGGCTCGACCTAGCGCCGCCCAGGGTTCGGGGAGGTCCAACACGATCGCGGCGAGTCCGGTCTCGGGCCAGTCGTCGCGGGTGACGTCGGACTCAACCCAGCGGACCCGATCCCCGAGCCCGGCTCGTTCGAGGTTCTCACGGGCGAGGCGAAGTGCCTCGGGGCGTCGATCGATCGAGAGGACGGATCCGGACGGACCGACCGCGTGCGCGAGAGCGATCGTGAGGGCCCCGCTACCGGAGCCGGCTTCCCCGACGTGATCTCCGGGCCCGATCGACGCTAAGGAGAGGATGCGGGCGCAATCCTTTGGAGTGATGATCTGCGCGCCTCGGTTCATCGAGAAGAAGAAATCTGAGAGCGACGGTCGAACGACCCGATAGGTCGTTCCCAACCATTCGTAGGTCCCGCCGATCGGCTGCCCGATCTGGGTCGTTAGGTCGATGAGCCCAGAGTCCCCGAGCCGCACCGGCCCACGACGAAGTCGAAGGAGCACCGGGGGTGCGCTCGGATGCTTGAGGACTGCGCAGTCCCCTTCGGCCCAGGACTCTTGGCCCATCTTCCCCGCCGATTACGACGGACAAGCGCCCCGTATTAGAGCGCGGCGCGGGGCGAGGATTCCGCGTCGCAGCGGTCTCCCTCAGAAACGTCGGTGGGAGGCACTCCCCGCATGCACGTCATCAGGATGCTCCAACGCTCGTAGCGAAGCAACTGAGCATCAAATCGGCCCCAATCTTGCTCCCCGACTCGAGCGCTACGGTCGCCGTTTTATGGCGGAATGCGTCGAGGAGCGCGCTGCGGGCATAGTGTAGTCTGGTTATCACATAGGCTTGCCAAGCCTATAACTCGGGTTCAAATCCCGGTGCCCGCACGTTCCGAACTTGGTTTCCCAGTGGGCTTACCGAGACACTGTGCGCTGAACGGCGACTCGGCGGCGACGCCGGGGACGCGCGGGCCCGAAGACCTCGATCCAGTTCCCGTCCGGGTCGCGGACGTAGACCAGGCGATGCTTTCCCTCAACGAATTCGGTCTCGAGGCGGGCACCTGCACGTAGGGCGGCGCGCTTCCAAGCGATGGGATCCGGGGAGTAGAATCCGAAGTGATCGAATTCGGTTCCGCGACGGATCGGCTCATAGAATCGATTCTTCGGCGGGTAGTAGTTGAGCTCCAGCCGGTGCACCGAACCCGGGTACACCAGATGCGCCCAGCGACCCCCGTGTTCCATCGTGCCCTGGGCAACTCGCCGGAAACCGAAGCGTCGATAGAAGCGAAGCGAACGCTCGAAATCGCGCACGCGTAGCCCGGAGTAGAGGAAGCGAGCTTTCGGGGCCATCGCGGGGCCCTACTTCCCTTCCTTCTAAACGATTTCCCCGATGGAGTTCCACGCTGAATCGCGCTCGAGTT
>JBOGRR010000180.1:0-1465 GCA_050749765.1 Thermoplasmata archaeon | reverse complement strand
GAACAACGCTCGGCGCCATCGCACCCGCATCGATCATCTTTTCCGGATATGTCCGCGCGACCTATTCCTTCACGGTGGAACCGATCGTCGGCTACATCGCCACCCCGGCCTCGGGGAACTTGGCCGTCAACGGCTCGAGCTCGACCGCGATCGCCTTCACCCGACTCCCCGCCGGGGTCTACACGATGACCTTCACCGAGACCGTGCTCACCACCGGGACGCCGTGGAGCGTCGCGATGAACGGGACCGCCCTGAGCTCGAACAGCTCGACCATCGTCTTCCTGTTCTCGAACGGGACCTATCCCTTCGTCCTCAACCCCGTCGGCCCGTGGTACGTCCTCACGCTCGGCTCGGGGAATATCACGATCTCGGGGCTCGACCTCACGCGGACGGTCGACTACTCCTACACGAGCCCGGTCAACTTCACGCAGACGAGTCTACCCAACGAGACCCGTTGGACCATCGCGGCGACGTACAACGGGACCTCCTCCTCGTCGATCTCCCCATTGGCCGGGACCCTCGTCGGGCAGACGTGGTACGCGAATTCGACCACTGCGTCGGCCCTCCTCCACCTCGCTAACGGGACGTACACTTGGACGATCTCCGCGAGCGGCTACCAAACGACCTCCGGCCCCTTCACCGTGAACGGAACGCCGACGACCGTCGCGGTGCACACCTCGCCGAACCCCCCGGGGGCCTCGAGCTCGATCGCGTGGTGGATCTGGGCGATCCTGGGCGCGGTGATCGTGATCATCATCGTGGCGGGGCTCTTCCTACTGATGCGCCGGCGCGGCGGAGCCGCGACGACCGTCCCACGGCCAACGGGCGCTTCGCCCATCTCCCCGCCGCCGTCCCCCCCTGCGGGTGGAGCCCAACCCCCCTCCCCTCCGGGGGCGTAGAGCGGCTCACGGGGTGGTCGCGGTGACCACCTCGACCTGGGCCTCGTGCCGGACCGGGAAGTTGACCGACGCGGCGATGAAGCACATGCGGTGCGCCTCCGAGTGAAGCGCCATCGCGCGCGCCGGCTCCCCCTCCTGGATCGAGACCTTCGGCCGGAGGACGACGTCCGTGAACCGGCCCGAACCGTCCGCCGCGACGGCCATCGTCCCCTCCGCGTCATCGGTGTAGGCGACGATCCGAATGCCGTTGGTCGCGCAGAAGTGGAGGTACCAGAGCATGTGGCACGCGCTGAGGGAGGCGACGAGGAGCTCCTCCGGATTCCATCGCCCCGGGTCTCCGCGGAACGTGGGGGCCGACGACCCGAGGAGATCGGACTTTCCTTCGATCCGCACCACATGCTCGCGCCCGTAGCTGCGATAGTCGCTCGTCCCGGAGCCACGGTTTCCGGTCCACTCCAAGTGCGCGTGGAATCGGTGAGGGTCGCCCATCGTCGACGGAGCGTCGAGGGGCAGGGACCCCTTTAACGAGGCGCGGGGGTGCCAGCATCCACCTTCATCTCACCCGC
>JBOGRR010000179.1:0-1480 GCA_050749765.1 Thermoplasmata archaeon | reverse complement strand
GACGATCGACCTCGCGGCAAGGCCTCCGCCGATCTGACGCCCGAAGTCGATGAGGCGGACCACGTCGGACACCTTGAGCGCATCCTCACGTAGCAGGTCGCCTCGGTGCCCGAGCGCACGACACACGAGCGCTCCGGGAACGGGGTCGCCGTTCACGCCGGCGTCGACGACAACGAGGCCCATTCCTACGGCCCGGGCTGCAGCGGCGCCAAGGGACTCTCCCGCGAGCGACGCTTCGATCACCTCGCGGGTCACGCCCGTCGGGTAGGTCGATACGCGATGTCTCGCGACGGGGTGGTCGGCCCCAGCGAGGACCAAGGTGGCCGCCGGGACCCCTGAGATGCCGAGCGCGCCAAGCCGCTCGATGCTGCGGTCGAGCACCCCAAGCGAGCCGGGCGAGGTGAGCAGGAGGTCTGACTCGTCTCGGGCCGCGACCACGTCTGCCTGGGTTGGCGCACGCAGGCGCGAAGGGGGTCGCTCCGGCCCAGCGCCCTCCCAGCGCTCGGCCAGGACAACCTCGCCGAGCGGGAGGCGCTGTGACCACCCGGCACGCTCGAGCCCCGGTGAGGGAGGACGCTCGTCGGGCGAGCCGAGGCAGAGCCACCCGAGCGTAGCCACGCCATCAGGCAGCTCCACCAGGGCGGCGAGCTCACCCGGCGGGAAGAGGGTCACCCACCCGAGGCCGAGCCCCTCGGCGCGCGCGGCCAGCCAGAGGTTCTCGGCCGCCATTGCGCACGACCACATATCCGCGTCGGGGAAGGTCGCCCGCCCTAGCACACCGGTGGCGTGGGCCCGACGGTCGCAGCACACCACGATGCCGATCGGGGCGTCGCGGATCCCGTCGAGCTTGAGGTCGCGCATCCGGCGAGCCGAGTCCTCGTCGAGCAGGCCCGCTTGGCGGAGGCGCTCGCGCTCGGCGATCACCGCCGCGCGCTCCCGGCTCGTCTCGTCGGAGACGAGCACGAACCGCCATGGCTGGGAGTGCCCGACCGAGGGCGCGGTGTGCGCCGCTGAGAGCACGCGGCGGACGAGCTTCGGATCGAGCGGGTCGGGTCGAAAGCGGCGGATGTCGCGCCGTGCCGCGACGATCGCATAAAGCGCCTCGCGGTCGGCAGCACTGAAGCGCCACGCGGTCGGATCGGCGCGCCGCTCGGCCGCCGAGGTGGCGTCGCCGACTACCGGGGTGGGGCGGAGCCAGCTCATCGACGTTCGGCCCTAGAGCTCTCGGGTCCGGCGTAGTCCACCACCATCACCCTGGTGCTCCCTGGGCAATGATGGCAAGGATCGCGTCGAGGTCGAGATGCTCCTCGATCGCATCTGCGACACGGTCGATCTCCGCTTGGCGGTGCGCCGCGAAGGTCGTCGCTGCCGGCTCGAAGCGCTTTGCCCTTCGTTCGGCCACCTCGGTGAGGAACGAGTGCCGAAACGCATCGCATTCGAAGATCCCGTGCAGGCTCGTCGCCCAGATCCCCGCGTTTGC
>JBOGRR010000178.1:0-1492 GCA_050749765.1 Thermoplasmata archaeon | reverse complement strand
ACCTTATCCTCGCCGGGGAGCGGGCGACCGATAGCGAAACCGGAGCCCTTCCCGCGGCCGTCGCGGCCCGACTCGAGATCCCTTCCGTGACGCGGACGCGAGGAATCGTGCGCGTCGGCGACTCCGACGATCTTGAGATCGAGACGGAGTTCGAGGACGGGTCGGCCCGATATCGGCTTCGGGCTCCGGCGCTTGTCTCCGTGGGCGAGAAGATCGCGAAACCGCTCAAGGTCGCGAGAGTTCCGGAAGAGGCGGCGGCGGCCGTCGAGCGGGTCGATCTCGAGGGGGTGGGAGTCGGCGCGAACGACGTCGGGCGCTCGGGGGCCCGTTCCCGAGTGGTCACGTGGGCGCCGATCGGGCGCTCGCGGATCCCTCGACTCTTCGATCGGACGCGGCTCGCCTATGGGCTCGAAGCGATCCAAATCGCACGGGGTGCGAGCGTCGCCCTCGCCGCTACGATTCCGACGGTCTCGGGGCGCTCGCCGGACGGAGGGCCCGGGCTCCTCGCGCTCGTGACCGATGACGTCGGTGGCATCGACGGCGCCGCCCTTTCAGCGATTTCCGGCCTCGCGCAGATGCTCCCCACCACGCCGATCGACGCGCTTTGGGTCGGTCCTCCGCCCGAGATCAACGCCGCCCGCCGCCTCGCGGAGGTCGGAGTGCGCACCATCTACGGCGCGACGCCCCCCGAGGAGAGCGCCCTCTCCGAGGTCGCCTCGCGAGCCTTCGAGCGCGCGAGCGAACTCGCGGGCCCCCCGCAGGCCGTCGTGTTCGCGCAGAGCACGTTCGGTCTCGAGGTGGCCGGACGCTTCGCCGGACGCAGCGGGCGGGGTCTCGTGACGAACGTGGAGTCCGTCGAAGCGATGCCCGGACGCCCGCTCCGCTGGACCAAGGCATCGTGGGGAGGGCGCTTTCTCGCGGTCGTCGAGACGATCGAGGCTCCGAGCGTCGTCACGGTCCGCCCGCGCTATCCTCTGGGCGAAGCGTCGTCGGTCGATCCGAAGGGGCTTCGATGGGTCGAATTGACGCTAGATCCCGCGCCAGCGCCACCCCGTCGGATCTCGCGTACGCGAACGCGGCCGGCGGAATTCGGTGACCTCGACCGGGCGTCGTGGATCGTCTGCGTGGGCACGGGGATCGGCGGTCCCGAACCGATCCGCGCGCTCGCGCGCGCCATCCAGCCGCTGGGTGGGGCCATCGCGGCGACCCGACGGGTGGTCGATGCGGGGTGGGCGCCGGCCGATCTCCAGGTCGGCCTCACCGGCCGCACCCCCGCTCCGCCGCTCGCCGTGCTGGTCGGCGTCTCGGGCGCTCCGAACCAGATGATCGGTTGGCGACGCGCAGGCACCGTCGTCGCGATCAATCCCGAGGCGACCGCCCCCGTCTTTCGCGGCGTCGACATCGGGTTGATCGCGCGCCACGAGGAGGCGCTTCCCGCGCTCCTGCGTTCGTTCGGGGCCGCCTCGGCCTAGTGCGACCGGCCCGCCCCGAC
>JBOGRR010000177.1:0-1517 GCA_050749765.1 Thermoplasmata archaeon | reverse complement strand
CCTACGACGTCCATCGCGCCAAGGATGGTTGGGTCGTCGTCGCCGCGCCGAACCACGACGCCTATCTTCGCCTCAAGGAGATGATCGGGTTCACCGACGACCGCTTCGACGATACGAGCTACCGCCTTGCGCATCGCGAACCGGTGGACACTGCGATCGAGGATTTCTGTGGGGGGCGCTCCTGCGCCGAGCTCGAGGAGATCGCTCGAACGCACGATGTCGCGCTCGTTCGGGTCTATTCGATCGCCGATATCGCTGCCGATCCGCACTATGCGGCGCGCGGGATGTTCGTCGAGTGGACCGACCCTATCGCCGGTCGGGTCCGGGGCCCCGGCGTCGCTCCCAAGTTCGAGGGTACACCGGGTCGAGTCTGGCGCGGAGCGCCGTGGCTCGGCCAGGACAATCAGGAGATCCTCACCAAGGTCCTCGGGTATTCTGAGCCCCAGATCCGAGTGCTGACGGAGGCCGGGATCCTTGGATCGGACCGGCCCCGGCATCTCGAGAGCGAAGAAAGGACCACGGAGGGCCGGGAGTGACGGTTGAGATCCCTCCCCTGCCGGACGACCCGCTCGCAGAGGAACTCGAGCGGTTCGTCGCGGCGCACCGACTTTTCGAGAGATACCGGGCGCTCGACCGGACACCAGCGTTCCCTCGCGAGGAGTACCGGGCCATGGGCCAGTCCGGCTGGCTCGGTCTCGACCGGCCCGTGGCCGATGGGGGTCGGGGGCTCAGCGCGGTCCGGGCCGGCACCTTGCTGTATCGTCTCGCGTACCGCTCCGGGACGACGTTCGCGAAGCTCTCCTTGCAGCCAGGGTTCTCGAGCGTTCTCGAAGAACACGGAAGTCCCGAGCTCGTGCGCGAGTTCTATCGACCCCTCGTCCGCGGGGAGAAGCTGGTGGCGAACTACTTGACCGAGCCGGACGCCGGCTCCGACCTCGGGAGGATCCGGACGCTGGCCGTGCGCGACGGCGCGGACTACGTGCTCACGGGAACGAAGAGCGAGGCGGCGTTCGTTCAGGACGCGGAGGCCGCGATCGTCTATGCACGGGTCCCGTCCGATCCCTCCAAGGGATTGACCGCATTCCTAGTTCCCCAAACCATGGACGGCATCCG
This sequence comes from Thermoplasmata archaeon, assembly GCA_050749765.1. GTDB lineage: Archaea > Thermoplasmatota > Thermoplasmata > Lutacidiplasmatales > UBA184 > Lutacidiplasma. The sequence goes on along the minus strand of JBOGRR010000177.1, from coordinate 404 downwards.
CTCGGAAATCGTTCCCGACTTGGGAGAGCACTGGATGCGTCGCGGCCAGGTCGTCTACGATGCCGTTCGCCTCCCCGAAAGGAACCGCATCGGGGAGGAGGGTGCGGCGTTGCGCTACGTCCTCCCGGAGCTCTCGCGCGAGCGTGGATTTCTGGCGATGATCTACCTCGGGGTGGCTCGCGCGTCGTGGGAGGAGACCGTCCGTAGAGCCGACGAGCGGACCGTCTTCGGCGCGAGCCTCTCCGAGCAGCAGGCGGTCGCCTTTCCGTTGGTGAGGGACTGGGGGGAGATGGAGTCGGTCCGGCTCTACGTAGAGCGGGCGCTTGAACGAATTTCACGCGGTCTACGGGCCGACCTCGACACCGCCCTCGCGAAGGCGATGGCGACGGAGATCGCGCTGCGAG
>JBOGRR010000176.1:0-1544 GCA_050749765.1 Thermoplasmata archaeon | reverse complement strand
GACATATCCGGAAAAGATGATCGATGCGGGTGCGATGGCGCCGAGCGTTGTTCCGTTGAAGGTCACGTTCCAAGCGGGGCCGCTCGGAAGGCCGCTCTCGGTGAACGTCACGTTGAAGTGGGGGGGGGGCAGCGGCGTGAAGGCGATCGCCTGGCCGGTGTTCCCCGAGATCGTCAGCATCCCCGACGCCGGATTCGCCGAAAAGCCGGAGACGGTGCCGACGGTGAAGCTGTACGTCCCGTTCGAGAATCCTGGGAAGGGGATTGGCGAGGGAGCAATCGACCCCGAGGAAATCCCGTCGAGCGTGACGGTCCACAATGTTCCGTGGAGGAGACCGCTCTCGGTGAACGTCGCGGTGTAGTCGACCGGCGGGATCGCCGTGAAGTTGAGCGTCGCGTTCACCGGTGCACCGGAGACATCGAGGGTGCCGAACGCTGGACTGGCGCGATAGCCACTGACCGAGTCGACTGGGTAGGTGTAGGAGCCGTTGGGGATGTCAGTGAAGACCACGGGGCCCGGAGCGCTCGCGTTCGTCCCGCTGAACGTTACCCCCCAGAGAGTCCCGCTCGGTAGGCACGCCGAGGAGAACGCGAGCAACCCCACGATAATCGCCAATGCCGTCCATCGCCTCGACTTCCGCTCCGTTCGGCTTCCCATTCCCGCTTCCTACCGACCTGGGACCGGTTCGCGATGGACGGCGCCGCGCCGGGCCCGGGGTGCCACAACACGGGTTTGTATAGCTTTCAGGGTCGAGGCAAGGCAACGCCGCGCACTTGCGTACAGAATCCGATGTCGATTCACCGGTCGCGCTCCTCGTGACCGAAAGCGTAAATACCGCTCCTCGGTGAAACCGTCGAGGCCCAGACCCCATGGTTCAGGTCGACATCGAGATCGAGAAATGCACCGGCTGCGCGCACTGCCGAGATGTCTGTCCGGTCAACGTCTTCGAGCTCAAGCCCAGTGATCAATTTCCGAACGTCGTCGACGACCCTACGGTCGCGGCAAAGTTCCAGTTCCGTGGGGAGAAGTCCGTCGCCGTGAACGGCCCGGAGTGCATCGTGTGTGAGGCCTGCCTCTTCGAGTGCGAAGGGGAGTGCATCATCATCACGGACGACGAAGGTCACGTCCACAACTCGACGTACAAGTAGACCCGAAAACGGTGCGGCCCGGGTCGCGATTTTCCCTCGAAGGTGACCTCGCCGGAGCAGGGGTTAAATAGGCTCGCTCCCCGCCGAGACCGCCGTGCCCGAATCGTCCGCTCACGCCGGTCGAACTGCGGTCGTCGGAGAGCGGGAGCTCGCGATCGGCTTTCGCCTGATCGGGCTCAAAGACGTCTTCGAGGTGACGGACGAAACGGCGACTCGGGAGTTCCAGCGGCTGATGGGGAGCGCCGAGTTCAGCTTGCTCATCGCGAGCCAAACGATCCGCCCGAAACTCTCCGAATCCCAGCGCGCTCACGCCGATTCGTCGCTCCGACCGCTCGTAGTATTCGTCCCGACCCCTGGTGCCGCGGCGGAAACGGAGGGGATCGAGGTCCTCGCGAA
>JBOGRR010000175.1:0-1560 GCA_050749765.1 Thermoplasmata archaeon | reverse complement strand
CCGCACGTGGGATCCCACGCCGGCTCTACTTGGACTATGCCGACTCGCGGATTATGCCGACCTTTGTAGAGACGACCTGCTCACGGAGGTGAGCGCAGCCGAATGATCGGCATAATCACAGGGCCTCGAGGAATGCGAGCAGCTGATCGTCTGGCCGATAGCGACCGGGCTTCACGCCGAACGCCGTCGTCCGAGCGAGCGCCCGTTCTTTCTGGGCCATGTCAGCGTGGAGGTAGATGCTCGTCGTCGAGATCTGCTCGTGACCGAGAAAGAGGGCGATGACCGCGACGTCGTTGCCACCCTGGAGAAGTCGCATCGCACAGCTGTGACGCAGCGTATGGGCGCTCACCTGCTTGCTTGCGAGCGACGGGCAGGACACTCCCGCGAGATCGACGTAGTGGGCGATGCGGTGCTCGACGGCGTCTCGGGAAAGACGGCGGCCGGTGCTCGTCGGGAAGAAGGGATCGGACAGTCCTCCCTTTCGTTCCGCGGCCCACGTCTGCAGCACTTCGACGCTCTCACCGAGGAGCGGGGTCCGCCGCTCCTTTCTCCCCTTGCCGATGACGTGGACATGCGGCCCGTGTGCGAGGACGACGTCCTCGTTGCGCAAGCCGATGAGCTCGGAGACCCGCAGCCCGGTCTCGATGGCGAGGAGGAACATCGCCCGGTCGCGCCGTCCGACCCATCTCGAGAGGTCGCACGCACCGAGCAGGGAGTTGATCTCGACGTCCGTCAGGTAGGTGACGAGGTTGCGCTCGAAGCGCTTCGGCGCGATCGCGAGCACGCGCCCGATGGAGCCTGCGTGTTCCGGGTGGCGCAACGCCGCGAACGAGAAAAACGACCGGATCGCTCCGAGCCGGACGTTGCGGGTCCGGACGCTGTTGTGCCGCTCGGTCTCGAGATGCTCCAAGAACGCGCCGATCGTCTCGGCGCCGAGATCGGAGAAGTCGAGTTGCCAAGGTGCCTTCTTGTGTCGCTTGGCGGCGAAGAGCACGAGCAGCCGGAAAGCGTCACGATACGAGGCGACCGTGAGCGGACTCGCCCCGCGCTGGCCGATGAGCCGCTCGACGAAGAACGCTTCGAGCGTCGGGCCGAGCGCGCTCATCTCGGGCTCCCTGCGGCGACGCGACCCACGACGAGCTCCATGAGCTCGGGCGTCGCGGTGAAGTACCAGTACGTGCCGGACGGATCGGCGTGACCGAGGTAGGTCGAGAGCACAGCCAGCCGGTTCTCCGGGAGCATGCCCCTGCGGTGCCACTCGAGGAGGGTCGCGATCGCGAAGTGGTGACGCAGATCATGAATTCTCGGAAGCACCGGGCCCGATCGGAGACCGAGGGCGGCGGTGACTTCTATGAACGCTCGCTGCACAACCCCGTAGCGCAGCGGCCGGCCGCCCTCGGCGAGGAAGAACCGATGCGAAGAGCGCTCCGCCGTGTCGCGATCTCGTGCATAGGCGGCAAGCGCCACGGTCGCAGAGTCGTGCAGCGGGACGATCCTCGAGCGGTCGAACTTCGCCTCTCGGATCGTGATCACGCCGCTCGCCAGGTCGACGTCGTCGCG
>JBOGRR010000174.1:0-1569 GCA_050749765.1 Thermoplasmata archaeon | reverse complement strand
GTACGTGTTTAGGCACCCCGACAGCTCGGTCTCTGTCGGTTGCCTTTCGTCGAGGACCCGTCAGCTGGGTCGACCGAGCGCGCCGTAGAGCCTCGAGGAGACGTCCTCCCCGCGAAGGACCCACGTCCCCAGCACGCTCAGCAGCCGGGTGAACGCTCGGGCGCCCCGCTCATTCCTCAACGTACCGATGATCTTTCGGATCACGATCGCCTCGCGTAATCCTCGCTCGCCCCGGTTGTTCGTCGCCTCCATCCCCGGGGTCGACAGGAACGTGAGCCATCCCTCCATCCCGTTCCGCAGATACGTCACCACCTTCCGTACCGCCGCGTCCTTGCTTCCCCCGAACCGCTTCAGCAGACCCCTCAACGCCCGCGTCCCTTTCCGCAGCCGCCGCACGCGCGCGAGGAGACTCGCCGTCTCCAGCTCCCGGGTCAGTTGCTCGTGGAGCGTGCAGAGTTCCCCGTAGAGCCGCTCGGCCTCGACGCTCTTCTCTGCGCCCTCCTTCCCATACCTCAGCAGGTGCGCCCAACACCGTTGGAGCACCCAGCCGAGGTACGCCTTCCAGCCGTCACAGACGATCTTCCCCGAATACTCCTTCCCGAGAACCTCCTCCACGACGTCCCGAGCGCGCGAGTCCCGGATCACCAGGAACAGGTCGTCCTCGGTCACGAAGACCCAGATCCACTGGCGGTGGCCATCCACCCGAAAGATCGATTCGTCCACATGGACGAACGGGGCGCGCCTCAGCCGCGCGATGATGGCCGCCTCCTCCCCCGAGAGCCGATCGCTCGCCCTCCACACGATTGCTTGCAGGGTCGCGGGGCTCAGTCGGAGCAACTCCCCTCCCAGGCGGACCAGCCGCGCCCGTAGCTTGCGGTAGGGGAGCCGGTCCAGCACCTTGCCCAGCACCACCTCGCTCTGGAGCCGGGGACCCCACTCGGCCGGCTCGGGTCCGTCCGCCGGTGCCGCCCGGAACTCCTCCCCGCACTCCTCGCACCGATAGACGTGCTGCGTGTGCTCGGTCACCTTCGGTTTGGGAGGGGGCGGCAGTTCGACCTCGGTCGTCGTCTCCTTCCCGATGAGCTTCAGCCGAGGACTGTGACACCTCCGACAGCTCGGGGCGGTGTGGATGATCTTCTCGTCAGGGGCGGGAGTCTCCCGGGTACTTCCGGGATGACCGACGGGAGCCCCGAGCTTCTTGCGCCCCTCGGGAGGGGTGAGCGGGTGGGCGCGGGAATGGCCGGGAGCTTGGTTCCTCACGCTCGGAGGGACGTTCGAGTTCTCGTGGACGTGGAGCCGACGGCGGAGTTCCTCGATCTCCTTCCGAAGACGCTCGTTCTCGCGCGCCTGCTGATCGGCCTGGTCCGCCCGACGCTTCAGTTCGGCGAGGCCCTTCTTCGAGACGACGATCTCATCGCTCTCGTCCTCCGGGGCCAGACGGAGGGTCGCAATGGCGGTGGACATAGGTCCTCGCTCCAAAGGAGCGAGCGAGGCCGGATTTCCACTTTGCGCTCGAGAAGAACCGGAGGGCTCAGCCCGTCACGCGACCGGGGAAGCTAAACACATACG
>JBOGRR010000173.1:0-1581 GCA_050749765.1 Thermoplasmata archaeon | reverse complement strand
TAACTCACCCCGCTATCCAGGTCGGAAGTAAGCGGGGCCGCTTCCTGGGCGATCCCCTCTCGACCATCACCGAGAGCGTCCGTACGCCACGCCGCGCGCGGTCCGAGATCCGCCTCCACCAGCGGCCCACGTCGGGACCGGGCCGGTCGCCGAAGGGCACCCGGGTGCTCCGTCCCCGTCACCGGTCAACGGTTCCCGCTCCGCCCCCCGGTAGGCCCAGGCGAGCGTCGTGCGCGCGCCCCGGTGTCCCCCCAATACGCCCGAAACGTCTGGCCATGGGCGCGCGGCCGGGTTATGGTCCGCGAAGCGTACGGACCGGGCACGGTGAACGCGCCCTCCGCCGAGCTCGCATTCGTTCCCGGCCCCCGCTGTCGCCGGGAGCCGACGTCGGGCGGGCCGCTCTCGGGACTCGCGTTCGCCGCGAAGGATCTGATCGACGTCGCGGGGGACCGCAAGACCTCCGGCAACCCGGACTGGCAACGGACCCACGCTCCGCCCGAACGCTCCGCCTCGGTCATCGAGCTCCTGCTCGGGAGCGGGGCTCGTCTCGAAGGAAAGACGATCACCGACGAGCTCGCCTTCAGTCTCGAGGGTGACAATCTCCACTACGGCACCCCGTACAACCCCCGTGCTCCCGGTCGCCTACCGGGCGGCTCCTCGAGCGGGTCGGCCTCGGCGGTCGCGCAGGAACTCGTCGACTTTGCCCTGGGGACCGACACCGGCGGGTCCGTGCGCATTCCGTCCTCGTACTGCGGGATCTTCGGCATCCGCCCGAGTCACGGCCGAGTGCCGGTCCGAGGGGTCACGCTGCTCACCTCGAGCTTCGACACCGTGGGGTGGATGGCGCGGGACGGGCGAGTGCTCGCGCGCGTGGGCGCGACCCTTCTCGGAACATCGGACGGCGATCCTCCGAGGCGCTTCCTCTGCGCGGTCGACGCGTTCGCCCTCGCGAATCCTGAGTGTGCCCGCGAACTCCGCGAGCGAGCGACGGAGCTCTTCGGGTCGCTCGAAGAGGTCACCGCGTTCTCCGAGGGACCCGCAGCTGCGCTCTCGTCCTTCCAAACGATCAGGGGATGGGAGGCGTGGAAAGCGCACGGCTCGTGGATCCGCGAAGCGCGCCCGCGGTTCGCGAAGAAGATCGAGGAGCGGTTTCGCGGCGCCTCGGCTGTCACCGAGGAGGCCGCCGGCGAGGCGAAGAAGGTCCGAGAGCGCTTCGTCGCCCACCTCTCGGAACTCGTGCCCCCGGGAACGGCCCTGCTGTTGCCCGCCGCACCGAGCGTCGCGCTTCCGACGGACTCAAACGAACCCGGAGTCTCGGTCTCCTACCGTTCTCCCGGGCTCACGCTGAGTTCGATCGCCAGCCTCGGAGGGGTTCCCGAGATCGCTCTGCCCATCGCACTGGTCGACGGCCGCCCCGTCGGTCTCGGGGTCATCGTCGCTCGAGGCCGGGACGGTGATTTGCTCGCCCTCGCCGCGAGCGACCGCGTCGCCCGGGAGCTCCGATAGCGAGCGGGCGCCCTCGGACGCGAGCTTACTCGCCGCCGGGGCCCTTTGCACCGCCGCCTTTCTTCGAGGCGATGA
>JBOGRR010000172.1:0-1583 GCA_050749765.1 Thermoplasmata archaeon | reverse complement strand
CAGCTGTCGCGGGGCGAGCGAGACCGTCTTCGCCTCGATCCGATCGACGCGGGAGTTCCCATCGAACTTTCCGGCGATCTCCTTCGCGCGCAGCACCCCGCCGATCGCGAACCGGCCGTTGGGAGCGAAGAGGCCGGAGGTCAGGTCCCGTCCGATCTCGACCGCGCCGCGCATCGAGAAGATCTGCGCGACCTCCACCCCCTCGGTGACTTCCAGTTGTCCGTCGGTCGTCGCCGAGCGCGCGAAGAGTCCCGCGGCGAGACGTGCCGTCCCCCGAGTGCGGAACGATTCGGCCACTCGCACGGTCCGAGCGACCTCGAGCGTGCCGCGCGAATCGACCCGGTCCGCGGTCAACGTGCCACCGACCGATAGGATCCCTTCGACCCGCAATTCGCCCGCGTCAACCTCCCCGGTGACCTTCGCCGTGCCTTGCAGGCGATATCGCTGCGCGTGGATGTTCGCGTGACGTACCGTTCCGACGTCACGGAACGCACCGTCCCGCGGCGCCGGCGGGGGTGGGGCGGGCGTCGGCGGTCGGGTCGCGGTGGCCGTGGTGGAGGCGGGAGCGGACATCTCGGGCGTCCTACACCGAGCCCGGTCGGGGTGGGATCTTCAATCGGCGGTGCACCACCATGATGCAGAGGTTCTCGATGACGGTGAGCCCGGCCTTCTCTCCCGCCGCGCGGGCCGCGGCGTTCTCGACCCCGAGTTGCATCCAGACGGTAGGGACCCGTCGGGCGATCGCCTCGCTCATGGTCGGCTCGACCTGATCGCTGCGGCGGAACACATCGACCAGGTCCACGGAGATCGACGAGGGGATCGCCGAGACCGTCGGATAGGACCGCTCTCCCAGAATCTCGGGAACGAGTGGATTCACGGGGAGTACGCGGTATCCGCTCGACTGCAGGTAGCGCGCGATCTCATTCGAATCTCGATCGAGCTTATCGGAGAGTCCCACGACCGCGATCGTGCGGGATCGGGTCAGGATCTCCCGGAGCCGATCGTCCGATGGATTCGGCATGTCGACAGCCGACTTCGGCGCCTTACTTCATGCTAACGCTCAGCTCGCGCGCGTCGATCGGGGGGCGCGGGTTATCGCCCCGGTCGGCTCGGGTCCGCGCGAGACGGAGCATGCGGATCGCGATCCTGGTCAAGGTCGTCGCCGATCGGGAGACGGCCGAGCCGGCTCCGGACGGCACGATCGCACGGTCGAGCAACTCCGCGTTCATCAACCCGTACGACCAGCGCGCAGTGCGGGTCGGCCTCGACCTTCGACGGCCCGGGGAGACGGTCACGGTGGTCTCGATGGGTGCGCCCTCCAGCGTCGAGGCGCTCGCCCCTTACCGATCGGCCGGTATCGATCGGATCGTCTTGCTCAGCGATGAGCGGCTACGTGGCTCCGACCTCATCGGCACCGCCCGAGCGTTGACCGAGACCTTGCGCTTCGTTGGCTCGGACCTTATCCTCGCCGGGGAGCGGGCGACCGATAGCGAAACCGGAGCCCTTCCCGCGGCCGTCGCGGCCCGACTCGAGATCCCTTCCGTGACGCGGACGCGAGGAATCGTGCGCGTCGGCGACTCCGA
>JBOGRR010000171.1:0-1587 GCA_050749765.1 Thermoplasmata archaeon | reverse complement strand
CTAAATCTAGCAAGCCCTTCACCTCTTACCCGAGGGCATCGTGGCCGCTTGGGAACCCCGACTTCTTCTCGCTCCCGAGGACGAGGGTTCGGTTACCCTCGATCAGCAGCAACGACGCGAACTCCTCCGACGCTTCGAGCAACAGGAGGCAGAGATCCGCGAGCTACGCTCGAAGCTCCAGCAGCGCGACCGGGAACTCGGACAGCGCGACAAGGAACTCGCCGAGCGGCAGAAGGAGTTGGAGCGCCTCAAGCGGCACCTTGCCGCCCTCGATGTCGCCACCCCGCCGTCCAAGAAGCTCCATCGCCCGGCGGCCCCGGCGGAACCGCGGGTGAAGGGCCGCCGACCCGGCGGCCAGCCCGGCCACGTTCCCCACGGACGGGGCCGACCCGACCGAGTCGACGAGACCGTCGACCTGACGCTGGAGGAGTGCCCCGGCTGCGGCCAGTCCCTCGGCGGCCCCTCCGACACCTACGAGCGGTTCGTCACCGAGCTCATCCCGGCCTACCTATGGGTCCTGAAGATCCTCGTGCACCGCTACTGGTGCCGCCACTGCCATCGGTTCGTCCAGGCGACGACGGACCGGGCGCTCCCCGGCCGTCCGTTCGGTCCCCGGCTCGCGAGCACCCTCGTCTTCCTCTCGATGATGGGCCTTCCCGTGCGGCGCATCCAGGAGACCGTGGCGGCGATGGTCGGGCTGGAGGTGAGCGTCGGGGCGATCCAGGGGCTCTTGGAGGCGTCGGCCGAGGCGCTCGGTCCCGACTACGAGGCGATCCGTCGCGAGGTGCTCCGAGCGCACCTCGTCCAGCCGGACGAGACGTCGATGCGGGTCGGCGGAGCGAACTGGTGGGCGTGGTCGTTCGCGACCGAGCTCGCCGCCTACTACGAGCTCGACCCGAGTCGGGGTCAGGAGGTCGTCGAACGAGTACTCGGGAAAGACTTCCCGGGCACGGTGGTCTCGGACGACTGGTGTGGATACAACGTGTTGCGGGGGAAGCGCGGGGTCTGTTGGATCCACATCAACCGTCATCTGCAGGCGGTGGAGGTGGCGCATGGCATCGAGCCGAGGGGACCGAGGAGCTTGGCGCCGCCGACGTATCTTCGCCGGGGCCATCCGCCGACGACGTTCCTGCGGTTCGCGGGAGAGATGCGCGCGCTGCTCCGCGAGGCGGTCGAGTGGTCCGAGGGGACGCCCGCCTCGGCGACGGCGGCTCGGGCCGGGCAGGCGGAGGTCTACGAGGCGCGGGTCCGCGCGATGTGCCACCCCGACTCCCCGGACGAGGATGTAGGTCGGATCTCGAGGAACCTGGTGAAGCGGATGCCGCACCTGTTCGAGTTCGTGCGGGACGCGCGGATCCCGTGGCATAACAACGCGGGGGAGCGGGCGATCCGGTCGATCTGCGTGAAGCGGAAGATGAGCGGGGGGATGCGGAGTGAGGTGGGCGCTCGGAGCTACGCTCGACTGAAGAGCGTCCACGAGACGGCGAGGCGCAAGGGGTCGAACTTCCTCGAACTTGTAAGGGCGGCTCTCACCCGGGGGTTCGCGGCTCAAGCCCCGAGAGACCGCTCAACTGCGTGAACAGATAC
>JBOGRR010000170.1:0-1638 GCA_050749765.1 Thermoplasmata archaeon | reverse complement strand
TCGCACTGCTGCTCGATGGGATCGAGGAGTGGACCCGGGTACCGATGTAGGCCCCGAGCGGAAGCCGACCCCTGTTCGGGTCAGGGCGGAGCGGGGGCTGGAGCGGCTGCCGTGCCGGGGGTCGTTGCTACGCCCGCGACCGCGGTGGTTACTCGGTTCGAGGGGTCGACCGTCGCAAGAGGCGCGTAACCTTAGGTCGCTGCCTCGCGGTGAACTCCTCGAAGGGAGGGATCGCCTAGGAAAGTGTGCATCGTCACAGAGTTCGTTCTCCGGGGGGATCGGCGACTTCGTGCGTCCTCCGTAGATCGGGCACGACAACGGTATAGGTCTCGAGCTGGCTCATCGGTCATGCCCGAGCTTCGCGAGCCGATCATCAGCCTGCTCGGGCACGTCGATCACGGTAAGACGACGCTGCTCGACCGCATCGCGGGTTCTGTGCGGGCCGCGAAGGAGGCCGGCGGCATCACCCAACACATCGGCGCGATCGAGGTTCCTGGACCCACGATACGGGCCATGTGCGAGGGCGTCTTGCGTACGACCGACCTCCAGATCCCCGGACTGCTCTTCATCGATACCCCGGGTCATCGTTCGTTCGAGACGATGCGCCGTCGGGGAGGCGCGCTCGCCGACATCGCGATCCTGGTCGTCGACGCAAGGGAGGGGCTCATGCCGCAGACCCGTGAATCGCTGCAGATCCTTCGCCACGAGAAGACCCCCTTCGCCGTCGCCCTCACCAAGATCGATCTGCTCCCCGGATGGAGGAAGCCGACCGGACCGATCGCGCTCGCCGATCAGATCTCCCGAGCGAGCGCCGAGTTCACCCGCGCACTCGACCAGCGACTGTACGAGGCGGCCGAAGAGCTGAACGGTCTCGGGTTCTCGAGCGAACGGTACGACCGAGTGAGCGACTTCACACGCAATGTCGGGATCGTCCCGGTCTCAGCGAAGAGCGGGGTCGGCGTTCCCGAGCTCATCGCCCTGCTCGTCGGTCTCGCGCAGCGCTTCCTCCAGGAGGACCTCCGTTTCGTCGAAGGCCCGGGGGAAGGGACGATCCTCGAACGGAGCGAGCAGCGCGGGATCGGGCCGGTCTCCTCCGTGATCGTGTATCGCGGACACGTGAGTTCCGGCGACGAGATCCTCGTCACGGGGCGAGAGAGCCCCTTCGCGGCCCGCATCCGCGGGATCTATCGGCCGGCGATCCCCCGGACCGGCAAAGCCCCGAAGCACCCCAAGCTCGAAAGTCTCGAGAGCGTGACGGCCGCGGCCGGCGTGTACCTGGCCGCGCCGGGAATCGAAGCCGCTCTGCCCGGCGGGATCTTCAAGGTCGTACGCTCGACCGAGGAGACCGAGGCCGCGCAGCGAGAGCTGACTCAAGAGAGTCATCCGGTGAACGAGCTCGCAGAGAGCGGGGTCGCGATCTACGCCGACACGCTCGGAGGGCTCGAGGCGCTGGCCTTCGAGTGTCGCCAAGCCGGCATCCCGATCCACGATGCGGGCGTCGGTGCGGTCGGCGGATCTACCGTGATGCGGATGCAATCGGTCAAGGACCCGGTCCACCGGGCGATCCTGGCCTTCAACGTCCCGGTCCTGCCGGAGGCGGAACCGACCCAGGGCGACGAGGAGGTCCGCATCTTCACG
>JBOGRR010000169.1:0-1647 GCA_050749765.1 Thermoplasmata archaeon | reverse complement strand
TCACGCCTGGCGCGCTCGTCCGGACTGCAGGCGGCACATCTCGAAGCCGCCGAGCCATTACCTGCGGAAGCTCTACTTCGACACGCTCGTCTTCGATCGCGCGCAGCTGCGCTTTCTCATCGAGACCCATGGCGCGGATCATCTCTGCCTCGGGACCGATTATCCCTTCGACATGTCGGAGCCGGACCCCGTCGGGTTCCACGCGGAGGTTCCGGACTCCCACCGCGCCGAGATCCTGGGGGGGACGGCAGCCGGACTGCTGGGGTTGTCGTGAATACGGCGGCCGAGCCTGTGTTTCGACTGGGATCGTTCTCCTCGGCCGGCGAGCCGCCCTTCGCAGGGCTCGTCCTAGGCGAGCGGATTCATGCGATTGCGGGACTGGGAAAGCTCGAGCGGGAGCTCGGATTGCATCTGCACGGCGTCGACTCGGTGCTCGGTCTCCTCGAGCGCTGGGATGACAATCTTCCCGCGCTTCGCACCATCGCGCGGGCACTCTCGACCGGCGCCCAGGCGCTGTCGGCCGACACATTGCTGTCCGGCGCCCCGCTCACGCAGTTGCGCACGCATGCACCGCTCGTGCCGCGGCAAATCTTCCAGGCGGGCGCCAACTACCACAAACATGTCGTCGATCTGATCGTGGACGGCGCGGTTGCACGCGATCCCTCCGCCGATCGCGAGCAGCTTCGCACCACCGCGGAGGCGATGATGCGCAAGCGCGCCGAGACGGGCAAGCCTTTCGTCTTCGTGGGGCTCGCGTCCGGCATCACGGGCCCCCACGACCCCATCGTGGTCCCGTACGACGTGCAACAGCCGGATTGGGAGCTCGAGTTCGCCGCCGTAATCGGCCGGCCCGCATGGCGCGTCCGGCGCGCCGAGGCGCTCGAGTACGTTGCCGGCTACACGATCGCGAACGACATCACCGCCCGCGAGCGCGTCGCCCGTCCGGACGTTCCACAGATGGGCATGGACTGGGTGGCGGGCAAGGGAGCACCGACTTTCTTGCCAATCGGCCCGTACCTGACGCCCTCCGAGTTCGTCGGCGACCCACAGCGGTTGCGGATCACCTTGAAGCTCAACGGACAGATCATGCAGGACGAGTCGACCGCCGACATGATCTTCACCGTCGCCCGGCTCATCGAGTTCATCTCCGAGCGCGTGCAGTTGCTCCCCGGTGATCTCGTGCTCACCGGCTCACCGTCCGGGAACGGCACTCACTACAACCGATTCATCCGCGACGGCGACGTGCTCGAGGGACAAGTGACCGGGCTCGGCGTGTTGCGCAATCCTTGCCTGAGCGAGCGAAAGCCGTCCGCGTGAGAGCCGACTAGACCGGCGGCGGGGTCCAAAGACCCGGATCGAGCCCGGGAGCGCCAAGCTTCTGCGGTCCGCGCCCATTCATCGATCCGGTCCCCCACTGATCCGTGATGTCCGGCGTGGGCTTGTAAACCGTCGGCTTCCAAGTCGACTCGTCGATCCGCTCGACCTCGGCGGTGTACTCCAGCACATTCCCCGAGGGCGCGAGGAAGTAGGCGAAGGTATTGTTTCCCGCCGTGTGCCGACCCGGCCCCCACCCGAGCACGACCCCCTCTTTCAGGAGCCGGGCGGTGCCGCGCATCATCTCATCAAGGTCCCGCATCTCGAATGCCG
>JBOGRR010000168.1:0-1669 GCA_050749765.1 Thermoplasmata archaeon | reverse complement strand
CCGTTCAGCCCCGCCAGCCCGCGACCGACCGCGACCAGGATCCACTCCGAGCCGCGCCGACGGCAGAACGCGACCGCCGGGACTTTGCGGCCGGCGGTGGCCTCCCAGACCGGGATGTACTCCCCCTCCTCGAAGAGGGGACGGTGACGTTGCCGGAACCTCAGCAGGTAGGCGGTCAGCGCGAGCTTGTCCTCCTCGGTGAACGTCCCCCCTCGCCGATGGACGGTTCGCAGCGGTGCCCGGGCCGACCGATGCCCCCGTTCCGCCCGTTGGAGCTTCCGCGCGAGCCGGTCGAATCGCACGGGTCGCCGATTGTCGGGGTCGACCATCGAGAAGTTCCACGCCTCCGACCCTTGGTAGAGATCCGGGATCCCGGGGAGCATCGTCCGAAGGATCGTTTGGGCTCCCGAGTAGTAGCCTCCGAGGTAGGCCGCGGTTCGGGCCCATCGAGCGAACGCGACGCGAAACGGAGTCGTGCGGGATTCGCCCGCCAGGCCGCGAACGAACCGTACGAGCCCTTCCTCGTGCGCGAGGTCCGGGTCTAGCCACGAGGTCGCTTCCTTGGCCTCTCGCGCACATTTCACTAGGTAGCTCTCGACCCGTCGCAGGTACCCCGGTGGCCACCCGCCCGATGCCGGGGCGGTCGCGACGAGCGTTTGGTAGAGCCGGTACTCCTCTCGCTTCGTCGGCGGGTGGGTCGGCGCCGCCCGCTCGCGCACCGAACGGTTCAGCCGCCGCCACCGCGTGACGTCCTGGCCCCAAGGGCGAGCGAGCTCCGCGAGGACGAGGAGCCGCGCGCGCGCATCCTCCCCCCACTTCGTGTCGTGGGTCGAGGTGGGCGTGAGCGTCGGACCGGCTCGCCGCATCCGCTCCTGCTGAAAGCGATGAAATTCGTCGACGCTTACCGCGATCGTCGCGGGGTCGCCCCCCACTTCGTTGGCCCCGATCCAGCGGGCGTCTCGGTAGAACGCGGTGTCCTCAATCCCTTTCGCCGCCACGGCCGAGGAGTATTGCTGCCAGTGGAGCAGAAAGCTCCGTGGCCGTGACGACCCGAGCCGCGCACGTTTCGCGGACGGCTCGACTCGAGGCGACCAAACGCTCGGGTCCGGTCGCGCGCCCGGCTGGTGGAGCCGGAGGGTGCTCCGAGCCCGATCGAGCCACCGTCGGTCCTCTCGCCCGAGGCGTCCTCCCGCGCGACCGTAGGTCCGGTAGGTGGGGAGGGCTGCGGTGAGGGCGGTGAGGGTCCTCGAGAAGTTCGGGGCCTCGTTCGAGGATACCCCCGGCGGTCGTTCGTGTTCCGCGAGGGCGCACAGCGCGGCTCGTTCGCCCCGGAACAGGGTATCTTGGACGTCGCACTTGCCCCGGAAGGCGACTTCCGCGAACGGGGAGCTCTCCCCAGCGCAAGCGATCTGGTACGCCTCCTCGAGGAGCGGCGGCGCGCGCGCGGGTACCAAGACCCCGCCGATGCGAGCCAGCGCGTCGTACCCCGTCGTTCCGCCGACCGGCCACGTCGCAGGAAGTCGCTCGTCCCAGGCGAGGATCTTCTCGACGATGAGGTAGGGGGATCGCCGCCGTTGGCGGGCGGCCCCCTTCCTCAGGGCGGCCGCGAGTTGCTCGAGATACGCCCGCGGATCGGCGAGGCCGTCGACGTGGTCGACGCGGACGCCGA
>JBOGRR010000167.1:0-1723 GCA_050749765.1 Thermoplasmata archaeon | reverse complement strand
GTGAGGTGCCGCTCTTCGACCCCTTCCTGCTCCTCGATAACTTCGGCTCTTTCAACCCCGCCGACTACTTGGCCGGGTTCCCGTGGCACCCGCATCGGGGAATCGAGACGGTGACCTATATGCTCGAGGGTGAGGTCGACCACGGCGACACCTTGGGAAATTCCGGCAGGATCCACCCCGGTGAGGTGCAATGGATGACGGCCGGCAGCGGGATCATCCATCAGGAGATGCCGCAACGCACCGAAGGGCGGCTCTCCGGCTTCCAGCTCTGGGTGAATCTGCCCGCTCGGTCGAAGATGACCGTGCCGGCGTACCGGGGTATCGCCCCGGTCGACATCCCGACGGTCACGAGCGACGCCGGCGCCCGCGTGAAGGTCATCGCGGGGGGCTACGGCGGGACGGAGGGGCCGGTACGAGGCACCTCGGTCGAGCCGACGTACCTCGATGTCGATCTCCCCCCCGAGGAGTCGTTCGAGCTTCCGACCCGCGGAGCCCACACGGCGTTCGCGCAAGCGATGCGGGGGACCGGCTACTTCGACCTTCGCGATCCGCAGCCCGCCACCCCCGGGGAGACGATCCTGTACGGTCCCGGCGAATCGGTCCGGGTACGGGCGGGGCCCGAGGGCGTGCGCTTCCTCTTGGTGACCGGGCGCCCGCTGGGCGAGCCGGTCGCCTGGTACGGACCGATCGTGATGAACACCCGCGACGAGATCAGTCGGGCGGCCCTCGAACTACGAAGTGGCGAGTTTCTCCACCACCGCTCTCCGGTACTCGAAGAGTAGCTCCTGAGCGCAGGGTGGTCACGGCGCGACGCAGCACGGCGATCGCCCGTCGCAATTCGTCGATTTCCAGCGACTCTCGATCGGTGTGATCGAGGTGCGCATCGCCCGGACCGTAGACCGCACCGCCGACCTTCCAGACCGGCGCGACGAGATTGAGGTCGGAAGTTCCGCCTTTTCGCCAGAGGGTCGGCGTGCTCCCCTCCGCCCGGATCGCCTCGACGAGCGCGCGCACGACGGGATCGTTCCGCCCGCTGACGAACGGCTCGATCTCGGCGATCGTATCGATGTGACACGGCGGTGTGGGGCTCGGGAGCCGCTCGCGCACGGCGCGGGTCGATATGCCCGGCGGAAGGCGCAGATCGACGACGACCTCGACCGATTCCCGGTCCCCCGACTCGGAACTTCGAAACGAGGCGATGCGCCCCGTCAATGTTTCGAAACGGCCCGTGGGAGCCGAGGCTCCCGAGAGGAGCGCTCGGATCTCGGCGGTCCAATCGAGCGCTCGCTCGGTCGTGTTCGCCTCCGGTGATGAAAGGTGGCGTCGGGCTCCATCGAACGTCGCTCGCAAGCGGAGATCTCCCTTGTAGCCGGTCCCAATGCCATCCCAGCCGTTCGGCTCCCCGGCGATGACCGCATCCGGGCGGCGCCGGTCGAAGAGATATCGAGTCCCTCGGCTATCCGTTTCCTCGCCGACGGCCGCGACGACCACGAACTCGCCCTGAGCGCCCGAAGCCGCCCCAGCATGGAGCGCCGCGACGAGCGGACCCTTGGCGTCGCACGCGCCCCGTCCATAGACCCGGTGCTCATCCCTCCGTACCTGGAGCTCCCCCGGAACCGTGTCGACGTGGCCGAGGAACAGGATCTGCGGGCGGCCGGATCCGAGAGAGGCGATCCCGTTACCGACCTCGTCGATCTCGACCGAGTATCCGAGCCGATGAGCG
>JBOGRR010000166.1:0-1726 GCA_050749765.1 Thermoplasmata archaeon | reverse complement strand
GGCGTACTCCGCTCCCCTCCGAGATGACCCCGACTTCGCGCGCGTGGCCGTAGCCGGCGCGCGCGAGCGCTCCTTGGGCTTGAGCGACCGCTCCTTCCGCCACGATCGCGACGAACCCAATGCCCGCGTTGAACGTCTGGTAGAACTCCGCATCGGCGATGCCGCCGATCTCCTGCGCCCACGCGAAGATCCCTCGAGCGCGCGGCCACCCGTCGAGCGTGAACTCGACCTTCGGGTGGAGCCGAGCGAGGTTTCGCACCCCGCCGCCGCTGATGTGGGCGAGGCCGTGGGTCGAAGGAAGGTCGGCGAGCGCTTCCGCGGCGCGGCAATAGATGCGGCTCGGGGTCAGGAGCTCCTCCCCCAGCGGTCGCCGCCCCCCCGGGCGGGGCCGTGAAAGGGGGATGCGACCCTCGCGTACGAGCCGACGGATCAGCGTGTAGCCGTTGAGGTGGAAGCCGCTCGAGCGGAGCCCGAGGATCCGATCTCCGGGGCGGATCGCGCGCCCCGTCACGGGCCGTCGACCCTTGGGAAAGAATCCGATCGCCGTCCCGCCGACATCGAGCGAAGCGACGATCTCCGGCACGACGGCCGTCTCGCCGCCGAGCAACGCGCACTCGGCCTTCGCGAGGCCGCGCCGCAGACCCCGGCCGAGGGCGGCGAACACCGCGGGGTCGGGGGACGCGCAGCTGATCACGTCCACGAGGCCGAGCGTGCGGGCTCCGACCGACGCGAGGTCGTTCACGTTGACCGCCACGGCGTCCTCGCCGATCCCCTCGAAGCTCCCGAGCTCGTAGGCGAGGAGCGCCTTCGTCCCGACCGTGTCGGTCGTGATCGCGATCGTCTCCTCGCCGACCCGCACGAGTCCCGCGTAATGACCCGCGAGCGGGACCGAGCGCCCGTGGCTCGACGGAGCCCGGTATCGAGCCGCCCCGATGAGGGCGCGCAGCGAACGGGCGACGCTTTCCCGATCCACTCCGCTCTTCGCGTAGGTCCAGCCGGAACGGGGTCGGGGCCGGTTCGCCATCCCGCGGGCGACCACCGCGGGGCGAAATAGTTTATCGGCGGCGCCGCTCCCCCTCCGATGTCTCCCCCCTCCGAGCCACCCCGCCGATCGGACGAGGCTCGCCCGCCGGTCGAGGAGGCGGCATGGGCCCTCGCCGGTCGGGTCTTGCGGGAGGGCAAGCTCCAGGCGACCGAGATCGGAATCTCGGAGGAGGGGACGATCCTCTCGATCGGACGATCGGTGCGGGCGAGCGCGCGGCGAGATGTCGGCGAGGCGGTCATTCTTCCGAGCGCGACGGACCTCCACGTGCACTTTCGCGACCCGGGAGGATCGGCCGATGTCGAGAGCTTTGCCGCGGGAACGATCGAGGCGGCCATCGGAGGGGTAGGTCTCATCGGCGACATGCCGAACACCGATCCTCCGGTCACCGATCGGGAGCGCTTCGAGACGAAGCGCGGGCGCGTGACCGGACGGGCCGCGGTCGATGTACTTCTCTACGGGGCGCTGACCCCCGGGGCCCGCGTCGAGGAACTCGGCGGGCTCGTCGGTGGGTTCAAGCTCTACTGCAGCCCGACGACCGGGATCGAAGCGGCACCGACGCGCGAGGAGATCGGACCGCTCCTGGAGCGAGCTTACGCCACCGGCCTTCCCGTGAGCGTCCATGCCGAGGACCCGGGGTTGTTCCGGTCCGACCCGTCGCCCCGCGACCTCGCGGATTGGCAC
>JBOGRR010000165.1:0-1730 GCA_050749765.1 Thermoplasmata archaeon | reverse complement strand
ATCGTGTGGACGTCCGTCAGGACGCGCGGCCGCAGGACCCATCGATGGAACGCCGTGCGATTCTCCCGGAGGGTGCGCTCGTCCCCGGACCCTCCGTGGACGTAGGCGCCGACCCGGCCCGTCAGGTGGGTCGAGGCGAGCTCCTCAAGCTCACGGAGAGTCCGGAACGGCTCGGTCATCGTTCGGCCGGTCGCTCGGTGAGCACATCGCGCAGACGCGCCGCGACCTCGCCCGGAGTGCCCGACGCGTCGATCGGGCGAAGGATCCCTCGCGCCCGGTAGAAGTCGAGGAGGGGGGCGGTCTGCCTCTGGTACACTTCGAGACGGGTCGTGATCGCTTGCGGAAGGTCGTCCGGGCGCTGGACGAGCTCCGTGCCGTCACGATCGCACTTTCCCGGGGACGACGGGGGCCGGCTGCGCAGGTTGTAGACGGATTGGCACTGGGGGCAGACGCGGCGTTGGCCCAGCCGCTCGACGAGGACCGAGGCGGGGACATCAAAGGAGATCACCCGGTCGGCCGGGGTCAGGCGGAGGAGCGCCTCCGCCTGAGGGATGGTGCGCGGGAAGCCGTCGAGCAGGAACCCGGAGCGAGCGTCGGGCTGGCCGAGCCGATCCTCGAGCATCCGGAGGACGAGGTCGTCCGGTACGAGCTGGCCCGCGCGCATGTAGCCGTCGGCTTCCTTCCCGAGTGGGGTCTGAGCCGCGACTGCGTTGCGTAAGAGATCGCCGGTCGAGAGGTGCGGGATCCCCAACGAACGCGCGAGTTCGGCCGCCTGAGTACCCTTGCCGGCGCCGGGAGGCCCGAGAAAGACGATCCGATGCATCGTCGGCCCGACCCCGGGGGGGTTCTTGGCCATTGCCGTCCGCTCAGCGGACGAGGGTCCCGAGAAAGCCCCGACCCGTGAGGGCCCGCTCGAGGTTGGGTAGATCGCGGCCGAAGACGATCGCGGTCGGGATGCGCACCCGGGCGAGCTGCTCGGCGCCGAGACGATCGAAGACGAACTGCTGGCCCGCGTGCGCGGTGACGTGGGCCTCGACCATCTTCTGGAACTCGGGCCACGCGATCTCGCGGATCGGGTGAGCGCGTGGGTGCGTCCGCGGGTCCCGCTCGTAGACGGCGTCGACGTTCGTCGCGTTCACCAGACGAACGGCCCGTAGACGTACGGCGAGGAGCGCCGCCACCCCGTCGGTCGTGTGTCCGGGCTCGGTGCCACCCAGGACCACCGGGGAGGCGCTGCGGAGCTCGTGGACCGCCGTCGCCAAGGTCGTCGGGATGTGGGTGCTGGTCGGGGGACCGATGCGCGCCGCGAGCAGGCGAGCGTGCATCCGCGTCACGTCGATCCCGATTTCGTCGAGCTCGATCTCGGTGAGTCCGAGCTCTCGTCCGAGGGTGATGTACTCCCGCGCGGTCCGACCCCCGCCGACCGTGACGAGGAGGGGAAATCGCCGGCCGAGGCGTCGGAGGAGCGCGGCGAGCCGCGTGAGATAGCGAGCGTCGCCCTCTCCGGTCCGAACGATCGAGCCGCCGATCGATAGGACCACGGGCGCGCGCAGGCGCAGCGGCGGCATCACCGTCACGAGGGTCGGGGCGCTTTACCGTTTGTGAGCAGCCGCCGGCTTCAATACGCGCGCCGCCTCCCGAGGCGATGGACGGGCCGGCCGAGCTCGCGAAATCGGCGGCGGCGAGGGCGGCGATCGCATCGATCGGCGTCGAGCGGCGCATCGCCCTCG
>JBOGRR010000164.1:0-1744 GCA_050749765.1 Thermoplasmata archaeon | reverse complement strand
CTCGAAGGTACCTGGCGAACGGATAGATCCTGCGACTCGTGCCCCCATCGACCGGAGGATGGCGTTCGTGAGCGGCGGCTCGTCTCGACGCTGGGGTTTCGACATCCGCCCGAAGACGAAGCCGTGGGCCGTGAGCGCCTGCTGATCGCGCATGAAGTAGAGATTGGCGAGCGGAGCGTCGAGCTGGACCCGCGGCTGGATGACCCGAGCCCCCGCTCGACGCTCGAGTTCGATGGTCGGCCGGAGGAACAGGATGTTGAACAGGCTCTCGGCGTCGAACCGATCGAGGTTTCGACGCAGTGCAGCCCGGGACTGGCGGACCATCTCGAGCGGTCCGCGGTAGTGCACCGTCTCGAGCACCGTCGAGCGGATCCGCTCGACGAGCTCGGGACGACGCCGGGCCGCGCCGATCACCCATTGGCGGAGCCGGTGAACCTCCACCCCGGCGTCGGTCAACGCGAGTTCGAGCGCACGATGTTCCTGGATGGCTCCGTTGAGGCTGAACGCCTGCTCATAGAGGAAGGAGTACGGCTCGAGCAGTCCGAAGAACGTCTCGATCCCAGGGCGGTGGATGAGCACCTCCTTGAGCGGATCCCATTCCGCGCGCGCTACCGTCGACCGCATGGTGTACTCCCGAGGGAGGCGGCCAGGCCGGGAGGACTACACTAAGGTTGCTGGGGGCCGATCGCGCCGCGAAATGCGCTGACCCCCCGCTGTCGAGTCCGCCCACGAGGCGGGACCGAGCGCGTTCGGGTGCGGAGAGCGCGACGGGTGCACGTCCGCCGGGTCGGTCGTCAACGCCTTCGGATGCTTTCCATCCCAGGCCATCGTCCGCGCGCTCGTCTCCGCAGGAGACGGGTCCCTGCACGCTCGTCGGGTCGGTCGCCGAGGAGCGCGCGAGCGGGTTCGGTTCGCGATCGGCTCCGGCATAAGCGCGCTCGGTAGCGGCGTATCGCCGTCGATCGCCCGAACGTCGCCGTCCGGCTTACTCGATCGAGATCACGTCGCCGACGCGGACCGGCCCGGCGATCTCGACGCGTCCGTACCAGCCCCGACGGTCGACGAGGAGTCGCATGAACTCGCTGAGCCGCTCCTCCCCGACATAGGGAAGGTTCGCGAGCACGTCGCATGGGGTACAAGCGCGGGTGGTCCTCAGCAGTACGGAACCCATGCGGATCGTCCGACCTGTGCGGAACTCCGCGAAGGGGATCCCCCGCGTCGCCACGTTCTCTCCGAGATCCCCGTCGGCGATCGGCCACCCCTGGGATCGTAGCTCGTCCGTGATCTCCCGCGGAAAGAACAGCACGGCCGAGTCGGGGTCCCCGTGGATCTCTTGCTGACGATAGTGGTTGTAGTCGCCGCGAACTCCGCTCGGAAGGAGCTCCGCCTCGGTCACCGACCGCTTGGGGAGCCCGCGTTCTCCCGGGGTCTTCGGCTTTAGGTAGAGACCGACCACGTGCCCTTGCATTCGGATCGATCCCGTATCTCGGGACGGGACTATTAGGAGTTTGGACCGGCGCCGACGCCGCCGGGTGCGGACGCAGTAAGCCCCTTCATATCGCCGAGGGCACCTCGCCGACCGCAGTCACGGGCCGGACGACTCCGAGGCGAGCCGTGTCCGGATCGTCCGAGGAGGGAGCACAGGTATGGCGATCGAGGAGGAGGCTCGAACGCTCGAGGGGATCCTCATCGAGCCGGTCATCGAGTTCGATCGGAAACGACTCGACGTGCTCCTGGGGGTCTT
>JBOGRR010000163.1:0-1744 GCA_050749765.1 Thermoplasmata archaeon | reverse complement strand
CGATACCTCAGCGAGCGTCATAGGAGGGCGGAGCGCTGGGCGAACCTTCGCCGTCGCCAGGGTCTCGGGGGCGGCGCTGCGGTACTCGGGAGGAACGCCGATGTGGACCTCGAGTCGGTCGAGCGCTTCCTTTCCGCGGGTCTTGAGGTGCGGAAGCATCCCGCGCACCGTGCGTCGGAAGATGCGGTCGGGGTAGCGTGGGAAGTGCGGCCCCGTGCGCACGGAGCCGCGGGCCCGGGCCGCCGTGTAGTGCGCGATGATCATCGACCGCCCGCCGGTGAGGACGCTCTTCTCGGCGTTGACGACCACGATGTGCTCGCCGAGGAGCAGGCGTTGGGCGATCAGGCTCGCTGCGCGGCCGAGGACCAGCCCCGAGGCGTCGACGACCTTCGGCGAGGGGGGGGGCAACGCGGCTTCAGCCAATGATCCGCACCCCCGTACCGTTCGGGTGGGACTTGATGAGTTCGTGGATCGTGAGCACTTTTCCACCGGCGGCGTGGACCTTCGCCCGTGCGGCGTCCGAGCAGTCGAATACGGCGACCGTTAGCGCTTGGCTCAGCGCGCCCTGGGCCAGGAGCTTACCCGGGATCACGACCGGAGCGGCCGGCGACCCCACGCGGTCGAGGCGGCCCACGTTGACGGGATTCACCTGATGGCGAGGTCGGGCGAGCCGTCTCGCGACCGCGGTCCAGATCGGCGCGGAGTGCGCTCGTGCGGCTCGACGGAGCTCCACCAGGGCGTGCGTGAGCTCTGGATTTTGCTTGTACACGTTCCGAGGCATGGCGGGCCGGGCTCACCCCGGGTGGCTCATATAAGCGTTACCCAGCGGCGAGAGAATCCCATCCGCCGGCGGTGGAGAATCGCCGCCGATACTGCCCGTAGCAACCAACGATTAAATAGCGTCGCTCGCCATGCTCGGGCGGGAGCCTCCATGCGCAAGTTCCTCACTGAACTCCAAGGCAAGACCGTGATGACCAACGACGGCCAGATCCTTGGGGTCATCGACAATTTCGTGGTCGACACCCAGACCGGATCGATCGCCCACGTGCTCGTCACACCGAGTGAGGACGTCGAGGCCCGACTCTTCCAGTCCGACGCGGCCGGTCGCCTCGTGCTCCCCTTCAAGAGCATGCGTGCGGTCAAGGACGTCGTCGTGGTGGACATTGGAAAGTGAGAGTCGGCGTCCAGCGTTCCTCAGCGTCGTCGTCACCGTCCGCAACGAAGCGCCGTACCTCGCGCGCCTGCTCGACAGCCTGATCCGACAGTCGCCTCCGCTCGAAATCATCGTCGTCGACGCGGAGAGCCGCGACGCGACGTTCACGATCGCCGAGCGCTACGCGCTGCAGGCCCCGGGTCTCGTGCGGGTGCTGCGTCGGGCGAGCTCGCGCGGGGAGGGCCGCAACATCGGCGTTGACCTGGCGAAGGGAGAGTTCGTCGCATTCACCGACGGCGACTGCTGCGCGGACCCAGGGTGGCTCGACGCGATGCGACAGGGGTTCCGCGAGGGGACGGTCGTCGCCGGTCGGACCGTGCCGATGTCGCCGTCGAAGTTCGGCGCGCTCGAGCGCGTCGAGCTCTACCTCGAAGGGAGCGACGTCACCTATCCTTCGTGCAACCTGGGCTACTCGCGCGATCTCTTCCGTCGGCTCGGGGGATTCGACCCGCGCTTCATCACGGCGGAGGACATCGACCTCAACTTGCGAGCGGTTCGCGAGGGCGCGACGATCCATTACGCGCCGGATGC
>JBOGRR010000162.1:0-1789 GCA_050749765.1 Thermoplasmata archaeon | reverse complement strand
ACGTTCGCGCCGACGGTCGCCGCCTCACCGTGAAGGTCTCGAGCGCGGAGGAGACGCTGCCCCGCCTCCTCGGCGCAGTCCCCGCCGAGCTCCTTCGTCGCATCAACGTCGAGCGCCCCAATCTCGAAACGGTCTTCCTCGAGCTCACCGGCCACCGACTGGGCGCCGACGAGGGCCCGGTCGACTCGCGAAAATTCTATGGCCAGATCCAACGAGCGCGTCGATGAACCCCGTCGCCCCGGCCTCGACCGCTCACCCGCGTTGGAGGGACGCCCTCTCGGAGGACCTGAGCCAGTTCACCGGCCTCTTCTATCGCGAGGTCATCAAAACGTTCCGCAACGGTTGGGTCCTCGCGGTCCTGATCGCGCAACCGTTCATGTGGCTCGCTTTCTTCGGGTCGAGCTTCACCGGGCTCTCGTGCGCCCAGGTCGAAGGGATCTTTCCGACGTGCAACTACGTCGAGTTCCTGCTCCCCGGGGTCCTCTCGACCTCGATGCTCACGATCGGGATGTTCGGCTCGATGAGCATGATCCAGGACAAGCGCTTCGGCTACCTCAAGCGGATCCTCATCACGCCCGCACGACGCACGACGGTCTTCCTCGCGAAGGCGCTCGGTGCGACGACGCGCGGTCTCATCCAGTTCCCGGTGATGATCGTTGCCGCGTACTTCTTCGGCGTACGCTACGGGATGGTTTCCCCGTTGATGTGGGCCGGTTGGTTCCTGTGCCTGTTCTTGCTCGGCCTCGGGTTCTCCGCGCTCTACCTCATCGTCACTTCGCGCAGCACCGACTGGCAGACCCCGGGAGTGCTCTCGAACTTCATGACGATGCCGTTGATGTTCGCGAGCACCGCGCTGTTCCCCCAGTCGAGCTTTCCGTGGTGGATGCAGGACATCTCGACCGTGAACCCGGTCACGTACTCCGCCCTGTTCGGGCGGGACGCGCTGCTCAGCGGCGTCGCGCAGTGGGACTATCTCGGAGCCCTCGTTCTCTTCGCCGCCGCGATGCTGAGCCTTGGGGTCGTCGTATACTCGCGTTGGCTGCGCGTCGAGTGAGTCGAGCGGAGCGTTTATCCCGACCTGGCCCCTGAGCCGAGCCACGGAGTTCGATCGATGGCGGCGACCCGTTTCTGCCCTTCCTGCGGGCGCCCGATGCCTGCGAGCGCGACCCTCTGTCCGGCGTGCGGTGCGGCGGTCCTCCCACCCGGCTCCCCGCCGGTCTACGCGCCGGCTCCGCCCGGCAACGCTCCGGGCGACACGCGCGCGGGCGGATCATACTCGTCCTCGAGCAGCTCGCTGCCCTCGAACGAGTGGGGCCCGAACGACATTTCGGCGATGCGCAAGGTCGTGCTCGCGTCGATCGTCGGTTTCGTAGGGATCGTTTCCATCCTGTTCCTCCCGTACGCGTTCGGCGAGCCGCTCACCTCGCTCTCGGGGTCTTTGAGGAACACATCCACCGCCGCCTCGGCACTCTACGCGCTCATCGGGTTCCTCGCCCTCGGCGGGATCCTCGGGATCGTCCAGTTCGTGTTGATGCGCGGGGCCTTCAGCGAACTCGCATCACGCGACCGCGGCTTTTCCACTCCTCGCTCGCTCACGCTCCTTGGCATCATCGGTTACGCGATGGCCATCGTCGGAGCGGTAGGAATCATCCTCGATGTCGTCTCGGCGAGTTCATGCGCCGGCAGCGCGGCCACGATCCCCAGCTCGTGTTTGCATGGGCGCCTGGTGATCGGGCTTCTCGTGCTCACGATCATTGGGGCGGTCGTCCTCTTCGTAGGCGAGATCGGC
>JBOGRR010000161.1:0-1793 GCA_050749765.1 Thermoplasmata archaeon | reverse complement strand
GTACCGGGTCCGTCTGGACGACGTGCGGGTCCGAGAGCGGCCGAAGGGAGCGGAGTGGATCGACGCGTACCTCCAGTTCCGCGGAACGCGCTGAGAGGGCCGCTCAATCAATTATGGGACGGAGTCGCGCGGGCCGAAACCATCTTGGGGGATGATGTACCGTGAGCTGGTGCAGCCCCGTGGTGTAGTGGCCAAGCATGCTGGCCTTTGGAGCCGGCGACGGCGGTTCGAATCCGCCCGGGGCTAGATCCGACCGAACCGGACCTGCGCCGACCCGTCTTGCCGAGAGGGGTCTCGCCCAGTGAGGGGCCCGGTCCTCTTCATATGCTCCTGCCTCGCTCCGCGCCCGAGTGAACCGACCCGTGACCCAGCCAACGAGCGAGCCTACATCGACCGGATCTGGTACTTTTGACGATCTGCCGCTTCACCCGAAGATACGCCGCGGCATCGCGGAGATGGGGTACCGAGTCCCAACCCCGATCCAGCAAGGGGCGATCCCCCCGGCGGTGCTCGGGCGAGACATCATCGGCGCAGCTCAGACGGGGACCGGAAAGACCGCTGCGTTCCTCTTGCCGATCCTCGAGCGACTCCTAGAGCAACCGCCTGGACGAATCCACGCGCTCGTGCTCACGCCGACCCGCGAGCTCGCCCTGCAGGCTGAAGGGTTCCTCAAGAAGCTCGCCGGCCACACCCACCTGAGGGGTATCGCCGTCTACGGCGGCGTGGGCATGCTCGACCAGCAGCGCGCTCTGCGCGGGGGCGCGGAGATCGTGGTCGCGACGCCGGGTCGCCTGCTCGATCACATGGGGCGGGGCTACGTCCGATTCGAATCGCTCCGGATCCTCGTGCTCGACGAAGCCGATCGCATGCTCGATATGGGATTCCTGCCCGACGTGCGGCGCATCCTCTCCCGCTTGCCCCGGGACCGCCAAACGATGCTTTTCTCCGCGACGATGCCCCCAGAGGTCGTCCGCCTATCGAAGGACTTCCTGCGCGATCCGCGCATGGTCCAGGTCGCGGAGACGACGGTCGCCGCTGTCGGGGTCTCTCATCTTGCACTCCCGGTCCCGGCCCAGCGGAAGACCGAGCTCCTCTGCGAACTCCTTCGAGACGAGATGATGTCGAGCGTGCTCGTCTTCGTTCGCACCAAGCACCGCGCGGACCACCTCGCACGCCAGCTTGAACGCGCGGGTGTGAACGCGGCGGTCATCCATGGCAATCGGAGCCAAAGCCAGCGCGTGCATGCCCTCGAGGGGTTCCGAGCCGGCCGGTTCCGAGTGATGGTCTGTACCGACATTGCCGCTCGTGGGATCGACGTCAAAGACGTGAGCCATGTGGTCAACTTTGACGTGCCGCATGAGCCCGAGACCTATGTCCACCGTGTAGGAAGGACCGCCCGCGCTCAACGTCGCGGGGATGCGTACTCCCTGGTCGCACCGGAGGAGGAGCGCGACTTTGCGGCCATCGAGCGGATCCTCGGAGAGCAGATCCCCCGGTCGTCGCTCCCCAACTTCGATTACCGTGCCGGCGTTTCCTCCTCGATGTCGGGGGGGACCGGTCGCCGCGACGAGCGGGAGAGCCGAGAGGGCCGCCGACGCTCGGGGCCTCCTCGGGGGGGCTCCGGCCGTAGGTCCCGCAACGGTCCGCCCCCCCGCGCGGGGCCGAACTACCGACCCCGTCGCTACTGAGCAGTCTCGCCGCTCGCGGAGGTTTAATCCTCCCGTAGCCACTGGTGCGCGGGCCGCGATGGTCGACCTCGACGATCTCACGCTGTGGACCGCCGTGGCTACCTG
>JBOGRR010000160.1:0-1818 GCA_050749765.1 Thermoplasmata archaeon | reverse complement strand
CACAGAATCTGGGCGGCAGTCCGACCACCTCGGTAATCTCCCCCACCTATCGGGAGCCGATCCTTCGAGAGCGACGACAGGTAGCCCTCGAGCCGCGATGGGGGGGGCGCGCGCGTGGGTCGTCACGTCCGAGTGTTATGGCGCACGGGTTGGCTCGTCGCGCGACGAACAGATCGCCGACTCGGGTCCCTTCAGGGCTCGGTGCTGCTGGACCCAGGCAGGCGGCTGGGCCGGCCCATCCGCAACCCCCAAGAGACGCGACGGCGCCAGGGGCCTTCGTCGCCAGAGCGGACCCCGCTCGCGCCGCCCAGTCTGCGTTGACGTTCGCGGCGGCTACGCATCTTCGCCGCCGCGCGAGCGGGCACCCGGTCGCCGGTGGTCTGTGCCCAGACTGTGTTCCTCAGATGATCTGCTTCGTGAGTTCCGCGACGTCGTCGAAGTTCTTCTTGATGTCGGGCAAGGACTGGCTGCCGTCGCGGTAGGCCTGTTTGGACATGTCCTTACCTTTATCTCCGAAGCGAAGTCGCCCGGAGTCGCTATCTATGCCGTCGGCGACCAACAGAGCGTCGGTCTCGTGGTCGAAGCCGCATTCGATCTTGAAGTCGAAGTACGTGCCGCCGAGTCTCGCCCACGCGTGCTCGACTATCTCGAATGTCCGGACGGTGAGGTCGCGAAGTTGTTCAAGAAGTTCAGAGGTGACCGTTGCATAGCGGCTGTGCGACAGCATCTCCTCGCTGATGAGATCGCCGGCGTGGACGTCGCCGAGCTGAAGAGCCGCATTTGTGTTGGGTACGAAACGCCGCAACACGTCGCGCGCGAAGTCGAATTTCAAGGAGCGGATCATGGTTCGCGTCGTCCTTCTCGAAGACCTGTCGAAGACGAGATCGGCAAAGACGGTGCCGTCGGCGATGTCGGCATTCCGGTCCAGGAAACTGCCAGTCGCGATCCGTCGAGCGACGAGTTCGAGAGTGATCATCTCGACCTTGCGCGCCCGAAAGGTGACTGCGTCGAGCCGCTCGACAAAATGAGTCGGCACGCGATTGTTGTTGAGTAGTCGGAAGATGTTGCAGGTCGTCGTTGTAGACGACGCCGCCTTGCCCTCGATGACATCGTGCTTCGCTCCGTCGCCCGTCGTGATGTCGTCCTTGCTCCGGATCAACACGATGCCGTCGCCGGCGTCGATGATGATCTTCGTCTTGCCTTCGATGGCCGGCATGAGCTTCTCCTTCTCTCTGGTCAGAACGGTCGACGTCGCGTCGGGGATCGTCGTCAGCCGATCGGCGCGCACCGAACGGATCCGGTCGATCTCATCCGCGCTGGCGCGAAGTCGGAGTCGAGTGCGGTTCAGCCGTGACCGCACCGTGCCGACCGGGATGAGCGCATTCGCAATCTCCTCGTAGGTGAACGCCTCCCACGCGTGGAGCAGCAACACGTCGCGTTCGCCGGGTGGGAGCGCGTCGACCAGTTTCGCCATCGCTCGCACCTGAAGTTGAGCGTCGATGACGTCCGCCACTTCGTCGACGTGATCGTCCGGACCGCTCTGCGCGACTAGGCGGTCCAACATCCTGAGGTCGCCGGCCCGCCGCCGAAAGTGCTTCCGCAACAGGTTGGACGCGATTCCGTACAGCCAAGGCAGCCCCGTGGAAAAGTCCGAGCCGTAGCGGAAACGGGCCTCGAACGCGGCGAGAAATTCGTCAGCCAGCAGGTCGCTCGCATCGTCCGGACCGATCCGCCGCGCGATGGCGACGCCCTGCTGGACGGCTGCCTACCATGGAGGTCGTGGCCACTGAAGCGAGCGACGTCCGGACTCGGCCCACG
>JBOGRR010000159.1:0-1840 GCA_050749765.1 Thermoplasmata archaeon | reverse complement strand
TGGGTGATCGTCGCGTGGCCGTTCTTCAGCCGCAGCGCGAGCGCTCGCACGCTATCGGTCTGGAAGACGATCCCCGTCGCTCGGCCGATCCGGGAGGAGGCGTCGTCGTACGCTTCGCGCCCCCACGCGGGGACCGGCACGGAGATCGAGAGGGCGGCCGCCGCCGGCCCGAGGGCGAGCTCGAGGTGACCGGTCGACGGATCGTCGGCGCGCACGAGCAGGCCCAAGACCTCCCGGTACCACGTCTTCGCCACCTCCCGGTCTCGAACGAAGACGCTCGCCCGCTCGAGCAGGACCAACCGGCCGGATCCGCGCGCAGGAGCGGGCTCGAGGTTGACCCCCGTACCGACCCGCGCCGTCTCCCATTCGAGCAGCGCGTAGCGCGACGACGGGAGTCCGATGAACGGGTCCGGGCGCAGGGCGCGACGCGCTTCCGCGAGATCGCTCGCGCGGTAGAGCAGGAGATCACCGTGCGGGTTCGTGAGCGGACCGGAGGCGATGAGGCGACCGCTCGCCGCGAGGCGGTCGAGAAAGTCGCGGATCGCGCGAGGGGGCGGGAGCTCGGCGCTCTCCCCCCCGAGGACCTCGACGTAACGCAGGTAGAGTCGGTGCGGCTTGCGCCCGGGCCGACGCGCCGTCGCGGACATCGACCGGAAAGCTCGTCACCCTACATAGAGCCGTGCGGGTCCGACGCCTCGGAGGCCGCGGCCCCGAGCGCCCGCACGCTCTCGACGGTCAGGCGGAACGGCAGATCGCCGAACTCGACGATCGCGAGGAGCTCGTCGACGCCGATCGCTTCGAGCGCCGCCGCCTCCCGGCGGAACTCTTCGGCGCCACCGAACAGTGCGAGCCCCGACGACTCGATCGCCGAGGCGTGGGCCGCGTGCGGGTCGTCCGCGACCTTGTGCTGGTAGAAGGTGCTCGCGCTGGCGAGCCGGCTGTCGAGGTAGCGCTGGAGCGCTTCGCGGGCGCGCCGGACGTCCGCGCCGATGTAGGTATGCATCGCGACGGCGACCTGCGCGTTCGATCCGGCGGGCGCAGCTCGGCGAAATTCGGCGATCTCCTCGGCGAGCTCGGCGCGGTCCTTCACCGTTGCATACGGGATCAGGGCGATCGAGAACCCGTGTTCCGCGACGTGACGGATCGCCTCGCGACGCTGGACCGCGACCGTGATCGGGGGATGCGGGAGCTGGAGCGGTCGCACGTTGAGTCGGACGGGGTGGCTGCCCGGCCCGTCGACGCGGACCTCCTCGCCGGCCCAGGCTGAACGGATCGTCGCGAGCGCGCGGTCGAACCGCTCTCGCTTGCTCGTCGGGTCGATCCCGAACCCCTCGAGCTCCGTCGCGACGTAGCCGGAGCCCACGCCGAAGTTGAGCCGCCCATCGAGGAGCCGATCGAGGAGCGCGTACTCCTCGGCGAGCTCGACGGGGTCGTGGAAAGGAAGGACGCTCACGAGCGGGCCGAGTCGGATCCGGCGCGTGCGGGCGCCGCAGGCGGCGAGGAGCACGGCGGGGGAGGGGCAAAGGCCGGTCTCGCCGAAGTGGTGCTCCGCGACCCAGAGGGCCGAGAGACCCGCGGAGTCGGCCGCCTCGGCGAGACGCACGACCTCTTTCTGCCGCTCCGCGTTGCGCGTAGGCTCGCCTGGGTGCGGGTCCACGACCGAGAAGACGGAGTGCTTCATCGATACCGAGCGAGCCGCAGCCCTAGATGGCGTTAACCGCGAGCGTCGGGAGAGCGTCCCCGAAGGTCGTCCGCGCCCTTAGGGCGCCACGCGGGCTTCGACCGCCCGGAGGACGGGGGCCGCGTTCGCGAGACACGTCCCCGCGAGCCCCGCCGAGCC
>JBOGRR010000158.1:0-1871 GCA_050749765.1 Thermoplasmata archaeon | reverse complement strand
CTCGGCGCTCGAGCACGAGCTCGACGGCCTCGAGCACGTCCGTCGAGTCACCCGGGCCGCGATCTACGTCGCCTCCTCGCCGGGATTCGTTCGCCAGCACGAGGTCGGCAATGGGGCGACCGACCTCCTGGTCGAGGTCTTCGGCGCGGCCGGTCGGCCCGCGCGCGTATCGATGGGCGTCGCGAGCTTGCCGCTCAACGCGCCGGTCGAGGTCGAGATCCAGGTCTCGACCGACTGAGGTCTCCCGTGGAGCCGACGCGCTACTCCGGCGTCTTCCGCGAGGGTCGGGAGCTCTACACGGTCAATGCGCGACCCGGTGAGAAGGTCTACGGCGAAACCCTGCGGACCGTCGAGGGGATCGAGTACCGCGCGTGGGACCCGTTCCGCTCGAAGCTCGCCGCCTATCTTTTGCGGGACGCGCCCGAGCCGGCTCCGTGGGACGGCGCCCGGACGGCCCTCTACCTGGGGGGATCGCACGGCACGACCGTGAGCCACGTCGGTGATCTCCTGCCGAGAGGGAGGGTCTTCATCGTGGAGAAGAGCCCGACCTCCTTCGCGCCGCTCCTCGCCCTATCGGAACGACGGTCGAACCTCTTCCCCATGCTCGTGGATGCCCAACTCCCCGAGCGCTATCAGGCCGAGGTCGGCCCGGTCGAGTTCCTCTACCAGGACATCGCCCAGCGGGCGCAGGGCGCGATCTTCGTAGAGAACGCCCGAGTCGCGCTCGCCCGGGACGGGGTCGGACTGCTCATGCTCAAGGTCCGCTCGGTCACGCAGCGGCGCACCGCCGGGGCGATCGTCCGGGAGACCCGCGCGGAGCTCGAGCGTGGAGGACTGTCGGTCGACGCCGAGATCGGACTCACGCCGTTCTCGAAGGAGCACGTGGCGCTCCTCGTCGGCCGGTCGTGAGGCAGCTCATCGTTCACCGTTCGCGAGCTCGTGCGGGTCCAAGTAGCACGGATCGGTCGATCGCTCGGCGATCGACATGGTGGAGGCACGGATTCAACCCCGGCGACTTCGAGTCTCGGCGAACGCGCGCGGCGCCCCGACGCGCCGATCTCGGCGGACCGTCCGCCTGGCGCTGACCGTTCTCGGAACGATCGTCGCGATCGCGGTGCTGTGGTTCGCCTCGATCGGACCCGCAGGAGCGTCGAGTCCACCGACGGCGGTCCACGCGATCCGGGCGACGCCGTCCGCCTCCACCCCGTCCCCGGTGACGAATTTCTCGAGCTCGATCAACCGACTCGTCGAGCTCGTGGCCGTCGCGGGGGGCGGGATCCTCGCCCTCGTGTGGGCGCGAGTCGCCTTCAGTTGGTTCTCGAACGACATCTCGAAGAAGGTCCAGGCGAAGGACCGCGCCCGGGACGCGCTGATCGGGACCCTCGTGTTCACCGCGGCGATCACCGGCCTCGTCTGGGGACTGGCCCAGTGGGTCCTCACCGGGGCCTGAGGTTCGGGCGATGGACCTCGGATCCATCCTCCAGCTGATTCTCTTCGGAGCCTTCGGGATCGTCACCGCCGCGCTGACGCTTGGCCTCGCGCCCACCTACAACAACCTCGTCGTCCCCGAGCTCGCGCCGGCCCAGCTCTATCCCCCGCTCAGCGATCCGGGAAGCGGGGCGCCGACCTACCTCGCGCAAGCGGCGCACTTCTCCAACTACCTGCTCGTCAACATCGTCGACCCGGCGGTCGCCCTCGTCGCGGTCGGCCTAGGCCTCATCTTCCTCAGCCGAGCGGTGTGGACCCACTCCGGCCTCTGGACCGAGGGGCTCTTCGCGCGGTTCGTGATCGCGATCGTTCTCGCGAACTTCGCCGTCCCCCTCGCCGGCGGGATCCTCGACCTCGGCGCGGCGACGTACCCGACCGTTGCA
>JBOGRR010000157.1:0-1907 GCA_050749765.1 Thermoplasmata archaeon | reverse complement strand
GCTCGACTCGGTCCCGACGAACCACCCGATCGTCGTCGAGGTGAACAGCGCGAGCGATGTCAGCCAAGCGATCGACCGGTTGACCTACGGCAAGGGCGCTTCGGTCCTCCGGATGGTCGAAGGGTACCTCGGCAGCGAGAAGTTCGAGAACGGGGTCGCCCAGTACATCGAAGAGCATGCATGGAAGAACGCGGCGAGCCAGGATCTGTGGCGAGCCCTCGACCACGCCTCGGGCGAGCCGATCACTCGAATCCTCCGCCCGTGGATCGAGCGCCCGAGCCACCCCCTGGTCACCGCGCATCTCACCCCGGAGGGTCTCGAGCTCTCACAGCGTCCGTTCGGCTACCTGCCACGGCCCACGCACGAGACCTGGCCGATCCCGATGGTCGTGGAGATCGAGGGGAAGGTCCAACGGATCCTGTTCGAAACGCCCACGCTGACCGTGCCGATCCCAGCGGGAGCGACGGTCCACCTCAATTCGGGAGCGCTCGGGTTCTATCGGTCTCGCTACGACGCGCCGCTCACCGAACGCCTCCTGGCGACGTTCGCGAAGCGCTCCCCCTCGGACCGGTGGATCGTCCTCGAGGACCTCTGGGCCTTCCTGCTCTCGGGCGACGTCGACCTCGACACCTATGCAAAGTTCGTTCGCACCCTCGACGGGGCGACCGATTACCTGACCGTCGGGGCGACGGCCGCTCACCTGGCCAATCTGCGGACGTGGGCCTTCGATCGGCCGAAGGTCGTTCAGCTCGTGCGCGACTTCCTCGCGACCCACTGGGCTCGGGTCGGTCTCGATCCCCGACCGGGAGAGGACTCCTTGGACGCGTCGTTGCGCGAGTCGATCGTGCGAGCGCGGGTCCCGGCCGACCCGGCGTTCGCGAAGGAGCTCGCCGGGTTGTTTCCCCAACGCGAGAAGCTCGACGCGAACGTTCGCGGTGCGGTGGCCGTCGCCTACGCCTCGACGGGGGGTCGAGCCGCCTTCGAGGCGATCCGCGCCGCCCTCTCGAGCGCGGCTTCCGAGACGGAGACCCTCCAGCTCGAGGTCGCGCTGGTCTCCTCGAGCGAACCGGAGCTTGTCGAAGCGGCGCTCGAGCTCGGGCGCACCGGAGCGATCAACAAGGGCCATTACCCCCGAGTTCTCGTCGCTGCCGCGAACAACGCGGCGGGACGCGTCGTGACGTGGCGCTACCTCGAACAGCACTTTCCGGAGATCCAAGAGCGCTACCGCGGAACAACGCTGCTCACGGACTTCCTCGACCTCGCGCTCCCGTCGCTCGGGCTCGGTAGCCCCGAGGCGGTCCCGCGGTACTTCCGCGAGCACGAATATCCGGCCGACTCGAAGGCGATCGCGCGCGGGCTCAGCATGTTCGAGGTCGCCGAGAAACTCCTCCGCCGTCTCGGGGCAGAGTGACCGGACTGCCCGCGGACCCGCGACGCTCCGGGAACGCTCGTCGCGTGATCCCCATGGCGCCCGGGCGAGAGGGAAGTATAATCGCCTCCTCCATCGATTCGGGTGAGCATGCCGCTGATCGCCATCGAGTCGAGCATCAGTGACGCGACGCTCGCGGAGATCTACGCGATGCATCGCACAGAGCTCGCGGACCTCCTCGAGGAGGCTCGGAGACCGAGAGGAACTCCCTCCGACCCGATGCGCCTCGACCAGATTGGCTCCTTGCTCGAAGAAACGCTGAAGCTGTTGGGCGAGCGAGGTGCACCGGCGGACCGCGCGCAGACGATCGCCGCGGTGAACCTCACCTACGATCTACTGATCTTTGCGACGGAAGGGTGGAAGCGAGCCCTTGGTCTACCGCAGGTCCCTCGGCGTCGGGCGGCGAGCGACCCGCCGGCGGGTGCGACCGTCTAGGTCCGACCGTAGGTGCCCATGTACTCGGCAGAACCGAGCGAAC
>JBOGRR010000156.1:0-1912 GCA_050749765.1 Thermoplasmata archaeon | reverse complement strand
AACTGGTACTGTCGGCGCCGACCGACTGTCGGATGTGCCGCGGGGCGTTCGAGCGAATCCCGCTCTGGGTCGAACGGATCGTCCGCTCCGCAGAAGGGATCGAGTTCACGCGGTACACCTGCGGGTCGCGCTGGGAGCCGGAGGACCTCGCCCGAGAGGAGGAGCTCGGGCGCCGGGTCGGTACGGAGTGGGCGGAGAACGTCCGCGGCGCGTTCAACCGGGAGTTGGGCAAGCAGGTCGAGCGGGCGACGGGCGCCGCCGGTGGGACCGAGCGGCCCGACGTCGTCTTCCTCGCCGACTTGCCCGTGGGACGGGCGACGATCACGATCCAGCCGCTCTACCTGCGCGGCCGCTACCGCAAGCTCGATCGCACGCTGCCTCAGACGCGGTGGCCGTGCCGCGCGTGCAGCGGCCGAGGATGCGATGTCTGCCACGGGACCGGCAAGACCTACTCCGAAAGCGTCGAGGAGCTGGTCGCCGCCCCGGCGATCCGGATGACCGGCGCGGAGGGGACCCGCTTCCACGGCATGGGCCGAGAGGACATCGACGCGCGGATGCTAGGAACGGGGCGGCCGTTCGTCCTCGAGCTCTTGCGGCCGAAAACGCGTGTTCTGGCCATCGACCGGCTTTCGAAGGAGATCCCCGAAAGCTCGGGCGGACGCGTCGAGGTTGTCGATCTTCGGATGGCCGAGCCGACCGACGTGTTGCGCGTCAAGGAGGCGTCCCCGCAGAAAACCTACCGAGTGAGCATCCTCGGCGAGGTTCCCGAGGCAAAGGTTAAGGAGGCCCTATCGCTCGCGCTCGCCCGCACGATCGCCCAGCGGACCCCGACCCGGGTGGCGCATCGGCGTTCCGACCGCGTTCGACCGCGACGGATCGTCGGAGCCGAGCTCGCGGAGTGGGGGGCCGGGCGGTTCACCGTGGAACTGAGGACCGAGGCCGGAACGTACGTCAAGGAGTGGGTGGAAGGAGATGGAGGTCGCACGGAGCCGAACCTCGCGGGCCTCGTGGGAGTCCCGCTGAAGGTCGAGTCGCTCGACGTCCTCGAGGTCCACGATCTGTAGTCGGAGACGTTCATGGTGAAGAGTTCCAAAGGGTTCCGTTCCCGCACGCGCGGAACGCTCACGAAAGCGGCCCGCGATCGCGGGATGCCGTCGTTGACGCGGTTCCTGCGCGAGTACCATCCCGGAGAGAAGGTCGTGGTCGTCCTCGAGGCTTCCGACCCCCACGGCATGCCGCACCCGCGCTACCAGGGCCGAGTGTGCACGGTCGTCGCCCAGGTCGGGCGCGCCTACCGCATCGAGTTCCTGGACGGGGGCAAGCGCAAGCAGCTCATCGCCAACCCGATCCACCTCCAACCGTCCCCGCGCCAGGAGGCGGCGTAAGATGGCGGATCCCATTCCGCTCGCTACGGTGAAGCAGATGCTCGCGGAGGAGGCGGCCCGGCGCACGCTCCCGCGCGAGGCGTTGCTGGCCCAGCAGCACGCGGAGCTCTTCGCACGCCTCACCCCGGAGCAGACTGAGAAGCTCTATCGCGAGTTGACCGCGCTCCCCTACGTTTCCGTGCCCGTCGCGGTCAAGCTCGTCGATACCCTCCCTCAGTACCCAGAAGAGATCCGCCTCCTCTTCGCGAAGGAGCGGATCGCGCTCGACGAGGAGCAGACGACCCATCTCCTCGACATCATCGCGCAACACCGATGACGGGGAGGCGGTCGGCGTGGAGCCGACGGCCTGCGTGCGGCTTCAAGGATCGACCGGCCCGCCGGCCGATCGCGCGTCCCATCGCGAACCGGTCGTGATCGCGCTCGGAGCGACCGGGCCCAAGTTCCTCGGCGCGCCGGCCCATCCTGCTATCGCCTCCGCTCCCGGTTCGAGGATCGTGCTCACGGACGGCGTCGCCCCTCCGATCGAC
>JBOGRR010000155.1:0-1933 GCA_050749765.1 Thermoplasmata archaeon | reverse complement strand
GGGTGGATCCTGCCGGAATTTCCCAAGGTGTCGCCGTGGTCGACCTCACCCTCGAGCATATAGGTCACCGTCTCGATTCCCCGATGCGGGTGCCACGGGAACCCGGCCAAGTAGTCGGCGGGGTTGGAAGAGCCGAAGTTATCGAGGAGCAGGAAGGGGTCGAAGAGCGGCACCTCACGGTTGCCGAACATGCGGCGCAGTCGTACCCCGGCGCCCTCCATGGTCTCCACGCCCGGGAACCGCTTCACGATCGAACGCGTCGGATCGCTCATTGACCCACTCCGACCGTTCTATGGGAAGGGACGTGCTATAAAGGCGAGCATTCGGCCGCGCCACCAGCCGTCCCGGTCGTGCGCGGGGGGCTCAATAGAGAATTCGATATCGATATATCCGCGGTCCCGCTCCGAGGACGATGGCCGCTCCGCTCGCGCCCCGACGTCCTGGTCCCGGCGGTCTCGTAGGGATCTACGCGCTCCACCTGATGTCGCGGGGACCGATCTACGGCTGGCAGGTCGCAGAACGGATCGCGTCGGTGACCCACAACGGCTGGCGGCCGGGCGCCGGAGCGATCTATCCGATCCTCAAGGCCCTCGTCGCGCGGGGGTTTGCCCGCACGATGGTCCGCGACGGGACGAAGCTCTACCAGATCACGCCGCACGGCCGCGCGCGCGTGCGCCTCGCGAAGGATCGGATGCGCGACGGCGCGGGCCGCTGGGTCAACCTGCGGCTCCTCGTCTTTGACATGCTCGGACCGGTCGGGCGCGACGACTGGGCGATCGATCGACTGCGGGGATCCTTGCGCTCCTTCACCGAGCTCATTCGCTCGGAAGAGGCGTTCCCCCGCGTTCAGGAACGAACGCGCCTCCGGCGGGCCGCGGTGCGCGAGCTGCGCCGCGCGTTGGTCCAGGTCGAGGGGACCGCTCGCGGGCGCGCCCCCCGGTCGGTGAAGCGTCCGGGATGAGCTCACCCCCGCCGACGGCCATCGAGGTCGTGCACCTTACCCAACGCTACGGAACATTCGAGGCGCTCACCGACATCGATCTCGAGGTGCGGCGCGGCGAGATCTTCGGGCTCCTCGGTCCGAACGGCGCGGGAAAGACGACCCTCATCAAGGTCCTAACGGGATTCGTACCGCCCACGCGCGGCGGGGCTCGGGTCGCTGGGCTCGACGTCGTGCGCGAATCGCGCTCGGTCAAGGCGCGGGTCGGGTGGGTCGCGGCGGAGGTGATCCTCGACGACGATCTTACGACGATGGAGAACCTGTGGATTCAGGCGAAGCTCCAGCACCTCGGCCCCGAGTGGCGCGAACGAGCCATCGCGCTCCTCGAGTACCTCGGGATCGCGGACCGAGCGAAGTGGAAGGTCCGCCAGTTCTCGACCGGAATGCGCAAGAAGCTCGAGATCGCCCTCGCGCTCCTCCACCAACCGGCCGTGATCTTCATGGACGAGCCGACGATCGGCCTCGATGCCGCGACCCGTCGAATGTTCTGGGAGCTCGTCCAGAGCGTCCACCGGGAGTACCAGGTCACCGTCCTCCTCACGACTCACTATATCGAAGAGGCCGACGTGCTCTGCGACCGCGTGGCGGTGATCGATCACGGTAAGATCATCGCGACGGGGACCCCTTCCGAGCTCAAGAGCCGCCTCGGGATCGATCTCATCGAGGTGGAGACCGCCGCGGTTCTCGACCCGAATCCCCTGCGCGCGATCCCCGGCGTGCTCGACGTTCGCGCCGACGGTCGCCGCCTCACCGTGAAGGTCTCGAGCGCGGAGGAGACGCTGCCCCGCCTCCTCGGCGCAGTCCCCGCCGAGCTCCTTCGTCGCATCAACGTCGAGCGCCCCAATCTCGAGACGGTCTTCCTCGAGCTCACCGGCCACCGACTGGGCGCCGACGAGGGCCCGGTCGACTCGCGAAAATTCTATGGCCAGATCC
>JBOGRR010000154.1:0-1956 GCA_050749765.1 Thermoplasmata archaeon | reverse complement strand
ACTCGGACTATGCCGACTCGCGGATTATGCCGACCTTTGTAGAGACGACCTGCTCACGGAGGTGAGCGCAGCCGAATGATCGGCATAATCACAGGGCCTGGGTCAGCCTCTGCTCCTCCACTCGAAAAGAAGGAGGAGCAATGTCTCGACCGAGATCGAAAGCCACGTGTGCGAAGGATGTCCGTTTCCGTGGACCCCTCATGCCCTTTGCCGAAGAGCTCGAAGGCCGGCTCTGGCGCTCGGGCCATACGCCGCTCACGACGGCCAACGTCC
This sequence comes from Thermoplasmata archaeon, assembly GCA_050749765.1. GTDB lineage: Archaea > Thermoplasmatota > Thermoplasmata > Lutacidiplasmatales > UBA184 > Lutacidiplasma. The sequence goes on along the minus strand of JBOGRR010000154.1, from coordinate 1,683 downwards.
TGCGGCAGTTCTCGGATCTGAGCCGCTGGCTCGACGCGAACGGCCTTGGGGTGGGCCACCTGTCGTCCGAGGCCCTCGAGCACTACCTCACGGCGCGCCGTGTGGCTGGTCACAACTTCGCGCTTACGCCGGCGTCTTTCTCTCCCGTCTTGGCCATGCTCGCCGAGAAGGGTCTGCTGCCTCCGGCCGAGCCGTCCGCACCACCGAGCCCGGACGAGCAGCTGCTCTCTTGTTTCGAGCGCTACCTGCGAGAAGAACGGGCCCTCGCACCCTCGACGACCGGCGCGTACGTGCTGCGCGCCAGGCGCTTCCTCGCCGACTGCGGCGGGCAAAGCGCACTCCCCGAGATCGGCGCAACACAGATCACGGCAGCCGTGCTGCGCTGGGCCGACGTGTCGGTCGGCTCCGGCCAGCACTTCGTCGCGGCGCTGCGCGCCTTCCTCCGCTACCTCTTCCTCGAGGGCGTCCTCGACCGGGACCTGTCCACCTCAGCGCTTGCGGTCACCGGCCGCCGGCGCTCGTCACTTCCGTCGGGGATCGCTCGAGCCGACGCGCAGCGCCTCCTCGACTCCTGCGACCGGCGCCAGAACCGGGGACGGCGCGACTTCGCCGTGCTGATGGTCCTCCTCCGGCTCGGGCTTCGCGCGAGCGAGGTGGCGGGGCTCACCCTCGATGACGTCGACTGGCGCGCCGGTGAGATCACCGTCTCTGGCAAGGGCGCGAGGATCGACCGTCTCCCGCTCCCGGCAGAAGTGGGCGAGGCGATCGCCGCCTATATCCGCCGTGGTCGACCGCACACCGAGTGTCGGGAGATCTTCCTGCGTGCGATTGCGCCGACCGCCCCGCTCGGGCGTGGTGGGATCTCCACGGTCGTCCGACGGGCGTGCCGCAAGGTTGGTCTTCCCGAAGTCGGGGCCCACCGGCTTCGCCACACTGCTGCTTCCGAGATGCTCGCGGCCGGCGCGCCGCTCGAAGAGATCGGTCAGCTGCTCCGGCACCGGAACGCGATGTCGACGGCGAACTATGCCCGCGTCGACCTCGCCACGTTGCGCACGGTCGCGCAGCCCTGGCCGGGGAGCGTCGGGCGATGAGCGAGCTCGCTCCGCACCTCGAGGACTACCTCCGGCTCCGCCGGGCGCTCGGGTTCAAGCTCGAGCATCCCGGCCAGGCGCTCCTGCAGTTCCTCGCCTACCTCGACGCGCAAGGTGCGACGAGGATCACGACCGAGCTCGCGATCGCCTGGGCCGGGCTCCCGAAGGACGCACTTCCCGTCTATCGGGCACATCGCCTCGGCGCGGTGCGCGGCTTCGCCCGCTACCTGGCGTCGATCGACCCCGAGACCGAGGTGCCGCCGACCGGCGTCTGGCCCACGAAGACGCCACGACGAAGCCCGTTCCTCTTCTCCGACGAGGACCTCACCCGTCTCCTTGTCGCTGCTGGTGCGACACTCCCACCCTCCCTCGGTGCCAGCCTCGAGGCGCTCTTCGGGCTCCTCGTCTCGACCGGCATGCGGGTCGGCGAGGCGCTCGGTCTCGAACGCGACGACGTCGACCTGGCGAGCGGCGTGATCACGATCCGAGAGGCGAAGTTCGACCGCTCGAGGATCGTCCCGCTGCACGACTCTGCGACCGTGGCGCTTGCCGCCTATGCACGAGATCGCGACGCGGCGGAGCGCTCTTCGCA
>JBOGRR010000153.1:0-1963 GCA_050749765.1 Thermoplasmata archaeon | reverse complement strand
CGCTTGCTCCTGTTTCTTCTTTGGCGTCGAAACGCTTGCTCCTGTGACACGTTTGTTCAAGCGGCAACTCCGAGGCGGGCGTCTTTGACGTAGTCGCGCAGCGCGGTGTCGATCGTCCGAAGCGCCTGTCGGAGCTCGGGTGGTGCAGGCGGTCGATCTGCATCGAGGAGGGGCTCGAGCAGTCGTCGGTGAAGCTTGGTGTAGAAGACCGCGACGCGGATGCCCTCGGACGTCGTGACGTAGGTGTTCGTGTGCGGGATCCGTTCGATGAGCCCGTGGAGGCGGAGGCGCCGCAGGTCATAGGTCATCTGGCTCCGGGAGTAGTCGCAACCGAGGAGTCCGGCCACCTGCCCGCGAAGGCTCTTGTTGGTGAAGCCGGTGACGGCGTGGACGACGAGGCAGAGTGAACCGGCCAGGGCCATGGCGCGTGAATCACCGAAGCGCAGGGCTCCGGCTCGTTGGCCCTCCCGTATGTAGGGCTGGTGGATGCGCTCGAAGAGCGCAGTGCCGATGGCACAGCCCTGGCCGGCCTTCTCGATCATAAGAAGCCGATGGTTGACCTGTCTGGCCTTCTCGACGAGCTCGGGCAGATGCTCGATCCGCGAGCGGATGCTGAGGTCCCAGGCCTTGTTGATGACGGTCTCGATCCGAAGTGCTCTCCCTTCCTTCAAGTACTGCTTGACGCGACTGTGCTTGTAGCGGAAGTCCATCTTCACGTCGGTCCCCGCGGAGAAGATGCGAGTACCGAACGGCTCCTTGGTCGTCTTGCGCACCTGGCGAGCGAACACCGTCGCGACCTCCTCCGGTCGGCCGATGTCGATGTTGTCCGAGACGAGGGACTCGAAGAAGCGCCGGGCACGACGTGGGTCGTCGAACACGAGCGTGCGCGAGACCTCGACCTGGCGCATCGAGAGGTCCCAGAAGTAGCCGGCCCGGCGATCCTCCTCGGTCCACGGGATCGGAATCACAGCGGTCCAACGCGCGAAGAACGCGTTGATGTCGTCCGCGCCGAGGCGGTCACAGATCGTCTGCAGACGCGCAGGGTCCGCGCAGGTCGCGAAGCCGTTGGCGAGGGCGGTGTAGGCGACGCCCTCCCGGTCGGCCTGGCGCTTCGCCCACTCGTGCCCGTTCAGCCACACCTTGGTCGGATAAGGGAAGTAGGTGCAGATCTTGATGAAACCGGGCCCGAACTCCGGGTCGAGCACGTAGAAGTAGTAGATCCCGACGCGACGCTCCTCGCGGACGAAGTCGAAGCGCTTCAGCTTGCCGGTCGAGCGGTCCTTGCCGGAGAAGACCCACTGGAACTCCTGGGCCTGGACGATCGCCACGACCCCGAAGCGATCGTCGCGCTCCGCGGCGTCGAGGAAGGGTCGGACGTGATCGAGCTTGCGATCGTCCCAACGCGACCGATCGGGCTTTCTCAACTGCAGGATCGGGATCTCGTTCTCTTGCGCGAAGGCCTTCACCTCACGACGGAAGCGGTTGCCGATCTTCTCCAGCAGCGCCGGCGACGGGATCGGATTGCCGAGGTGAGCGGTGAGGAAGCGCGCGACCTGACCACCGACCGCCATGTTCGGGACGTAGGCGTTCAGATAGAGGCGGTCGATGCAGTCGAGGTCGAGGCCGACATGACCGTCCAGCACGTCATTGATGTTCGTCACGCTCACCATGCGCAAAGCGATAGCGCACGAGGGGCGGCTCTGCCGCCCCGACAGCATCAACGCAGAATCAGTCGCGCCGGGAGGAGGCCGGGAGGGGGGCCTGCCCCCCTCCCGCTAATGTCCTGAGGCCGAAGATCGGGGGGTAAATGGCATCAGGCTTCCGATCCCGATGCGGCCGCCGACACCCGCTCGCAGTAGCGGGCGAGGGAGGCGAGGATCTGATCGGCGGTCTTCACCCAGACGTAGGGCCGAGGGTTCTCGTTCCAATGGGCGATCCACTCCCGGATGTCCTTCTCCAACGC
>JBOGRR010000152.1:0-1978 GCA_050749765.1 Thermoplasmata archaeon | reverse complement strand
GGTGTGACCTCTAGCGGGGGCTTCCGGGATAGCCCGTTGAGCTTCTCTCCTGCCTCGCGGAGAGTTTCTCGCAAATAGTGCGCTGACCAGCGCGTTTGCCCAGGTCAAAGGCTCGCGATCTGTCGCTGGGTATGGTAGTACCTAGATATGGCATTCATTGTCGGCAAGAAGCAGGACGGGAAGACCTACTACTACCTGGCCGAGTCCGCCCGGGTGAACGGCAAGCCTCGGATCGTCTCCCAGCGCTACTTGGGCTCGGCGGAGGAGATCGCCTCTCGTCTGTCGTCCTCGGGCCCCGGTGAGCCGGACCGCAGCCGCCATCTCGCCTTCGGCGACGTGGCGGCCGTGTGGGAGATGCTGAGGCGGCTGCGGGTGAGCGAGATCGTCGACGAGGTCCTCGGCGCTCGGCGCGCCGATGCCAGCGCCTCGGTCGGGATCTACCTCGCGCTCGCCACCCTCAACCGGGTCGTCGACCCGTGCTCCAAACTCGCCTTCTCCGAGTGGTGGGACAAGACCGCCGGTGACCGGTGGGTGCACCTCCCCACTTCGGCGCTCGACCATCGGCGCTTTTGGGACGCGATGGACCTGGTGAGCGAGGAAGATCTGAAAGAGATCGAGCGACGCATCGTCGTGGCGATGGTCGAGACCTTCGAGATCGATCTCTCGGGCCTCGTCCTCGACATGACGAACTTCGCCACCTGGATCGACTCAGGCAACGACCGGGCCCCGATCGCGAAGCGAGGACACTCCAAGCAGAAGCGCAGCGACCTGCGCATCTGTGGGCTCGGCCTCGTCGTCTCCAAGGACGGCGGCGTCCCGCTCGTGAGCCACGCCTACCCGGGCAACCTCCCCGACGTCACCCAGTTCGCAGCCATGGTGACCGAGCTCGTCGCCCGTTTCGAGACCCTCAGCGGCGACAGTGCAGAGCGCTCGGGCGAGCGCCTCACCTTGGTCTACGACGCCGGGCAGAACTCCGAGGGCAACTACGCGCTGCTCGATGGCTCGCCGCTCTCCTTCGTCGGATCGTTGCCCCCCTCGGACCACCCCGAGCCCCTCGCCGTCGAGAAGGACCGCTACGAGGTCGTCGACGAGAAGCGGTTCCCCGGCCTTTCGGCCTTCGAGACCGAAAAGGTCGTCTTCGGAGCCCGCCGCCGACTCGTCTGCTGCCACTCGAAGGGCCTTCACGAGAAGCAGTCCCGTGGCTTCGACCAGACCCTCGCGAAGGCGCACCGCCAGCTCGCGGTGGTCGCAGACCGCCTCGCCCGGGGCAAGACCCGCAAGGACAAGGAGAAGGTGGAGGCCGAGGTCGCCGCGATCTTGGCCCCGCGCTGGGTCTCCCGGGTGATCACCTGGTCGCTCGCCGGCGAGGCGCCGGCCGAGCTACGCCTCAGCTTCTCGACCGATGAGAAGGCCCGAGCCGCGCTCGAAGACGAGCTCTTCGGCAAGCGGATCCTGTTCACCGACAAGACCCCCGAGCAGGCCTCGACGGTCCAGGTCGTCGCCTACTACCGCTCCCAAGAAGCCGTCGAGGGCGACTTCCGTCAGATGAAGGACCCGAAGGTCGTCTCGTTCTCGCCGATGTTCCACTGGACCGACCAGAAGATACGGGTCCACGTCTTTTACTGCGTGCTCGCGCTCATGGTCGCCAAGCTCATGGTTCGCGAGGCGGAGCGAGCCGGGCTGCATCTCTCGGTCCGGGCGCTGCTCTCGAGCCTTTCGGGGATCGAAGAGACCGTGCTCCTTTACCAGGGCGAGCGGGGACGACCCCGTGCCCGACGCATGCTCACCGACCAAGACGCCACCCAGCACCGCCTCTACGACCTGTTCGCCCTCGATGCCTACGCGCCGAAGCGCTGAGTTAGGTACTACGCGGACGAGTCCTGGAAACCCCTCCTGAACAGGCAGAATCCTGCTGCATCACGGGCTAACCAGGAAGGTTCCGCTAGGGCTTTCTGCCCGAAGCGACGAGTAGCGAGAC
>JBOGRR010000151.1:0-2093 GCA_050749765.1 Thermoplasmata archaeon | reverse complement strand
TTTTGCGATGTCGAGCGTCGCGCCGAGGTCATCCGCGCGGTGCGCGCCCTGGGCGGCGAGGCGACCGACTTCGCGTTCGAGATGGACGGCTTGCAGACGTGGACCGTCCGCGGCCCACGCGGACGCTCCGGCTAGTTCCGCGTGCCCCACTACAGCGGCGCGAACTGCGCCGTGAAGTGGGGGAGCCGGGCCGGCCGATGGACGATCCGCATCCCTCGGATCGTCGCGCGTCGTGCGTAGACTCGCTGCACGACCTCGGCGACGTAGGCGAGGTGCGTCGCGCTGTAGACGCGCCGGGGTACGGTGAGGCGGACCATTTCGAGCGGTCGAGGTTCTCCCGAGCGGACCTCCGAGTCACCGAACATGACAGAGCCGATCTCCACGGTCCGTAGCCCGCCCTCCCGGTAGAGCTCGACGACGAGCGCCTGCCCCGGCAGAGCGTCCAACTCGAGCTGCGGGAGGAACCGGCGGACGTCGAGATAGACCGCGTGGCCGCCGACCGGCCGCACGAAGGGGACCCCGCCCGCCTCGAGGAGGCTCGCGAGGTATCGGATCTGGCCGACGCGATGTTCGAGGTAATCGAGCTCCATCGCTTCGCGGAGCCCGACCGCGATCGCAGAGAGGTCGCGCCGGGCCAGCCCACCGTAGGTCGGGAACCCCTCGAAGAGGATCGCGGCCTCCTTGAGGCGCTCGGCGACCGCGGGGTCGCGCGTCGCGACGAATCCACCGATGTTGACGAGACCGTCCTTCTTCGCGCTCATCGTCGCACCGGCAGCGAGATCGAAGAAGCTCCGGCCGATCTCGGCGATGCTCCGCTCGGCCTGCCCGGACTCGCGCTCCCGGACGAAGAAGGCGTTCTCCGCCCAGCGGCACATGTCGAGGTACAGCGGGACCCCGTACTCGGTCGATAGGCGAGCGACCTCACGGGCGTTCGTGAGTGAGACGGGCTGTCCACCCCCGGAATTGTTCGTGATCGTGAGCATGACGAGGGGGATCCGTTCGGGTCCCTCGCGCTGGAGGAGCGCCTGCAGGCGACCGAGATCGATGTCGCCTTTGAACGGCGCATCGCTCTCAGGGTCATAGGCCCCGGGTCCGCACAGGTTGACCGGCACCCCGCCTTGATGGAGGACGTGAGCCTGCGTCGTATCGAAGTGCATGTTGTTCGGCACGATCTGGCCCGGGCGAACGAGCGTCGAGAAGAGCAGGTTCTCCGCGGCGCGCCCCTGATGGGCCGGGATAACGTGCGCAAACCCCGTGATCTCGCGGATCGTCCGCTCGAACTCCTCGAAATTTCGGCTGCCCGCATACGACTCATCGCCGAGCATCAGGGCGGCCCACTGCCGATCGCTCATCGCACCGGTACCTGAGTCGGTGAGGAGATCGATCCGGACCTCCTCCGATCGAAGACCGAAGAGATTGAACCCGGCCCGCCGAAGTGCCGCTTCCCGCGCTTCGGGCGAGGGGTTCGGGATCGGCTCGACGACCTTCGCCTTGAACGGTTCGAACGGCGGAATCGGCGCGGGAAGAGGGGACAACAGAGCGACGAGGACCGGTCCACATATAACCCGGGCCTTGGTCCACTCGGTCGCCGAAGAGGCACGAGCCGGCGGAACGCTCCTCACTCGGAGGTACGGCCATGGGCGGGGCACGGGCGGTGGAGTCGGCAGAACCGGCATTTCTCCGGTTTCACGGGCGGGATCACCTTACGGAGGCGCCCGTATGTGCGACGGGGCATCGCCGGGGCCGAAGTCGGGACGGCTTAATCGGTTCTGCCTGGGCGCACCCGGACCCTGCGGCAAGGCTTTCCGCCCTCGAGCCCCGAACTCGGGCATGAGCACGATCGCAGGGTACGGAACCGCCGAGGGGACCGCCGCCTTCGGCCACCGCGCCACCGAACGCCACGCTCTGCCCCGGTCCTACTTCCGTCGCGCGCCGACGGGGCTGACACTGAGTTCGCTCGGTCTCGGCACTGTATGAGCTCACGATTCTGGGCAGCCCCTCGTAGCTGCTGATCGACCGCAAGTACTTTCTCCGGGGAGCGCTTCTCCCTTCGCCCGAGGAGATGTCGGAACCTCGGGACGTTTGTCTGTTGC
>JBOGRR010000150.1:0-2231 GCA_050749765.1 Thermoplasmata archaeon | reverse complement strand
ATGGACGGGGGCGGTCTCATTGCCGGTCCCGTTCCTCGGGGGCGGACACGCGCACGGGGGCGGCGGGGTGCCGGTCCGGTTGGCGCCGATCTGTGGACCAGTTCCGTTGCCGGCCGTTCGGGGCGGCGGAACGCATCCGCACGGCGGGGGGGGCGGCGTGGTCGTGTTGCCGTTCGGCGCGCCGGTCAGGTTCGCCGCGGATCCCGTTCCGTTCGGGCACGGAGGAAATGCGTGATCCCCCGGGCCAACCCCAGTCCCGCCGGACGCCCTGCTCGCGCTCGCGAACCCCGCCCCTAAGGCGAGGAACGCGATCAACGCAAGCGCTATGGTCACCGTTCCGAGCACCACTGCCGTTCGCTTCGTCGCTTGCTGCATAGCTGTTTCCTCGGTCGATCGTAGGGGGCGGGTGGGGTATCCCGATTTTCCGAGAAGATACCGGAATCTCTCCGAGATGATGCGAAGTTCTCGAGCCTCCGGCACCGGCGTAATCAACGCGGAGGGGATGCGCTGCTGGGATGTCGGGGATCCCGCCGGGGTCGATCGAGGCGGTTCTGGCCGTGCTCCGCGCGAGCCCGACTCCGTTGAGAAGGCGAAAGATCCTCGCCGAGTTGGAGGCGCACGGGCATCGGATCTCGCTCGCGGGCCTCAACCGCATTCTCGAGCACGGCACACGCGCGGGACGGTTCGCCGATGGACCGGACGGAGTTCGGGCGGTGGGTCCTTGAGCCTCGACCCTTTGGGTCGATGGGTTCGACGAACGTGACCGAGATGGGGGCGACACCCGACCCGAACGCGACGACCCGCTCCGGCCGCTCGATCCGGATCCTCGCCCTGCTCGCGGTGGCGGCGTTGCTCGTGAATTTTGTCGAGACGATGCTCGTCCCGGACCTCGGGGAGCTACAGTCGTTCTTTGGTGGTGCTCCGGTCTCCAGCATCGCATGGGTGATCACCGCCTACCTCGTCGTGGGCGTCTGCACGATCCCGATCTTCGGCAAGCTCGGCGACATCTACGGAAAGCGGACGATCCTGGGGGTCGTCCTCACGATCTACGCGGTCGCCGTCGCCCTCGCGCCGCTGACCCCCGACATTGCGCCCTACTTCGGCGTCGATCGCGTCGGGGCACTCAACCTTCTGATCGCGGTCCGAGGGCTCCAGGGCGTCGGACTCGCGATGTTCCCGCTCGCGCTAGCGATGGTCGCGGACGCCCTGCCGCGCGAGCGGGTCGCCTCCGCGCAGGGTCTCATTGCGTCGATGTTCGCGATCGGAGCGGCCCTGGGACTGGTCGTGGGCTCGTGGCTGATCGAGACGGCGGGCTGGCAAGTGGCGTACGTCTCCGTCGTGCCCTTCGCGGTCCTCCTCACGATCCTCACGGTGACGTGGCTCCCCGAGGGACAACGAGGGACCGGGGTGGGCCTAGATCTACTCGGAGCCGGACTCCTCGGGGGAGGACTCGCCGCCTTCCTTCTCGGCCTAACCTTCGGACCGACCTGGGGGTGGAGCACGCTCAGCGGTGGCGCCGTCGGCGCCGTTTCGATCGGAGTCCCCGAGCTGTTCGCTATCGCGGTCGTACTCACTCTGCTCTTCATCTGGAGAGAGCGAGCGACGCCGGAGCCGCTGATCGATCTCCACCGATTCGCGACGAGGAACATCGCCCTCGCCTACACGGGGGCTTTACTGGTCGGCACGGCGCTCTTCCTCGGCTTCGTGGCGCTATCGATCCTCGTGACGACGGGAGCGGGGCTCAACATGAGCCCCATCGCCTTCGGGATCGCGAGCATACCGACCACCATCTCGATGTTCGTCGCTGCGCCTCTCGCCGGGGTCGCCATCGCTCGCATCGGCCCTCGGCCGATGATCCTCTCCGGCGCAACGCTTTCGACCGCCGGCTTTCTTCTCCTACTCGCCTACCATGGAGTCTATCTTGACCTCGTCGTGGAGGCGGTCCCCACCTTCGTCGGGCTGATCATCGTCCTTGTTTCGGTGACCAACGTCATCGCGCTCTCCTCGCATAAGGGCGAGACCGGGATCCACATGGGAATGACCGAGATGTTCCAGGACCTGGGCGCGAGCATCGGCCCGGTGCTCGTCTCGACGTTCCTCACGACCTTTACTCGGATCGTCCTCGTGCCCTCGACCGGGGGTCCCGTTGAGACGGTGATACCGGCCGACATCGGATTCACCTATCTGTTCATGGTCGGAGCGATTCTCGCGGTGCTGCTGGGGATCATCGG
>JBOGRR010000149.1:0-2246 GCA_050749765.1 Thermoplasmata archaeon | reverse complement strand
GGCGCCGACGCGCACGGCGCGAAGAGCGCTCGAGGGCGCGGCTCGAAGTCGCGCGGCGAGACTCGGTTCAATCGGGCAGCGAGCATCGGTTGGGCGATCTGCGGTAGGGCGAGCATGGTATCCTCCTTGAACCTAAGGACCCACGAGGTCTAGACCCGAACGCACGCCGAAACCTCACCGGCCGTGAGCACGGCCGGTCTGCGTCGCGGGGCCTCAGCGGGTCCGGCGTTCTTCGGCCGGCGGTCCGGGTCGAAGGAGCAGGGTCTCTTGGACCCCGCGGAGATGTGCGAGCCGCCGGCGGACCATCCCGGCGTCCGCGGCGAGCGTGAAGATGTGCAGGTGCGCCCCGGCGTCGTGCGTGTAGGCGGCGATCGGACGGCCGACCTCCTCGTTCAGGGACCGAACCTCGTCGATCGCTCGTCGGGAGTCCTCCGTGAGATAGTCGAGCGACGGGCTCGTCGTTTCGCAGACCTTGCGGAAGCTATCGCACTCTTCCATGATGAGGGGAAAGAGCGTGCACGCATCGCGCCGTCCGATCGCGCGTCGCATTGAGACGATCCGACGCGGGATTTCCCGCTGGCGCGCTTGGAAGTACGGGGAGGTCCGAACACTCGACTGCATCGCGTCGGCCGAGCGGACCTTCTTCACCGGGGCCGATGCGATGATCACGACCAGGTCGCGAAACGCGGGCCAGTGGCTCGCGGGATAGAGCGGCCGGGCGAAGCAATCGCGTCCGTCCTCCCGGTGGCCGGCCCGCCACTCGACGAACCCGCCGTAGATGGACCGCGACGCGCTGCCCGAGCCGAGGCGGGCGAGTCGCGAGAGCGCCCGGGCGGAGAGATGCAGTCCCGCTGCCCGGGTCGCGGCGCCGGCGAGGGCGGCGAACCCACTCGCACTGCTCGCGAGGCCGCTCGCCGTTGGGAAGTTGTTCGCGGTTCGAACTTCGGCTCGGGTGGAGAGCCGTGCGAGGCCGCGGACCCGGTCCAAAAAGCGCGACACGTCGGTGAGCATCGGGCCGCGGGTCGATGCCCCATTGAGGCGGAGCGAATCGGCCGCGAGCTCGGGGGCGAAACGCACGGTCGTCTCCGTGTGCATCCGACCGAGAGTAACGGAGAGCGACGAGTTGAACGGGAGGCCGAGTTCGGGGGTGCGAACACCCCAGTACTTGACCAGCGCGATGTTCGGAGCCGCGCGAAACGTGGCGCGTCCCGTGTCGGTTCGGGCCATCGCCGTATCGAGGAAACGCACTACTTATCCCATGCGGACCTCTGGCCCGCGGGATGGCATCGCGCACGCGGTCTCCCGAGCCCCGGCCGACGCGCTCCCCCACCGACCTCCGACTCGCGAACCGCCTCGGGGGTTTCCACCACGAGGTCGGATTCTCGATCGATGTCGAGCACAGCCGGGTCGGTCGTTGCGTGGTCGCCGGGCGGGTCGAGGAGCGCCATCTCAACCTCAATCGCGTCGTTCATGGCGGCGTCTACGCAACGATCCTCGACACCGCCATGGGGGCGTCCGTTGTGACGACGCTCGCGGAAGGGGAGACGACGGCGACGACCTCACTCTACGTCGAGTTCCTGCGCTCAGCGCGCCTCGGCGAGCGTTTGGTCGCGCGGGGCAAGATCCTGCGGCGCGGCCGTCATCTCGCGTTCGTCGAGGGCTCGCTCGCCGACGCGGAGGGGCGTCTGCTCAGCCAGGCTCACGGGACCTGGTACATCTGGTCGGCGACCGAGACGCCTCGGCGAGCTACGCCGCGTCCGGGGGCCTCATCCGCTCGCGGAACCGCTCGGCGATCGTAAGGAGCTCGAGTCCGTGGTCGATCCCACGAATCCCCTCTGGGGGTCGGTGGTCGGCAAAGAACTGCCGTACCTCCCCCGCGCGCTCGAGGCCGACGAGGGGGATCGTCGCGCGTAGGGTCTCCGGTAGGAGCACGGTCCCCCGAAAGAGCGCGTCGAGCTCGTCGAGGCGCTCGCGCAACCAGCCGAAGACGACGTCGCGTCCGAACGGATTTCGTGCGGCCTCGATGACGACGAGGAAGACATGGCCTTGATTGATTTCTCCCGAGAGGCAGCCATCGAGCACGGTGCGCACCTCGGCCGGGTCCGGGACCCAGGCGAGTCCCATCTCGAGGCGGAGTCCCTCGGCTTCGGGTGGGCGCTGGGCGAGCCGGTGACGGAACTCGGACGGGGCGAGCCGGGGATCGGCGCGAGCCCGCCCGATCGCCACCGCGTAGCGGAGATTCGGAT
>JBOGRR010000148.1:0-2257 GCA_050749765.1 Thermoplasmata archaeon | reverse complement strand
GGTCGGACTCTGGCTCGACAACGCGAACGTACCCGCGGGATCACGCGCGAGCTTCCGCGTCGTCGATCCCGCCGACGGCACCGTGGTCCGGTCGGTCGTCCAAGGGACCGCCGAGGACGCCGCGGCTGCGATGGATTCGGCCCATCGAGCCCAACCGGCGTGGGAAGCGATCGGCGGCGCGGCCCGCGCGAAGGTCCTCCTGCGTGCGGCCGATCGCCTGCGCGCGCGCGCCGAGGAGCTCGCTCGCCTGATGACCCGCGAGATGGGCAAGGTCCTCCACGAGAGCCGAGGCGAGGTCGTGGGGGCGATCGACAATCTCGAGTACTACGCGGCGTTCGGACGCACGCTCACGGGCGAGGAGGTCTCCGGCCTTCCGATCGGGGAGACCCAACGCTTGATCTGGCTCCCGCGCGGGGTCGTCGTCGCGCTCACTCCGTGGAATTTCCCGGCAGCGACGGTCACGCGCAAGATCGCCCCGGCGCTCGTTGCGGGGAATACGATGGTGCTGAAGCCGTCGAGCGCGACGCCGCTCTCGAGCCTCCTCATCGCGGAGACCCTCGCTGCGGCCGGTCTACCTCCGGGAGTCCTCAACGTCGTTTCGGGACCGGGCGCGACGGTCGGCCCCGCGCTCATCTCCCATCGACGCTGCTCCACGGTGACCCTGACCGGCTCGACCGCGAGCGGGATCGAGGTCCTCCACCTTGCCGCCCCGGGCGTCGTGAAATGCCTGCTCGAGCTCGGAGGAAAGGCCCCCGTCCTCATCGCCCCCGACGCCGACCTCGATCGCGCCGCGCGCGCGACGGTGTGGGCGAGGTTCTGGAACTCCGGACAGGCATGCATCGCAGCCGAGCGGTGCTACGTGCCCCCGTCGGTCGGTCCCGACTTCGTCCGGCGCGTCACCGCGCTCACGCGAGCGCTACGGATCGGCCCCGGCCTGCGTCCGGGCACGGACATCGGACCGCTCTACGCAAAGAGCGCGCGCGACCAGGTCGCCGCGGACGTTACGCGCGCGGTCTCCGACGGAGCGAAGGTCGCGCTCGGTGGATCGGCTCCGACCGGCGCGGTCTACGAGCACGGGGCGTTCTATCAGCCGACGATCCTCACCGAAGTGACCCCGTCGAATCCGATCTCGGAGGAGGAGATCTTCGGGCCGGTCCTCCCGATCCTCACCTACCAGGACTTCGATGAGGCCGTTCGGCAGGTCAACGAGAGCCGCTACGGATTGTCGAGCTACGTCTTTACGCAGGATCTCGCCCTTGCCGAACGCACGATCCGGTCGATCCGCTACGGGGAGACCTACATCAACCGGGCCGGCCCGGAGAACCCACAGGGATACCACGCGGGCTTCCGCCAGAGCGGTCTCGCCGGCGAGGGGACCGTCTGGGGGGTCCGCGACTACCTCCAGCTCAAGTCGGTCTACGTCGACTGGAAGGATCACCCCGTACCGGACGACTTTCCGTACTCGGATCCCTAGGCCGCGCCGCGACGGCGCGCGGCGATGAGCGCGACGTGAAGGTCCGTGACGTTGGTCCCGGTCGGTCCGGTGCGCAGAAGTCCGCCCAGGCGCTCGAGCGTCGGGTAGGCGTTGTGGCGGGTGAGCTCCCTCGCGAGATCGAGCCCGAGCCGGTGCGCTCGCGTCACGGTCCGACCGTCGACCCAGCCTCCCGCCGCATCGGTCGGCCCGTCGATCCCGTCGGTGCCGATCGAGAGCACGACGGCGCTCCGCCCGGCCAGAGGTCTCGCTGCGGTGAGGGCAAACTCCTGATTACGCCCGCCGCGACCGGGATGCGGCCCGAGGACGACCGTCGTCTCTCCGCCGCTGATCCGAGCGATCGGTCGAGCGCGCGGGCTGCGCACGACGGCGCGCGCCTCGGCGAGCGCGGCGCGTCGGGTATCGCCGACGATCGGTCGCGCTCCACGTACGACCGTGTACCCACGTCGTCGCGCTTCCCGCGCCGCGCCCTCGACCGCCGTTGCGTTGGTCGCCGCGAAGGCGAACGTCGCCCGACGAGCGTCGCGCCGCGGTGGTCCCGACGGCGCTCGTGCCAGTGCGCCGAGGCGTTCCCTCACGCGGGGCGGGAGACGGTGGAAGAATCCGTAGCGGCGCGCGGACTCCAGGGCGAAGCGGGGCGAACCGGTCGCCCGCACGGTCGGGCCGGAGGCGATCACGCTCGGCGGATCGCCGACCACGTCGCTGATGGCGATCGTCGCGTAGCGGCGGGACGGCACGAGCTCGGCCAGCTGCCCCCCCTTGAGG
>JBOGRR010000147.1:0-2342 GCA_050749765.1 Thermoplasmata archaeon | reverse complement strand
AGGAGGTGCTCCATCGTGCCCATCTGCTTCTCGGAGTCCGTGGTCTGGCAGACCGAGAAGATGCTCGTGTAGGCGACCGTGGCGACCGCGTTGCCGACCGCGACGTAGGCGACTTGAGCGCTGATCACGCTCTGGGCCGTATCGGTACCCTGGTAGGAGAGCACGACGACGAACGCAAAGAAGGCGATCTGCGTGAGGGGGATGACGAAGATCTCCCCGAGGATGAAGTCGATCCGCATGAACCCGAGCGATGTCTTCGGGGAGACGATGGCGTTCGCCCAGAAGGTCCGCCAGAACGATGCTCGATACGGGCTCACGGAGGCCATCGTCGCTCCTCAGAAGTCCGAGAGGTCCCCGACCTCGAGGATGTGGCGCTCGACCCGGCGGAAGATGAACCCGGCGATCGCGACATAGACGAGCGTCGTGCCGACGGCGCCGACAAGATCCCATCCCAGGCCCCACGAGAATCCCTGGTACCCCGGGATCGAGGCATAGCGCAGGGCATCGAGCGCCCAGGTCGGCGGGAAGAAGAGGCCGACCGGGTTCACCCAGAACGGGAGCAAGATCACCGGGAACATGCAACCGGTCCCGACGTAGAAGGCGAATTCCCCGATGTTCTGGATGAATCCCGCGTAGCGCGTGTAGACGTACGCGGCTGCGAAGACGGTGCCGACCGCCGCGAGCGTGAGCATCACGAACACGAAGAGAACGGCGAACGCGAGCGGGTCGTTGATCGACGGAAGTTGGCCCGAGATCCCGATGATCACGACAAAGACGATCAGGATGCCGATCAGGCCCGATACGACGTTCCAGATGATCCGCCCAAGGACGACATAGATGTAGGGCGTCGGCGCCTGGATCGTCGGCTCGAGGGTGCCGAGGTTGCGGTCCTGCCCGGTTGCCCAGCCGCTCCCGTAGAGCGTCTGGCCCCACATGCTCATCATCCCGGCCCCGAGGATCGCGTAGACGATCAGGTCGGGCGACCCGACAAAGAGCTCGTAGGAGACGAACCCGAACACGATCGGCGCGATCATCGACGGGATGAGCCACTGCGGATCGGCGAGGAACGACAGGACCGATAGGCGCAGGGAGGCGATCGTCGAGCGGCGTCCCGACCAGACGGCTCCGCGCGGCAACGTCGGGCTCGCCATCTAGCGCGCCTCCTCCTCGACGAGATCGAGGTAGACATCCTCGAGCGAGGTTCGCCGCTCACGGACGGTAAGTCCACCGTGGTTCGCGAGACGGCTCCGCACCTCGGCGACGGTCGGTAAGTCGGTGCGCACGCGCAGGGTGAGGCGGGTGAACGGCCCGTACTCCTCCTCCACGACCTTCGAGACCCCGGTGAGCCCCTTGAGCGCGGCGATCTCCGGGTCCTCGAAGCCGTAGTCCTCCGCCTCGATCGTACGGTCCCCGCCGACAAGCTCCTGCAGGCCGCTCACGGTGTCGAGCGCGACGAGCCGGCCTTTCGAGAGGATCGCGATGCGGTGACAGAGCTCCTCCGCCTCAAACATATAGTGGGTCGTGAGGAAGATCGTGACCCCGTCGCCGACGAGCGAGCGCACGAGCTTGCGCATCTCGCGCGCCGACTTGGGGTCGAGCCCGATCGTCGGCTCATCCAAGAAGAGGACCTCGGGGTGGTGGAGGATCCCCCGGGCGATGTGCAGTTTCTGCTTCATCCCGCGGGAATATTCCTCGACCCGGCGGTCGGCGGCGTCGGCGAGCCCCACGCGCTCGATGAGCTCCGTGATCCGGCCCTCGCGCTCCTGGAGAGGGACCCCGTAGAGGTCCGCGAAGTACCGCAGGTTCTCGCGGGCGCTGATGCGGTTGTAGAGCCCTCGCTCTCCACCGAGGACGAGTCCGATGCGCGCCCGCAGCGCGACGGTGTCCTTCGTCACGTCGAGGCCGAGCACCCGCGCGCTGCCGCCGGTGGGTAGGAGGAGCGTCGTGAAGATCTTCGTGAGCGTCGTCTTGCCGGCGCCGTTCGGCCCGAGGAGGCCGAAGATTTCGCCGGGAGCGACCGTCAGACTGATCCCGCGCAGCGCTTCGGTGCGCGTGACGTCCCGGAAGAGGAACCCTTTACGAGATTCAAAGACTCGCGTCACGCCGCGAGCTTCGATGACGGGTACGCTCGACATAGGGGGGATTTCCGTAGGCGCGTGGGGACCAACGACAGGTACTAAGGGATTCTGCCGGTAAGGTCGCGGAACACTCCTACGGGCCGGGGGTCTCGCCCGCGCGAGGGGTCGGACGCGAGGTCGGTTTCGGCGCCGACGCGCACGGCGCGAAGAGCGCTCGAGGGCGCGGCTCGAAGTCGCGCGGCGAGACTCGGTTCAATCGGGCAG
>JBOGRR010000146.1:0-2355 GCA_050749765.1 Thermoplasmata archaeon | reverse complement strand
GGCAGGTGCGGATCTACGCCGAGGATCGGAAACCCATCCGGGGTATCATCGTAATACCCCGACCACGCTCGCAACACGCCGACGCTCGCGAGGGCCGGAAGGAGGTCGACGAGCGCACGCGACATCCGCACGAGGAACTCCGGCGAGCTCGCCATCGAGCTCGCCCCTCCGTGGGCGTTCGGGGAGATCCCGCCGACGATCTCGCCCCGCATCGTCTGGCTGAAATACAGGCCGTCGGAGGCGCGCACGACCATGGGGTCGAGGAACGGTTTGAGCGGCTCGGTCGCGAGGATCTCGTGGCGCGTCGGCGAGTTCGCGCTCACGAGGCCGGCGCGCGTTGAGAATTCGTGGGCCCATCCGCCGGCCGCGTTGACGCAGATCGGGGTCGCGATCCGCCCCTTCGAGGTGTGCACGCCCACGATCCGACCGTCGGTCGAATCGACGCCGATCGCTTCGACGCCGAGGAGGACCTCGACCCCCATCCTTCGAACGGCCTCGTACAGCCCCCAGACCACCGGGAATGGGTAGAGCGTTCCATCGGTGCCGAGATACGTCGCGCCGATGGCGGCGCCCGGCGCGAGGCCGGGAATGCGGCGCGCAACCCCCTCGGCGTCGAGGATCTCGGAGGGAAGGCCCTCGGCCCGCACGAGATCGTGCACGGGGCGCAGTCGATCGAGTTCGGCCGCGGTCCGGGCGAGGAACAGATAGCCGGACTGCCGGAACCACGGGTTGAACCCGAAATCTCGCGCGAAGTGGCGGTAGGCGGTGACCGACTCGCGCGCGAGACGGATCGTCGCGCGCGTCTGCCACTGCTGCCGGACTCCGCCACCGTTGCGGCCGGAGGCCCCGCTCGACAGGAATCCCCGATCCACGACGAGCACGGGACCCGCGCCCGCACGCGCGAGGTGGTAGGCCGTGTACAGGCCGATGACCCCGGCGCCGACGATGACGACAGCATATCCTGAGCGGGTCGGTCCCGTCATCGGCCCGGCTCCGCGCCGAGCGCGTCGGCGAGCGAGGCGAGCTGACCCAACGTGGTCGGTACTACCGGCGGTCGCTGCGTGATATATCCGACGTCCGATGGGGGCCGCCCTTCGAGGATCGAGAGCACGAGGAGGGCGTCCGGCAGACAGTAGCGACCCTGGCAGAGACCGGTGCCGAGGCCGGTGTATCGCTTCACGACCTCGATTCCTCGATATCCGCGCGCGCTCGCCTCTTTGACCTCGCGCAGTAGAACGTCCTCGCAGGGGCACGCGATCCACTTCGAGAGCCCCTCGGGTTCCTCCAGAAGCTCTCGGTAGTACCCCTCGAGCTCCGTGGGCGTGGGCGCTCCGCCGGGCGCGTCCAGATCGAGCGAGGGGGGTTCGGACTCGGCGATGGCACGGCCGGTCGCCTGACCGCTCGCGTGCGCGCCGTTCGCCTCCACCGTTCCCGCCGCCTCGCCAATGGCATAGAGGCCCTCGACGCTGGTGGCCCCGTGTACATCCGTGCGCGGATAGTACGCCCCGTTCGCTCCCCGCCACTCCATCCGCGCTCCCGCTTGGAAGAACAGCTGCGGGTGCGGGATCCTCCGATGCGCGAGCACGACCGCGTCCGCACCGAGCGTCGCGTACGGTCCCCTCGATCGACTGCGAATACGCACCGAGCGCACGGCACGTCGTCCGTGGGTGGAAACGAGGAGGCTGCGAGGGTAGAGGGGCACTCTGCGGTCGCTCGCCGCCCGCGTGAGGTCTGGATCGATCGCGCCAGGGGCGACGATCGCCTCGACCTGTCCCGGGAATCGCTCGAGCACCGACCGTGCTCGTTCGCCCCCGCCGACGACGACGGCCCGGTCGAACGGCGTGAATCCTTCTCGAGCGAACCGCATCGCCCCTTCGGCGGTCATGACGCCCGGGCGATCGTTCCCGGCGAAGAGAAGCGAGGCATCGTACCCTCCGGTGGCTACGACGACGCGGCGCGCATGGAGCAGGATCGACCGCGAGCTGCCTTGGGTCGCGAGGAGGCGGAACGGATGGGCGGCCCCGGCGCTCGGCGGCGGGAGGAAGACCGCGCTGGTCCCCTCGAGGTCCGGCCGGCTCCCGGGCGTCGCCGACTCCCGCTCGCGGTCGAGCGTGAGAAGCGAATCGACCCCTCGCGCGCGCAGTTCAGCGGCCGCGGCCGCTCCGCTCGTGCCGTGCCCGACGATCGCCACGTCGACGGTCCGTACGCTCGGCGGGTCGAAGTGGGTCGGCCGCGAGATCGAAGATGGGTCGTCGTATCCCGCGAGGCGACGGATGACCCGCTGGTACGCGCGCACGGCCCAAGGGGGACGTCGGAATCCGTGCAGGGTATCGATGCCGCGCGGTAGGAGCAGGT
>JBOGRR010000145.1:0-2410 GCA_050749765.1 Thermoplasmata archaeon | reverse complement strand
GCGAGTTCCGGGGCGCGGAACGAGTGCCCATCGAAGCGAAGCACGGATCGCAACTTCGCGTAGTGTCGAGGGACGGCCTCGCGCATCAGGTTCGCAAATTGACCGGTGAAGTTGTGCTCGACCACGTAGCAGACGTCGACCTTCTCTAGGAACGGATCGAGTTCGTGCGCGGGGACGGGAAAGAGGGTCCGGGGCCGATAGAAGCGGGTCGAAATGCGGCGCGCGGTAAGCAGGTCCTGCGCTTCGAGGATCGGGCCGGTCGCACTGCCGAACCCGATGATCCCGATCTTGGCGTCCGTGGGGCCGGAGTATCGGCCGGCGGGGAGGTCGTCCCGCGCCTTCACCATCTTGTCCATACGCTTGTGCATCATCTGGATCCGGTTCGGGACCGCGACCGATACGTGACCCCACTCATCGTGCTCGTTCCCCGTGATCTCGGCCCACACTCCCGGGGTACCTGGAGGCGCGTACGGGCTCGCCCCATCCTCCGTGTGCGCGTAGGCTCGGTACTCGGTCATCTTGGTGAGATCGGCTGCATTGAGCGTCTTGCCCCGAGCGACGTGGACTTTACTGAGATCGAACGGAGGGCTCGTCGTCGTGTTCTGGCAGAGGGCTTGGTCGAGCAGGAGGATGACCGGGACCCGCCACTTCTCTGCGAGATTGAGCGCATCGACCGTCATCTCGAAGCACTCGAGCGGGTTCCCGGGAGCGACGATGAATCGGGGGAACTCCCCGTGCCCGAGGTGGGCGAGATGCGCGAGGTCGGACTGCTCGTGACGCGTGGGCTCGCCGGTCGAGGGCCCGACCCGTTGGCAGTCGGCGACTACGATCGGGAGCTCGGCGGCGCCGGCGTGGCCGATCCCCTCCGTCATCAAGGAGAGACCCGGCCCGCTCGTGGAAGTCATGACCCGCGCGCCGGCGTAAGCGGCACCGATGATCATGTTGATCGCGGCGAGTTCATCCTCGGCCTGCCGAACCACCCCGTGGAACGGTGGCAAGTAGCGCTGGAGGTACTCCATCACCTCGGTCGCGGGTGTGATCGGATAGCCGGCGAAGAATCGACCGCCTCCGACCACAAAGCCGAGCGCGACTCCCTGGTTGCCGATCGTGAGGATCTGATCGTGAGCCTCGCCCGTTGCGATTTCCCAACGGTGGGGAATCTCCGGGACCGCGAGTGCGGCCTGCCGACCGATGTCGAGCGCCTTGAGGTTCTTCTGGAGCGATTCGGCTCCGCGCCGTTCGAATCGATCCTGGATGACCTGATGGGTGAGCGACGCGTCGAAACCGAGCAGCACGCTGATCGCACCGTAGGCGGCGGTGTTCTTGTAGATCGGCTGGCCCACCTGACCGCCGACGAGCGTAGCGAAGGGAAAGCCGTAGGCGTTCGGGATCGTCGAGGAGAACACCGACGAATCGTAGATGATCACGCCCTCTGGGGTGAGCTCCTTGCGCCCGAGCTCCGCGGCCTCCTCGTCAAAGGCCAGCAGGACATCGACTTGCGACTTGACGGCGGCGATCGCCTTGCGGGACGCGCGTATCGAAGCATCGGCGTGGCCGCCCCGGATCCGCGATAGAACATTTCGAGACGTATAGACGTAGAGCCCAAGTTTGCGGAAGTACCGACCGAGGAGGTCGGAGACGGTCAGGGTCCCGTCCCCGCCTTGTCCGCCGATCATCACACTGAGATCGGCAAGCTCGCGGGCGGGGCGGCGCGGAGCGTCGCCGGATTCGGTCGTGGTGGGAGAGATTTGTGCCTCCGGAGTTGTCATGGTTGGTGCGGCCGCGCGTCGCTGCGCTCAGTCGTCGGGCAAATTGAATCCGGCGTCGTATTTAAGCCGTGAGCCGGGACCGACGGCTCGGGGGTCAATTCACCGCCGAGCGCGCACGACTTTGACCGCGGTAATGTTATCTCAAAATCTCCGGTCGCTAGGGTGGAGATGACCGAACCTCCCCTGGTTGAGGACTACCACTCCCAGACGGTCGGAGACCGCCACTTCGCCCCCTCGATCGCGTTCTGGGACGAAACGTTGCGCGACGGCGAGCAAATGCCGGGGGTGCACTACTCGCCGGAGGAGAAACTCCGTATCGCGGAGAAGCTCTCGGAGATCGGGGTCCACATCATCGATGCCGGTATCCCGGTCGTCTCGCCGGATGAGGCGCGCTCCGTCTCCCGGCTCGCCCACGCGGGGCTTCGCTCGAAGATCCTCGGTTCGGCCCGAACCGTTCTCGCGGATGTTGACGCGGTAATCGAGAGCGGGGCGAGCCACATCGCGATCTTCGTGGCGGCGAGCAACGTTCACCTACGCTACAAGCTCAAGATGACCCAGGAGGAGGTCCGCCTGGCGTCGCTGAAGTGCGTGGCGCGCGCGAAGGAGGCAGGACTTCACACGTCGTTCGTCACCGAGGACAC
>JBOGRR010000144.1:0-2433 GCA_050749765.1 Thermoplasmata archaeon | reverse complement strand
GCCGACCGCGCGGGAGACGACCTGGTATCGGTACGCGCCGACGCTGTTGAGGTACAGGCGCTCATCTTCGCCCGACGCGAGCATGACGTTGGTGTCGGAAATTCCCTCGACCCCCGCCGCCCAGCCACGGTAATCCTTCGCGAGCCCGATGCGATCTTCGATCGTGAGTTCGTTCATGGAGTGGGCCGGGGGATGTATCGCCTCGAGTCGGGCGGTCGTCGGGGCTCCGGGAGCGGCAGGCCCTTTCGGCCGACGCTCGAGTTGGGCGATCAGCGCCGTGGCGGCCCGGTCGAGCGCGGGGGGATCGAGTCGGCTCGCGGCGACTTCGAGCCACCGGTCGCCGCCCCACGCCCGCATCGCGGCGCCCGAGAGGACCGGGTTCACCGTCACGGTATTGCCGGTTCGGTCGACGCGCAGCTGTAGTCCATCCGCACGTTGAGCGACGGCTTCCACGAAGGGGGTGTGCGCGGCTACGACCCTCAGTGCCTTTCCCAGGGTATCTTCGTGATCTCGTAGGTCGCCCATGGTCGGTGTGGAGCCCCCCGAAGTCATGAGCATTATCGTCGGGCGCTGGAGATCGAGCCTCTCGGCCGGGGGGACCAACTTTTGGTCGCCCTCGTGCTCGCGGCGTCGGATGAAGGACCGCATCGTTCTCGCACTCGGCGGCAACGCGCTCCAGCGCCCGGGTGGACGCGGTTCGTGGGAGGAGGCCGTGGAGCGGATGCGCCGGACCGCGCCGGCGATCGCCGAGCTCGCGGCCGCGGGCCACGAGATCGCGCTGTGCCACGGCAATGGTCCGCAGGTCGGGGCGCTCCTCCGGGCGACCGAGTTGGCCGCTTCCGAGGTCCCTCCTCGACCGCTCGATGTCCTCGTCGCGGAGTCGGAAGGTCAGATCGGCTATCTGATCCAGCAGGAGCTCTCGGACGCTCTCGCCGTGGCCAAGGTCGAACGGACCGTCTTCTCGATGATCTCCCGAATGGAAGTCGCGCGTCGGGACCCCGCGTTCCGAACCCCGACGAAGCCGATCGGCTCGCTTTACACCGAGGAACAGGCGCGTCGCCTCCGCAAGACCGCGGGCTGGACGATCGTGCCGGACGCCGGGCGCGGTGGTTGGCGGCGGGTCGTTCCGTCACCGCGCCCGGTCCGCTGGATCGAAGGCGCGGCGGTTCGATCGTGGTTCGACTCCGGACTCGCGAAGGGAGCGATCCCGATCGTCGCCGGGGGCGGGGGGATCCCGGTCGTCCGGGCGGGTGGGAGGCTCGAAGGCGTCGAAGCGGTCCTCGACAAAGACCTCGCCGCATCGCTCGTCGCGCGGGAGATCGGGGCGAAGCGCCTCGTCATCGTGACCGATGTCCCCGGGATCGCCGTGGGATACGGAACGAAGTGGGAGCAATGGCTCGGAGCGATTCGGCTCGACGTGCTCGAACGCTGGCAGCGCTCCGGGGAGTTCCCCGTGGGTTCGATGGGCCCGAAGGTCGAAGCCGGGATCGACTTTCTGAAGAGCGGCGGGCGCGAGTTCATCGTCACGGACATTCCGTCGCTCGGTCGGGCACTGGCCCACGACGCCGGCACCCGTGTGCAGGCGAACGCCTAAGACGGGGTGCGACGCAGCACGCACGTCATGCAGTGGGCCGCGCCGTAACCACCGGTGATCTGGTCGAGACGGATCGTACGCAGATCGACCCCGAGGTCGGCAAGTTCGGGCTTGAAGGGGAAGAACTGGCGCCGTTCGGTCAGGCGGGCTCGGTCGCGCAGGGCCTGTCGCAGCAGCGGCCCGTAGCGCCGGGGGTTCTCCCGCGCGGCAGTCCGTAGCCCCAGGATGACCCGGGGGGCGATCCGCTCCACCTCGAAGGTGAGGATCTGACGGTCGCGCAGGCAGAGGAAGTTCGAGGCGTAGCTGAGCTGCTCGAGCGTCGTGATGGGGACGATGCGGAATCCTTTGGCGCTCAGGTAGTCATACAAGTTGGTGGTTCCACCCTCGCGTCGCGGGGTTCTGCGGGCCCGTGCCGAGTAGACCTCGACCCGCGCCGCGCGCAAGAGCGGCTCGAGCCCGACGGCGATCCCCTGACCCGGAAAGTTGAGGAAGGTGTCGAGATGCATGTCGACCATCGGGTCCGGTTCGTCACCGGGGATCAGCGGGTGAGCGGGCTGTCGGACCACGGCGACCTCGGAAAATCCGGTGGAAAGCCGAAGGAACTGTTCGACCCCGCTGCGATTCGTCCGGTCCCCGAGTCCAACGAGCGCGAAATCGCCCGCCGGCAGAAAGTCACCGCCCTCGAAGGTACCTGGCGAACGGATAGATCCTGTGACTCGTGCCCCCATCGACCGGAGGATGGCGTTCGTGAGCGGCGGCTCGTCTCGACGCTGGGGTTTCGACATCCGCCCGAAGACGAAGCCGTGGGCCGTGAGCGCCTGCTGATCGCGCATGAAGTA
>JBOGRR010000143.1:0-2434 GCA_050749765.1 Thermoplasmata archaeon | reverse complement strand
AGGCCGTCGGTCGACCTGAGGAAGGTCGACGGAATGGAGCGTTCCTCGTCGATTCTTGTGAAGCGCCGCGAGCAGGTACGCGGAGGATACGCCCGAGGAGACTCCGACCTCCACGACGGCACGGGGCCGCACGAGACGCGCGATCGCGTAGAGCTCTAGTGGAGCGTCGATCTCCACGTACGAAGTGCGCCCATGACGTTGATGCGCCCGCGCGATCGAGCTAAAGAGGTCGACACGGTCAGACGCCTCGCGGAGCGCAGCCTCCACGCGAATGGGCGATGCTCCCGTGAGTGCCCGGACCCAGGCGGCGTCGGGGTCCTCCTCGCGCAGCACCGGCCTTATCCACGTCCAGCGCGACGGGGCGCTTTCGGTTCCGCAAGCACTTCCCAGTGGCCCGCCCACTGGCTTACGTGCTCGGTCTGAGGGCGGATCTCGCCGAGCCGTTCGAACGCAGCGTCCAGCGAGATGTGATCGTGGCGGTGAAGGTACCACGCTCCCGCGAGCGGTCCGCGTCGCACGCCGTGCCCGCAGAACAGCAGCACGGGCTCGCCCCGAGCCCGCGCGGAGTCGACGCGCCGCGCGAGACGGTCGAGGTTGGCCCGGATCGGAGCGTCCTCGGCGCCGTCATAGATCGGGATGTGCGCTTCGGCGGGGATCGTGCCCGCTGGGACCTCATCGAGCACGCAGAATCGGGTGCCCGGGAATCCAGTCGCGTCCTTCCACCCCCCGACGAACACGCCGGGAGCGATCTCGGAAGCGGTCGGAGGTTTGACGGTGGTGCGACGTCGGGGTGGGGATTTCGCGGTCATCGCCCGAATGACCCCGCCGGGGGTTATTTACTCGCGGGTGACTGGAACATTCGGGCCTAGCCATATCCCGGCACCGCCCGGCCCCATCCGCTTTAGGCCCCGAGTGCACTTGGACGATCGATGCGAGTCGCCCCGCGCGTAGAGCTCAGCCCGGAGGAGCGAGTCCGCCTCGTACGCTGGCGGGACGCACCGAACGTGGACCGGACCCGTGCTCGGCACGCGCGGCTAATCCTGTTGGCCGCCGATGGCCGAACGGATCTCGAGATCGCGGCGTCGTTGCGCCTCAACCGGAGGACGGTCGGCCGCTGGCGTCGGCGATTCCTCTCGCTCCGACTGCACGGTCTCGAGGAGTCTCTCGCCCCGGTGCGCTCGGGGCGCATTGCGGAGGAGCGACTGCAGCGCATCGTGCGCGCGACCCTCGGCCCCCCCGCCGAGGCGGGTTCCCGCGGATGGTCGACGCGAAGACTCGCGCGAGAGTACGGGGTGAGCCACATGACGGTCCGACGACTCTGGGACCTCTACGGGATCCGACCGACCGGTCCGTGGCGCGTGCGCGGAGCCGCCGACCCCGTGGGCCCGGTCGCACCGTGGGATATCGTCGCCCTGCAACTCCGTCCGCCCGGAGCCGTGATGGTCGCTACGCTCCGCCCGAGGCTCCCGTCCGGCACGGTGGTCGACCGCCTGCCCGCGTCGCGCGGAGCGGAGATCATATCCCCGCCAACTCGAGACGCCCGGCTCATGCCTGCCTTTCGCTCGCTCTCCGTCGCTCCGGATCCGGCCGGCGCGCCGGCGTGGGAGTCGTATCGACGCGTCCTCGGCGCCGCGGCCCAGCGGATCGGCGAAGGGATTCCGGCGCACGTGCTCGCGGTCGTCGACCGATCGGCCCGACCGGAGCCGATCGAACGCTGGCAGGTACGCCACCCTGGGATCCAGGTCGAGCGGGTCCCGGACCTCGAGCAGTGGCGGTTGCGCGCCGCTGAGATCCTCTCGGCCGCCGGGCGACGTGACGTCCCGCGTCGCCACCGGCACGGACCGGCCGAGACCGTCCGCTCGCTGACGAGATTCCTCTCGGAGTACCGGGCGCAGAGCGGTCCGTTCGAGTGGATCGCCACCCGTGCCGAGGTGGCCGAAGGGGAGGCGGCCTATCGGCTCCGCTACGAGCTCGCCGGTACCGGCCATCCGGGCTTTCGGGAAAGAGCAGACGGGCAGGCGTCCGCCCCGCCGATCCCTGACTCGGGTGAAGAGGGTCGTGCCATGGCCCGCCTGGTGCTGCGTCGTTGCCTCGGAGTGCGGCCGCGCGAACGAGTGACGATCGAGTCGTGGTCGGAGACGATCTCCTACGCGAACGCCTTCGTCTTCGAAACGCTGCGCATCGGTGCCATCCCCCTCCTCCTCTACCAGGACGAGCCGACATATTGGGCCGCGACGGCGGAGCTCCCGGCCCGCTCCCTCGCGCCGATCGGGGGACACCGTCGGACCGCTCTCGAGTCGACCGACGCGCTCGTGAGCTTCTTCGGTCCGAGCGACCGGGAACGCCTTCACTCGCTGCCGTCGGCGACAATGGCCCAGGTCGGCGAGTTCCAAGACGCGAGCTTCCGTGCGGCGGCGAGGGGCCGCGCGCGGAC
>JBOGRR010000142.1:0-2434 GCA_050749765.1 Thermoplasmata archaeon | reverse complement strand
AGCTCACGCACCGCGCATTGATCCCCGAGTGGGCGTGCCTCGATCCGTCGCTCGCCCGGAGCGTTCCCGCCGGCCTCGCCGTGGCGCACGGATTCGAGGTCGTCGCACACGCCGTCGAAGCGCTGGGCGCCGAGGGGGCGAGTCCGTTCTCGGATGCGATGGCGCGCGACGCGTTGAGCGTCGCGGTCACGGCGCTCCCGCGCCTGGCCCGACAACCGCACGACGCGGAGGCGCGATCCTCGTTGTACTATGCCGCGGCCCGAGGGGGCCTCGCCACCTCGAACGCCTCGCTGGGTCTCGCCCACGCCATGGCGCGGTCGCTCGTGCCCGAAGTGCCCAAGGTCGGCTATGCCGCACTGCTGGCGATCGTGCTGCCCGCCACCGTGGACTACAACTTCCCCTCGGCTCGGGACCGGTACGAGTCGGTCGTCCCCGCCTTTCCCGCTCCCACCGACGCGGTGACCTCCGGCTTCGCGGAGCGGATTCGTGCATTCGCGCGCACGCTGGGCCTCGCCACCGAACTCCGTGCGGTCGGCTTTGACGAGGAGGCGCTGCATCAGCGTATCACCGTGCTGGTCGAGCGGGCGCGACGCGCGACCGCGACGGTCGCGAATCCCCGGATCCCGACCGCCGGTGAGATGGGACGGCTCTTCGAGCTCGCCGTCGGCTCCTCCCCGGGCGGCTCCGGGTAGAGAGCTACATACCTCCGAGCGGTTTTACGTAGTAACGGTAGGAACGCTCGCTCTGCGGCCCGCGCGATCCCCGGAGGGGGTCGGAGCCGCCACCGTGCTCGCGGCCGGGGTCTCGACCGCGTGGTTGATCGCAATCTCGCCGAGATCGCACGCATAGAGCGCGGTCCGTTCGATGCTCTCGAGCACGTAGGCGATCCCCACGGCGACTCGACCGCGCTTCGTCATCACTTCCGAGAGGATGTGCGCGCGCTGATCGACCAACCGGCGGGCCGTCTCGATGGCCGCGTTCGCTTTCGCGATGTCGCGGCGCTCGAGGCTATCGAGCGCGTCCGCGAGCGCCCGGGTCGCCACCTCGGCCATCTTCTCCAACTCGGTGACCACGGCCGCGGGGGGCTTCTCCTTGTCGAACATCTCGACGGTCGTGGCAATGCGCACCGCGTGATCGGCGATCCGTTCGAGCAGGCGCGAGGTGAGCAGGTACGTCGAGCAGTCCGGCAGCGTGAGGTCGAGCGAGGAGAGCACCCGCACGTCGCGCAGGGCGGAGTTGACCTGCTTCTCGATGAACCAGTGCAGACGGTCGACCTCCCAGTCCCGTTCGATCACATCGCGCGCGATTGACGCGTCCTGCGCGCGGAACGCCGCCATCGCGTCCGAGTGCATCGCTCGGACCATCTGGTGCATACGTCGAATGACCGAAGGGATGGGAAGCGGGTTCGCCCCGACGACGTCCTGAAGGATCACGGACTCTGCCGTCTCCTCGAGGATCTCGGGACCGATCACTCGCTGGGCAAAGCCGCGCACGAGGTCGCGCGTGCGTGCGTTCATCCGTCCATCGGTCCGGATCTCGAGGATCGAGGACCCCGCGATGTACTCTGCGATCAGACGACGGATGAGGTAGTCTTCCTGCATATCGTTCGACACGAGCACGACCCGTCGAACGACCTCGACGCCGCCGGCCTCTTCCGGCGTGACGATCAGCGACCCGTCCGGCCGGGGCGTGAACGCGAGGAGGTCGCCCGCGTGCAGCCCTCGACTCGTCACCCAGTTCTTCGGGAGGGAGATGATGAACGTCGATCCCCCGGTCTTCTGGATCCGGCGGCCGTGGAATCCGCCCGTCGTGCGCATCGGACGGTCGTCTACATGGAGACTATATAGTTTCCACCCCGAGCCTATATTCGGCCTCGCCGGCCCACGGAATCCGTTGGGCCGCGTCGGACCCACTGCTCGCGACGGGAGAGGGTAAAGGTCCCCGGGCTCGTGACCGCCGTTGAGAATGACCTCGGCGGGTGGCGCGCCGGACCGGCACGAGCGTTCGAACTCGACCGGGCAGCGGGCCCGTAGGGGCCTCCCCCTACTCCAGCGATCGATCCGCTATCATCGCCCCCGCGCCCCGTTCTGTGGGGTGGGATACTGCACGAATTGCCTCGTGCGCACCGACGAGCGGCTCAACGTCCGCGCGTGCCGAGAAGGGTTCCCGACCGAGGGAGTTCGCCCGACCTCTCAGGCGTGGCCCTCTCCGCGCTACGACCTCTTCGGCGTCCTCGACCTGCTCCTACCGCGCGGCATCGATACCCTGCACGGATTCCGACGTCCCCCTTGGGCCGTGCGCGCGTACCAGCGGGTCGTCCGTCGCCTCGCGGGATACGACGACCCATCTTCGATCTCGCGGCCGACCCACTTCGACCCGCCGAGCGTACGGACCGTCGACGTGGCGATCGTCGGGCACGGCACGAGCGGAGCGG
>JBOGRR010000141.1:0-2451 GCA_050749765.1 Thermoplasmata archaeon | reverse complement strand
CGTCCCAGGCGAGGATCCTCTCGACGATGAGGTAGGGGGATCGCCGCCGTTGGCGGGCGGCCCCCTTCCTCAGGGCGGCCGCGAGTTGCTCGAGATACGCCCGCGGATCGGCGAGGCCGTCGACGTGGTCGACGCGGACGCCGAACCTCGAGGGTGCGACGGTCTGCACCCACCGCAGCCCGCGATGCATGAACTCGAACCCGAGCGGCTCGCCCGAGCGGACGCCGACCAGGCCGGCGATGTCGAAGAACCGGCGGTAGTTGATCTCCTCGACGCGCCACCAGGGGATGAGGCGATAATGGAGGTCCTCGAGCAGCCGGTCTCGTTGCGCCTTCGCCCCTGGGGTACGACCCTCATTGAGACGCTGGAGCAGTGCTCCCGCTCGCGAGGCCGCCGACCGAGCCACACCGCGCCGCTCGATCGGACCCGACACTCGAACCCAGGCGCGAAATCTGCGGGATGCCGCGATGGAGCCGGGCAGCGTTGCACCGTTCCATCGCAGCGAGAGAGTTCGTCGGCGCCATTCCCACCGCAGGGTCCCGGCCGCGAACGCCGACGCGGCATCGCGGTCGAGCCAGGGCAGAACGACGACGGGAACCGAAGAGGACCGGCTCCAATCGATATCGAACAGCCCCGAGTACCGTGATCGTGGGCCACGACGCAGGACGTCGACCCACGCCGGGTTCTCGAGCGACGCCGCGAGATGGTTCGGAACGATGTCGAGGAGCAAGCCCATTCGCCGACGCTCGAGCGCCCGGCAGAGCCGCCGGAACGCCGAGGGACCCCCTCGGTCCGCGTCGATCCGGCTCGGATCCACCCCGTCGTAGCCGTGGGAGCTCCCGGGTCGCGCGGAGAAGACCGGAGAGAGGTACACGGTGTCGACCCCGAGCCGATCGAGGTACGGAAGCACGCGCCGAGCCTCGTCGAGGTCGAATCGACGGGACAGCTGGAGACGATAGGTCGCCGACGGGATCTCTCGGCTCATCTACGGCGCCACTCGGATGCGAAGCTCTTCCCCGAGCGTTCGGTACAGCTGCTCCTCTTCCCCCCCGCGGGGGACCAGAGCGAGCGGCCGTTGGCCCGCAGACTCTCCGCTCGGGCTCAGCGACGCAAAGTAGCGGTTCTGGACCTGAGAGAGATCGACGTCGACCTGATGGTCGCGCGCCAGACGGACCAGTTCGATCAGGACCCGGAGCGTCGAGGGATCGGTCGAGCCCTCGGCGACGCGGTCCATCAGCTGCTCGGCGGCGCGTGCCCACGGGTAGCCGACCGACTCCTCGCTGATGCTGAGACTCGTGCGCTCGAGCTCCCGCAGTCGCCCTTCGATCTCGACCACATCCGGGGGCGAGCGGGCGAGTGCTCGCCGGATCTGATCGTTCAGGAAGAACTCCGCGGCCGCGCGCAGCGCCGGGGGGGCGGGACTTCCGGAAGCGGCGAGGTTGCGCAGGATCGGGGAGGTCGTCTCGTAGATGCGTCGGAACGACGCCTCGACGCTGTCGCGCAGCGCTTCGTAGAGCAGCCCCACGATCTTCCGCTGCTCGTCGCGGAAGAGAAGCCGGAGAGTGTAGGTCCCCTCTCCAAAGTGCTCGTCGACCCGGCGGATCGTCTCGGGAAGATCCCCTCGCTCGAAGGAATCCATGAGCTCGCGGGCGGTGCGTGCGAACGGCTCCTCTCCCTGGAACGGTCGGACGCCGCCGAAGAGGTTGTGGCCCGCCAAGTACAGCGCGCCGTAGGTGAAGATCTCGGACTCCCACGTAACGGTCGATCGTACCTCGGCCCGCCCGAGGGCGAGCCGCGCCGTTCCGGCGGAGGCCTCCCGACGCCCCTCATCGGCGATGGTGTAGGAGTAGATCTGCGGTGCCCGCGAATAGTCCTCCACCAGCGAGCTCAGGGCGTAGTGAGCGCAGACGTTGCGCAGGTGGATGCGGGTCGGCCGCACCAATTTCTCGTAGACCGCCGCACCGTTCCCGAACTCGGCGACGTTCGAAGGAGCCCGGCCGAGGTCGCGCACGAAGTCGGACTCGAGCGGAGATCCAATGGTCTCCTCCGCCAGTTGGATCGCCCGCGCCGCATACTGTAAGATCTGCGTGGTCTCGATCCCGGAGATCTCGTCGAAGAACCATCCGCAGCTCGTGTACATCTGTTGGAGGTGCCGCTCGAGCTCCAAGAGCTTGAGCGCGCGCGTGGCGTCCTCGGCCTCGAGCCGCCGACCCGCGAGTCGGGTCAAGTACTCCTCGACCCGGACGCGGGAACGATCGCGGATCACATCGACGTACTCGAGCCGCGCACGGCCGACATCGGGGAACCACCGGGCGAGATGCTCGTCGAGGCCCGGGCGAATGCGCTCGCGCAAATGGTCGAGCGCTTCGCGCAGCGGTGCTCGCCACGCCTGGTGCCATCCCGGGTGCAACCCCGAGTTGCAGCCGCAGTCGGAACGCCATCGCTCCACGC
>JBOGRR010000140.1:0-2467 GCA_050749765.1 Thermoplasmata archaeon | reverse complement strand
CCAACTCGATCTTGACATGCCGCCGGTACAGATCTCCTATCTCGAGGAGGCGCCCGAGGGCGTCGAAAAGCATCCCGGCGGGGTACCCTCGGTCTGCACATTCTTCGCCGTTGGCGCCGAGAAGTCGTTCTATGCCTCGCTTCCACAGCATGAGGACTGCGAGGTCGGTGCGTTCGTGATGGGGGTCCCTCCGCAAGGGGACGTCGGGAGCCGTTTGATGTCCACGATCGGCAAGATGCACCAAGTCGGCTACCTGAACCCGGGCGAGGAGGCGTTGGTTCCCCACAACGCCTCGGCGCCCAAGTTCGTGGCCTACGGTCCGTTGGGCTCACTTCCCATGGCCCCGACTGCGGTACTGATCTTTGCCAATCCGAAGTCGGCGATGCTCGCGGTCGAGGCGGCCGGTTCCGGCGCCGAGGCGAAGCCGGTGACGATGAACGGACGGCCCATGTGCGCCATCGTGCCGATCATGAATCAGGGCACCCCGGTCGCCATCTCTCTCGGGTGCACGGGCTCCCGGATCTACACCGACCTTGGGGTCGACAAGATGGTCGTCGGCGTGCGCGGCGACGCCCTCGCTCAATTCGCCAAGAAACTCGATCGGATCATGAGCGCGAACGCGGCCATTTCGACCGAAGACTCGGCCAGGAAGCGCTCCTCCCCGCACGCGCATCACCCGGGCGCGAACTGAGGGGAACCTCCCCCGGTCGTTCGCCGCATAGGCGAGTCGCTTAGACCGCCCGCGACCTTGATGGGCGATGCCGCGATCGAGCAACCCGAGGGCACGCCGATCTCGGGATGCACTGAGCTCACGGCGCAAAGGCCCTGCGAATTCCGGTGTCGGGAGTGCGTTAGGAGGAGCAGGGCACGATGATCTTCTGGCCCAACTGTCCGGTCCGGACGGAGTGAAGGGAAATCTCGCTGCGTTGCGGCTAGGACAACTCGGAGCCGGTGGCGCTCGGCGGTCGCTTGAGGCGGCCCTCCGCGCCGAGGATCCCCGAGTCCGGGTCGGGGCGGCGTCCGCCCTGGGAACCATCGGCGACGTTCGGAGTCGGAGTGCGCTGGAGAGGAGCCTCTCCGACGCGGATCGGCGGGTGCGCGCGCAAGCGGCCTATTCACTCTCGCAGCTGCACGATTGCAGGTCAACACGCCTTCTCGCGGAGCACCTGGGCCACGATGACAGCCTCCTCGTCCAGCATGCCTGCGCCCTCGCCCTGGGTCGAACTCGAGATCCTCGAGCGATCCCGGCCCTCGATGCAGCTCTTCGGAGCGACTCCGATCGGATCCGACGGGAGGCGCTCATCGCACTGGAGCGCTGTAGCGACCCGGGAGCCGCGACGAAGGCCCTCCCCTTCCTCGATGACCCCGCGCGGCGCGTCCGCATCGCTGCGGCCCTCGTCCTCGGCTGGCGGCGAGATCCCCGGGGAACCGGTCCCCTACTGTCCCGGTTGGAGAACTCCGATCCATGGGAGCGTCCGGCGCTAGTGATCGCCCTGGGGAAGATCGGGGCATCGGCCAGCGCGCCGGCCCTGGCGGCCGCAGCGAACGACCCATCGCCGTCCGTGCGGGTCTGCGCGATCCACGCCCTCGGCGAGATGAAGAGTCCCGATGCCGCGAGCGTCGCTCGTCTCCGGTCCGCCGACCCCGAGTGGTCGGTACGAGGCGCGGCCGGGCTGGCCCTTGGACGCACCGGGAGCCGCGCCGACGTGCCCGTCCTGCTTCGGCTCGTCACCGATCGACATCCGTGGCCCCGTCGCGGGGCCGTCTATGCTCTCGGTCAGCTGGGAGCGGTCGAGAGCTTGCCTCACATCCGTCAGGCCCTCGACGACATCGACCCAGAGGTCCAGCTGGCCTCGGTCTGGGCGCTCGGCGAGCTCCGTGACCTCGAGGCGGGCGAGCGCCTCACCGAGATGCTCCGGGATCGCCGACCGCAGAACGTTCTCCTAGCGCCGACCATCGCGCGTCGAGAAGGAGCGGTGCGGCTCGTCTCCGATGCGGACGCACGGATGTTCGACGCACTGATCCAGGCGGTCGGATCGATCGCGTTGGTCTCCCGAGACCCGGCGACGATCGCCGCGCTGACCGAGACCGAGCACGAACTGTCGGCCGCGGAGCTCCAACGCCCTGCCCGCCTTCCGGTCTCTATCGGCCGGGGCGACGATCCACCCCCCCTGAGAGAGCTGTTCACCCGGATTTGGTCTCGGCTCGAGCAAGAAGGAACCTCGCACTGAACGGACGTGGGGACTCCAGTCCCGCCCCTGCACCGCGAGCGATTCAGTTCCCTGCGGCCCCCGACTTTCGCATCAGGTTCATCTCACGCCGCCACCGCGGCCGGGTCGCCCGCACCGTGTAGGAATGCTCCGTCAGCCAACTTCGGATGTGCTCCTTCTGGATGAACTCCTCATACACCAAGTACCCGCCCGGCCGCAGGACCCGATCGATCTCCGCGAGCGCGATCGCGATCTGG
>JBOGRR010000139.1:0-2474 GCA_050749765.1 Thermoplasmata archaeon | reverse complement strand
GTCCACCGGGCAGCTCTCTCCTCCCAACAACGAGCTCCTTCGGGGTTTGCTGTGGGAGTGCAGAGGGGAGAGTCTTGCTAACGGAGGACGACCTCAATGGGAGGCTCGACGACCATGAATTCAACCGGACCAGAAACGGGGGCGCCTACCCGAGCGCGTAGCGTAGGTCCGCGCGCAAATCGGCGATATCCTCGCACCCCGCGCTAAGTCGGACGAAACCGGCGGGAACGTCGTCCGATCCCCATCGTGCCCGCCGCTCGGCGGTCGAGTGGACTCCACCAAAGCTCGTGGCGGAGCGCACGATGCGCGCGCGTCGGAGCAAGCGCTCGGCCCGGGCCGCGCTTGCGAGAGTAAAGCCGATGATCGGTCCGAATCGACTCATCTGACGTCGGGCGACCGGGTACGATGGATCGCCGGGCAATCCAGGGTAGCGCACCGATCGGACCGCAGGCTGGTCGAGAAGGAACCGGGCGAGCTCGCCGGCATTGGAGCACTGTCGCTCGAAGCGTACGTCGAGCGTCGCGAGAGAACGGTGAGCGAGCCATACCTCCATCGGACCCGGGATTGCCCCCTGTTCGGTGCGGAACGCACGCAGCCGTTCAGCCCACGCAGGATCGCGGGAGGTCGCGTGGCCGAGCACGACGTCGCTATGGCCGCAGACGGTCTTCGAGTCGCTCGAGATAGAGAAGTCGGCGCCGAGCTCGAGCGGGCGTTGGCCGAGGCACGTCGCCGTGGTGTTGTCGACCGCAACGAGCGCCCCCGATCGGTGGGCCAGCGAGATCATCCGTCGGAGATCGCAGACATCCAGCAGCGGATTGCTCGGGGACTCGAGCCAGAGAAGGGTCGCCCCCGGCACGAGCGGTGCTTGGGCATCATTCGCGGTCGGCGCCCAACGAACCTCGACCCCACGCCGGGCAAAGTGATCGGTGACGAGCTTGCGCCCGCCGCTGTAGGCGTCGCTCGGCATCACCAGAACGGACCGAGTCGACCGACGCAGGAGCACTTCGTTCATCACCGCCGTGATCGCCGCGATCCCGGAGCCGAAACTGACGGCGGTGCCGCCCTCGAGCTCTCCGAGCGCGTCCTCGAAGCGGGTCCACGTCGGGTTGTGGTGTCGGCCGTAGGTGTACTTTGCGCTCGCCGGATCTCCGTAGAGATGGAACTTTGCCGCGAACGTCGGGCCCGGTAAGAACGGCTCGCCCTGCGCGGGCTTCGGTTGCCCCGCGTGCACTACGCGCGTAGCGTCGTGCCAAGGCACTCGCGCTCTAGGTCGAACGGTCCTCGCGCGGCCCCGCTTCGAAGCGCCCGGCATCGCGGCGGCACGTCGACCAAGGGCCAAGACCTCTTCGCCCTGCGCGAAGCCCAGCGCAACTCCGCTACTTCGATCGGAGACTGCGTAGGGCACCGGACCACGCGATGAGCTGGTCGAGCATCGATTCCATCATCCGCGCCTTTGCGGGATTCGGGCGGAACTTGGTGTAGTCCTCGAAGTCGGTCGAGAGGAGGAACCAGACCTGACTGCGGACGGTCGCGACCTGCTGCTCGGCCAAGTTGAGTCGGAGCTGCTCGACCGCTCGGACTCCACCGACGCTTCCGTAGCTCACGAACCCCGCGGCCTTGTTGTTCCACTCGGCGTAGATGAAGTCGATCGCGTTCTTGAGCGCGGCCGGCGGCCCATGGGTGTACTCGGGCGTGACGAAGATGTAGCCGTCGAACGAAGCGACCTTCGCCGCCCATGCGAGCGAATGCGGTTTCGAGTAGCGTCCCGCGCTCGGCGGGATGGGCTCGTCGAGCAAGGGAAGGTGGAAGTCCAAGAGGTCGACGAGCTCGAAATCTACCTCGGTGCGCGCACGAGCGTGCTCGAGCGTCCACCGCGCCACGGCTTCGTTGACGCGACCCGGGCGGGTACTGCCCATGATGATCCCGATCCTCAGGCGTTGGTCTTCGCTCATGAACCTCCCGTCGTGATGCCATGCACCGACTGCCGAGGTCTCACTTAGCCCGACGGTATCGGCGGGCCGCCCAGGTAACCCTCGGGTGAGCCGGGGTGCCCGGCCCCAGAGCCCCGGCCCGTTGCGCGTTGGGGGACCGGAGCGTTGCGCGGGCGCGCTCAAATATTCGCGGCGACGTGGACGCGGGTCATGCCGACGCGTCGTGTTCGACGCCCCGCTCGCCGCGCGCGGTCGCCCCGCGCGGCTCCGAAGAGGAGCGGCCGCCCCATCTCTTCGAGCGGGCGGGCTCTCGCGGAGCCACCGCATGGGCACATCGTGTGCCGCGGTTGTGGACGCATTCATCCCCTCGAGCTCACTTCGACCGACATCGAGATCCTGACCGACCTGACCGGGCGCGGTCCGAGCGGGTGGAACGTCGAGCGCGTCGCCTACTCGCTCGCCGCGGTCTGCCCGAAGTGTCAGCGCCCCGCGACCCTCTCCTAAGTACGCTCGGGACGGACCGACCGCGATGACGGGCTTCTT
>JBOGRR010000138.1:0-2491 GCA_050749765.1 Thermoplasmata archaeon | reverse complement strand
GGCTCGGGAAGTCGGGTCGATCCCGGTAGACCTGAGACCTTTCCTTGACTTCCCGTATCAAAACGAGATCGAGGGGATACGGGTCGCCTATCTTCCGGACCCCGACGGCAACCAGATCGAGATCTACGACATCGCCGGAATCCCCCTCGATGCCCCGTTCGGCGGGGGCTACTGAGCGACCTTTCTCGAGAGAGGGAGGGTGCGCTCCGGAACCTCCGTCCAGGGAGGCGAGATCACGGGTCTCCGCGATGGCCCTACAGAAGGTTCTCGATCGGTGGATGAGGGGCCGACCCTTCGAGACCGTTCAGGCACCAACCCATGGGCCAGCCCAGCTCGACGGCCCCCCTTCGCGTTCGGCCGTGTCGGCGGTTCACGTGGGCTTGCCGTACAGGATCCAACCCGTTCCGTAGCTCGTGCTGTACCCCTCGGAGGCTCACGAGGTCTCCGGGGGGCGAGGGATATCGGTCGGGGCCCCAACGGGGACGAGATGATCCATGCGACCGTATCGAACGGTAAGCTCCTTCGGCCCCGACCACGCGATCCGTAGGCGCTCGGGCGTCCAATCGAGAGCGACCGTTCCGCTCCCCAGCGTCAGGCGCTCAATGGATGCGGAGTGCCAGGTCGTCGGGAAGACGGGCGCGACCTCGAGCCGGAGGGCCGTCGCGTCGACCCGGAGCCCCCAGAGCCTCTCGAAGAGGACCGTGAGGAAAGGGGCGATGCTGAACCCGAGCAGGAAGCACGAATCGAACGGCTCGGGGCGGTCCCCGCGGTAGCACTCGTTCGCGAACCCGGACTCCTCTTCGATGCGCGCGGCGATCGTGTCGAGGTAGGCGCCACCGAGCTCCCGCGCACCGATGGCGAGCGCGGCGTCGGCCGCCCACGCCGTCGCGATGGTCCACACCTGTCCGTCGTGATAGGCCTCCGGATCGAAGGTCGGATCTCGCGCGGAGAGCGTGCGTACGCCCCATGGGGTCGTGAGGTCGCTCTTCCCCGCGCGCTCCACGACCTCTCGCGCGATCTCGGAGGCGAACCATCCTGCAGACACCGCGCGCAGCGCGTTGGGTCGAATCTTGTGCACGGGTTCGGCCTCGCGGATCGAGTCGAACAAATACTGTTCCTGCGGCCAGCGATACTCTCGAGCGACCGATTGCCGCAGGCGGTCCGCCATCGCCTTCCAGCGGGCGGACCGGGGGTCTCGGGGCCGGGTGGCGATGTGCTGCACCCCCATCAGTAGCGCTTCGTGGAAGAGCACCTGCAGGTCGATCGCGTGGTCCCGCCGATCGGTGGAATCCCAGATCGTCGTGTCGGTCGCGTCGATCCCGTAGCGCACGCGAGCGACGGACCCCTTCACCGCTCCGATCGACTGCGCCTCGCCACCGTTACGGATCAGCCCCGTCGCGGTATCGGTCCGTGCTTCCCCCCACGCGATGATCCGTTCGATCGCGCCATACCACTTCGCGTCGGCCCTGCGACCCGAGTGGCGAACGTATCGGTCGACGAGGCCGGGGAAGTAGAGCGTGGTGTCCGACGTGCCGTAGAGGAAGATCGGCCCCGGTGCGATCTGCATCGGCAGCTCCCCGGGTGCTCCCCCGAGGATCGGGACCTCGGCTCGGGCTTGGAATCGAAGCACGGAGGTGAGTGAGCGCTCGACCCAATCCGCGTCTCCCAGCCAGAGGACCGCGGGGAGCATCCACGCGAGATCGCGGCACCATATCGCCGAGTACCACGGGTATCCGGCTACGAGGCCACAGAGCCCGTCACCGGGTTCGGTGTATAGGCGACGGAGCCCGGCGACCGCGCTCGCGTAGGCCCGCTCGAGGCGCGGAGCGTCGGGGAAACGAAGGACGGGCCGACCCGCGGACCACTCGGCGTCGGCGCGGCCCGCTACGAGGGCCGCCGGACCCGGCGCCCGGAGGACCCGGGCGCTCGCCGGCTCGTTCGCACGAAGTTCGCGCTCGAGGCCCCCCGCCATCAGGTAGGTGATCTCGGAGGTGCTGTGCGGCGCTACGGGGAGCGCATGTTCCGAGCCCAGCTCGTCGATCGGGCCTTCCACGCGTCCCCCGATCCACGACGCGCGGTTGAGGCAGAGCCGGGTCGGCGGCACCGTGGATCGGAACGTGAGGCCGAACGACCGCTGTCGCACGTGCAGGGCCGTCGCCCGGGTCTCGGCGCGAAATCGGGTCGGACGGATCCCTTCGATGAGCACCGGGAGCAGGAACGGCGACCATCGACTCTCCACGACGACGTCGATCGCAGCATCTCCCGAGTTCGCCACCCTCAAGGTCCGTAGCGCGCCGGGAGGGTCGGCGATCGGTGCGATGCGCTGTTCGATCCCGATCGAGCCCGAGCGGTGGTGGCTCCCCCACCCCCCGGCGCTGGTCGCCGCAGCGATCTCGGTCGCCGGTAGGTCGATCGTCCGAACTCCGACCTGAAGCGCGAGTCGCCATGGGCCCGTGAGTCGGACGAGTTGCGCGTAGACGCCCCCCCAATC
>JBOGRR010000137.1:0-2515 GCA_050749765.1 Thermoplasmata archaeon | reverse complement strand
CGTTCGCGGCCCTCGTCAGCGCTGCGCGGAGGTCGTCGCGCTCCTGCTCACGATCCGGCTCATCGTCCGATTGATCCTTCATACGATGCGTGAAGAGGCGCGCCGAGATGGTCCCGACCATCACAAGAACCGCCCCGAGGAGCGCGTACTCGACCCACGCCGGGACCGCGAAGTTGCCGAAACTGTAGATCCCACCCGTGCCGACCGATTGGTTGGTCGTGTTCCCGAAGCTGATGTTCTGGGTAGGGGAGGTCGAGTTCGTCGACGGCCCATACGTCAGCTGGAAGCCGCCTCCTCCACCGCTTACGAACCGACCCACGACGACGAACAGGACCATGATCAAGAGCACGACGAGCACCGTCACGACGATCCGGGTGGGAACGGGGAGCGTCTCGCTCCGGACGCGATCGAAGATGAGGTACCCGAGGAACGCGATCCCCAGACCGAGCGCGATCCAGCCGAGGAGCTGGTTCGACGGCTCATAGACGGTCTGCCCCGAACCCGGTCCCGTGCCGAACGTGCCGGAAAGGAAGGCGGCGGCCCCCCCGATCAGGAAGGCGATCGCAAGAGCGACCAGCCAGAGCGCGGGGTTCGACCGGGTGGACGTCGGCGCCGATGCCATCTCCCATCCTAGAGGGGGTCGAGTTATCCTCCTTTCTCGGGCTCCGCGGGCTCATCGACAGCCATCGTTCGGGTCGCGGGTTGGATCGACGCTAGCTCCTCAGGGGTCGCGGGGCGAAGGAAGTAGAACGCTCGGCGTTCATGGTCCACGGGCACGATCCCGAAGTCTTCGACGACGTAGTCGAGGTCATAGGCCGCCCGAAAGGCGTCCCGCACGGCATGACGCCACATCCCGAGCCCCTTCGGCTCGTGCTGGCGCACGAGGTCGAGGTCGAAGGGGATCTCGAGATGGGCGCTGGGACCGCTCGGCTCTCCGACCTCTGCGGGGAGGCGGATCCCACTCTCCCCGGCCTCGGTCCGTACGAGCGCGGACGAGCGATTCCATCGGTCTCGTTCCTCCTCCGCGGAGGGGAACCGACCCTCGAGGCGAGCGCTAACCCGCTCGGTTTCGATCGCCCAGTGGAGCCGAAGGCGATCGGTCTCCAGCCCCCGGTTTTGGCCGTCCGCGATGCGGCCGTAGTAGTGCGGGAAGTAGGAGGTGGGGCGACCCCCGAGGAGGCGGATGTTGAGGAACGCGTTGCGGCTTTGCAGCGGGTCGAAGGTCCAGCGGATTTCGTCGAGTCCCATCGCGAGCACTTCTTCCCGCTGGTACCCTTTGAGGCGGTACCCGACCCGATGATTGCGGTATTCGGGACGTACCGCGGTCATGTGGGAGTAGTGGTAGAGCTGCCGACCGTCCGATCCGATAAATCCGAGAGAGAAGCCGACGAGGTGGATGTCGACGAACGCGCCGAGGATCAGTCCTCCGTTGTCCTGAAGTGCCCGTTGGAGCGGAACCGGGAGCGTGCTCTCCTCGGTCCCTCCGAAGGCAGCCCGCTGCACCTCCTCGAGCTGTCGAAACTCCTCGGGCTTGCCGAGCCGGCGAAACCGGAACGGCAGGGGAGTCTTAGCCGGGGCCGCCATCGCGGCGCCAGCACCGGCGCCGCCTACTTAACCCGGGCCGCGCCACTATCGGCGGATCCGGAACTCGACGCACTTCGCGAGGTAGCGTTGCTGATCGGCCGGCGTAAGGTCCCAGAGGAGCTCCTCGATCTCGGGCAGGTTGCGGAGAAGCTCGGCCTTGCTGCGGGAGCGCATGAGTTGCTCGAAGCGGCGCCGGGCGACGAGGTAGGCTCCGACGAGGTACGCTCCGATGATCGCGAGGATCGGGCCCACGACGACGAACCAGAGGTTCCAATTGATGCCGCCGGTCGGGTTGGTGTACTGATCGATCCCCGAGAACGGCCAGGTCGTGCTCAGCGGCGTGAATGAGGCGAAGGCGAGGGTGGTGAGTGCGACACCGACCGCCAAGACGATCGAGGAGAGGGCAAACCTCCACGTGCGCATCCAGTGCCGGGCCCGCTGGGGCGTCGGCAGGAAGTCGGGGCTCGGGGGGCTCGCGCCCGGGTCGCTCGCCATCGGGCCGAGGGGAGGATGGACCTCTTATCAAGCTACCCCGACGGGGTCTCGGGGCTACGAGCGCTTCGGGACGTCGCCGTCGGGGGAGTCGGTACGAGCGAATCGACTCGGGATCGTCGCAGCAGAGCTCGGCAACGGTATCGGGCGGATGCGGTCGAGGATCGGTCGGAGCTGAGCGTAGAGGTAGATGGCGACCGCCAGTGCGAGGAGTGCCGCTACCGCACCGATCAGCTCCCCCGCGAACGCGTTGAATCCGACGAGGAAGAAGCCGACGAACAGCACGGCCCCGGCGGGAAGTGGGCCCCCCGAACGTCGTCCGACCCGAGGATCCGCCGGGAGCGAGAGGAGCGCCGTCGTGGCGAGCAGCCACAGGATCGCGAGGCCGTCCAACGCGAGCACCGTCAGCCCGTCCCAGGTGACGAGCGGACCTTCGAGG
>JBOGRR010000136.1:0-2538 GCA_050749765.1 Thermoplasmata archaeon | reverse complement strand
GTACAGACCGAGGGTACCCCGCCGGGATGCTTTTCGACGCCCTCGGGCGCCTCCTCGAGATAGGAGATCTGTACCGGCGGCATGTCAAGGTCGAGTTGGCGAACTAGTTGGTCTGCGATCGCGCGGTGATCTTCCATGAGGGCCACCAATCCGAAGGGGCCAGGTTTGCCGAGCTTATGAGCAAGAACCTTACGGGGCTCGGCCGTTCGGAGACGGCCGAGCGACCGAGACTCTCTCGAACGGGACGCCCATCCGCGCGCCGCCCGATCGAGAGGTCCGACCGCCCGACCACATGCAAGCTGTGGCGTCGAGGTCGCCCCAGTCGGCCCGTTCGACACGGGCAGAGTCTCGCTCTCCCCCGGCCATGGTCGACCGTAGAGCCCGCGGACCGAGTTTACGCGGTATCGGCCGCGGTCTTGTTCCCGACAGGAGGATGGGGCAGTGTCAGCACGAGGAGGGCGCCGAGGACGGCGAGGCCGATTCCGGTGAGCGCGGTCAGATAGTACGCCGTGTCGCTCGGTAGGGACGTGCCCGGGATCACGTAGGCCGTTAGGCACGCCCCCGCAACGGCCACTCCTAGCGCCTGGCCGATCGTTCGAAAGGACGTGTTCAACCCGATCTCGCTGCCGACATCGTTCGCAGGTGCGAGAGCGAGGACCGAGATCGAGAGCGCGGTCAGGAGAAAGGCTACTCCGGCGAACAGAACGACCATGTCGAGTCCGAGACCGAACGCCGTCTTGTGGAGGAAGATCAGCGACACGAACCCGGCGACGACCAGAAGGAACCCGAGGAGTTCCACCGGCTTCTCTCCGAACCGCTGCGCGATGCGGCCGCCGAGCGGGGCGAAGACCAGCATCAAGATCGCCGCCGGGGCGAGTACCAGGCCGGCCTGGGCCACGTCTCTCCCGAGCCCGACGGTGGGTTCCTGGGCGAAGTAGATGGCGACGTAGAATCCCAAGAACATGACCGCTCCGGCCACGAACATCGCGAAGTCGACCTTCAGAATGTTCGCGAATCCCGGGGCCTTCAGCTGGAAGAGCGGACGAGCGGACCGTCGCTCGGCCACGATCAGAGCGAGGGCGAACCCCAGTCCAAAGACCACGAGGGTCAGCGTCGTCGCCGAGGTCCACCCCAGCGTGCCGCCTTCGGTCACCGCCACGAGCAGCAGCGCGACCGAAGCACCGAGAAAGGAGATCCCGACGTAGTCGATGCGCTCGGCGTGTCGCTGCGTCGACTCACGGACCGCGAACCAGAGGATCACCGTCAGCAGGACCGCGAACGGCGCGAGCACGTGATAGTTGGTCTGCCAGCCATAGTTCTCCGTGATCCACGCCCCGAGGATGAGACCGATCGCGGAGCCGACCCCATTCATCGATGTGAGGACCCCGATGGAGACCGGGACTCGTGCCGCCTCCATCTCGTCATGGATCAACGAGATCGCGAGGGGGAACATCGCGAGCCCGAGCCCCTGTACCGCCCGGAACGCGAGCAGGCTCGCGAGATCCCAGGAGAAGCCATCCAGCACGACCGCCCCGGAGTACGCCGCCATCACGATCATCAGGAGTCGCTTTTTTCCATAGGTGTCCCCCCATTTTCCGAGGAGCGGGACGGAGACCGCTCCCACAAGGAGGTAGATCGCAGGGATCCAAGACGCGGCGGCTGCGCTCGCCTCGTACTGCAATTGGATCGTCGGCAAGGCGGGGATGAGCATCGACTCGCTGAACGACACGAGCAACCCGACGCCGCTCAGCAACAGCAGCACCATCGACGACATCGAGAGCCCCGGCCGTGGTCCCGCTTCGACCGGGATACCGCCCGGGGGACCGCCAGAATCGTGGAGGCGAGCGCTGCGAGGGTCGACGGGATTCGGCGCTGGTGCGGTCAATGACGCTCGTAGGACATTCGAGCTGTCGAGATAAGTTCCCGACTCGAGCGTCCATCACCGTTCGGAGGTGCTTCGCGCTGCGTTCGAGAGCGAGGGCAGAGGCTCAAAGGCGGGCAAAGGCTTACGTCGGAGAGGAATGTGGATGGGCGAAGCCCCACGCGACTTGACCGGCTCCGGAGGGGCTTCAACGGGCAACGTCGGATGGGCGGGTTGGCCCGTCCCCTCTGAGTCGAACGAGGCGCTGCGGCGCCCGCGCGGTCCGTTTCGACTCCGTAGATTCGTCTCCGCGATTCTGGTCGTGGTGGGCATCGGACTCTCCGTGGGTTCGCTCCTCGAGCCGTACTGGGTTTTCCAAGCCGGGAGTTCATCGAACCGCATCGATTTCTTTCTCACCGGCTGCAGCGCGTCGGGCCCGACATGCACGTACGCTGCCTACTCCTCCGGGTTGTCGGTGCTCTACGGGACCATGCTCATCGTCGTGATCGTCGGATTTGTGGTCGCGGCTCACGCCGTGGGATTGCTGGTGCTCTACTCGTTCGGGGTCGAACGAGATCGAGATTTCGGGCGCGGCGGGATGTGGGTGGCGGGGATCGCCGCGATCCCGCTGCTCGTGGCCGTGGTCGCGGTCGCCGCCCTCCAGCCTTTGCAGTTCA
>JBOGRR010000135.1:0-2568 GCA_050749765.1 Thermoplasmata archaeon | reverse complement strand
GGATCTCCATGATCGGGTGGCTCCCCCCGACCCTCCTGGGCACCGGGGCGGGGGGGTTCATGAACGAGCTCCTCGGCTTCGCGGGACTCCCCTTCAGCGTGGGGGCGATAGCTCCTCCATTCACCGGCCCGCTCTCGCTCGCGCTGCGGTGGGGCGGCCAATTCCTCATCCTCGGTGGCTTCGCGACCGCGCTGGCCCTCACACCCCGTACGGTCTTCGGTCTGCTCCTGCCGACAGCGCGGACCGACGCGACTGGGGGCTCGATGTTCACGCCCACTTCGCGGGCCCCGAGCGCGACCGGGCGCCCGAGCTCCGGACCAGCGAGCAGCCGGGCCAGCTCGACCGAGTCCGGCGCATCCCAGAACCGCCAGCACCGCTTCGGGACCGAGATCCGCTAGACCGGGCTAACCCTACGGTTCACGATGTCGGGCGAGTGGATCCTCATCCTGCTCGCCATCGGGATGATCGTCGCCACCGCGGTACTGGTCAAGATCTGCGCGCAGTCCCGGTCCGGTCCGCGCGCCGCCGGTGCGGTCTTCCTGATCGTGATGATGGTCGCGATGCTCGTCGGAGCCACGATCTACCTCCTGAACCCCGGATCCGCGGGCCTGATCGACGCGTTGTGGGTCTCCAGCCTCATGATGTCGCTCGCGGTCTTGCCGATCTTTTTTCAATTTCTTGCGGATGCGCGCCAACGCTTCGACGCCGGCGCCGACTACTCGCCGCCGCCCTACGCCCCGAGCGTGGCCTTCGCCCTCGTCGTGCTCTCCCTCGTGATCTTTGGCGAGTTCCTCATGGGATTCGTCCTCGAGCTAGCGTCGGGAACGAGCGTCGCGACTCTCGGCGCGGGCCCCTACGGTCCGATCAGCCTGATCGCGAACGTCGTGCAGTCGCCGTGGTTCATCTTCACGATGGCCGGCGAGATGGCGTTGACCGTCG
Source organism: Thermoplasmata archaeon (assembly GCA_050749765.1). Taxonomy (GTDB): domain Archaea; phylum Thermoplasmatota; class Thermoplasmata; order Lutacidiplasmatales; family UBA184; genus Lutacidiplasma. The sequence continues at coordinate 1,629 of JBOGRR010000135.1, read as the reverse complement.
TGCTCCTGCGACGCGAGTTGCCGGGTCCGCTGGTGGCTCTGCTCAGCGTCCAGGCCGCGATCATGGTCCTCACCCCGACGGCCCTCGCCGACTCGACGTGGCAGGCTCTCGCGATCTACGGCAGCTCGATCGCAATGATCGCGATCTTCGTTCTCGGGATGGAGTACGTTTACCGGAACCGGGAGATCCTCATGCCCATTGCCGGGTATCTGCTCCGGCTCTTTGCCGTTTACGGCCTTATGATGGTCGGACTGTTCCTATGGATCGGCTACGGATTCTCCGAAGTCTTCGTCCTCAGCCTCCTCGTCGAGATGGTCCTCTACTTCGGTCTGATCCTTCGACCGCACGCTCTCGCGACCGACAAGAGGCTTCCTTGGCAGCTTCACCCGAACTGGGCGTTCGGGCTCCTCGCCACGATCTTCGTCGCCGAGGTCTTCATGGGAGCTCTGCTCCAACAGCAGATCGGGCTCGAGTTCTACGCAACGAACTGGTTCGCGGGCCTGGGATTGCTCGACCTTACCGGCTCGGCCGGCGCCGTCGCCTATGCGGCGTTCTACAATGGATTCTTCTTCCTCGCGAGCGCGACTGCGTCCACTTGGTTCCTGTTGATGATGGGGGTCGAGATGGGCGCTCTCGTCGTCTACAAGTTCCGCGAGACGAAGAGCCGCGAGACCCGCGTGCGGCTCTGGTTGATGATCGGTAGTTACGGCGCGTTCATCGTGTTCTATCCGAGCATCTACTACTCGCTCGTCTTTCCCACCGCCCCGAACCCGAGTACCGTCCCGCTGCTGGGGTGGAGCATGGGGATCGGCACGGAGGCGCTGGCTCCCGCCGTCTTCGGAGTCGTCATCGCGACCTACGTGATCGTGGCGGTGCTCTCGATGGCCTTTGGTCGTCGCTGGCTTTGTTCGGTCTTCTGCAACGCGCCCCTGATGTTCCAGGGGACGACGATCGATTCGATGAAGTCCTTCAATCGGTCCAGCTTGGTAGGACGCAAGTACCTCGGGAGCCGCTTCTCCACGATCTATTCGGTGACGATGGGGGTGACCATGGTCGCGCTCGCCGGAACGAGCGTGCTCTCCTACTTCGATGCGACCGGCGCACTGAACGTCACCATCCTGGGGCTCGACCCGACCGTCTTCTTCTTCACGCTATCGTTCAGCGTGCTGTGGTACGCCATGTTCGTGATGATCCCGTATACCGGGAATTACAACTGCGTCACGATGGGTTGGTGCTACACCGGTATCATCGCCCAGGCGTTCCAGAAGATCGGCGCGTTCAAGTTGAAGGTCCACGATAAGCAGGTCTGCAAGGACTGCACCACCATCGACTGCGCGAAGGGTTGCCCCGTGGGCCTCGTCGACATGGTCGGGTACTTCCGGACGAAGGGCGAGTACCGGAGCACGAAGTGCTGCGGGGTCGGCGATTGCGTCGAAGCCTGCCCGTATGGGAACCTGTACATTCACGACATTCGCCACGTGATCGGCCGCGCCATCGGGGTCGATCTAGCTCGGAAGAAGCCAGCCACGACGCCCGCGCACGCCCGACCCGGATTCGCCGTGCACCCGCTTCCGATGCTCCATGCGAAAGCCACTCCGCACCCGTCAAACCCCGCCGCAGCGACCAAGT
>JBOGRR010000134.1:0-2633 GCA_050749765.1 Thermoplasmata archaeon | reverse complement strand
CCGAGCGGCGCGCCGGCGCCCGTCGCTCTTCCGCTTCGCGGGGCGACGCCTCGGCTCGTCCGGCGCTGCCCGGGAATTGGTTCCTCTCCGTGGAGAACGCCCGGCGCGCGCGCTCGATCCCGTGGCGGCTCGCCGCCGGGGTGAAGCCGTCCCTCCGGCTCGAAGGGCGCCGAACTTCACGTCGGCTCCTCGAGGAGGCCCCCGGCCGGTTTCGACTTCCCCCCGGGGTGCCGGCGGGGGTCCATGCACTTTACCTGGAGGGCGCGAACGCCCCGAGCGTCCACTCGTTGATCGTGTATCCGAAGCGTCTCCCCCGTCCGCGACCGGCGAGAGCGTGGGGACTCTTCGCCCCTGCCTACGCGATCCGGACCAGGGAGACGTGGGGTGCCGGCGACCTCCGATCGCTCGAGCTCCTCGGACGCTGGGCCGCTCGACACGGCGCTTCCGTCCTCGCGACGCTCCCCCTCTTGCCCGCCTTCCTCGACCATCCCTACGATCCCAGCCCGTATCGTCCCGTGACCCGGCAGTTCTGGAACGAGTTCTACATCGACCCGCGACAGACCCCCGAGTTCCGTCGCTCGAAGACGCTGGCGCGATGGACGCGCGGGCGTCAGTTCTTGAGCGAGGTGGAGCGCCTCGAACGTCGGGAGCACGTCGACTTTCGAGGGGTGATGCGTCTCAAGCGACGCCTGCTCGAGCAGATGCTCCGCGAATTCCATAGGGCGCCCACGCCGCGTCGGCGCGCCTTCGAACGGTTCGCTCAACGGACGGTGACTCTAAGGGAATACGCGCGCTTCCGTAGCTCGCTCGAGTCCCAGCCCGCGCGCGCCGTCGCCTATCACACCTTCGTGCAGTGGCTCGTCACCGAGCAACTCCACCAGGTCGCCCGCCGGTTGGAACGACGCGGGCTCCGATTGGCGTTCGACCTTCCCATTGGGACCCATCCGCAAGGGTTCGACGTCCGCCGGGGCGGCGACCAGTACGCCTCAAAATTCCACGTCGGCTCACCGCCGGACCCCGGTGTACCCGACGGTCAGGACTGGGGACTCGCTCCCCTCGAGCCCCGTCATCTGGCCGACGCCGGCTATCGCCCGTTCTCCGAGGCCCTCCGGCACCAGCTCTCGGTCGCCCGCATCCTGCGCATCGACCACGCCCTCGGCCTGCATCGGTTGTTCTGGATCCCCCGTGGCGAGCCGCCACGGCGGGGAGCCTATGTGCGATACCCGGCGAGGGATCTCTACCGGATCCTTCTCGCGGAGGCCGCTCATGCCGGGGCCACGATCATCGGAGAGGATCTGGGAACGGTGCCCCCCGACGTCCGTCCCGCGCTACGGCGACGAGGGATCCTCGGGGTCTATGTCGCCGAGCTCGAGTGGGATGGGCCGGGACGGCCCCGCCGAATCCCATCGCTGAGCGTGGTCAGCGTGAACACGCACGATCACCTCCCGTTCGCCGGGTACTGGACCCGCCGGACCCGGATCGTGCGATCTACGGCGCGCGCGAGCGGCTTTCCTCCCACGACGTGGTCGGCGGACCGAGCCCTGGACACAACCCTGCAGCGGTTGGCCGCGAGCCGGGCCCGGCTGTTCCTCGTCAATCCGGAAGACCTGTGGGGCGAGACCCGCCCTCAGAACGCTCCCGGACGAGGCGGTCGGAACTTCACACGACGGTTCCGTACCACTCTCGAGGAACTCGGTAACGACCCTCGAGCGGCCGAACGGCTTTGTACCATCGCGCGCCTAAGAAAATCAGGAACCCCCAAATGACCTCCGTACGGCGAACTCGTTCCGCCGCCCCTCTCCGTGGTGCTCGCGAGGCTCCCCCCTCCCCGATCACTGACCTTGACCTGCACCTCTTCAACGAGGGGACCCACTACCGACTGTACGAGAAGCTCGGCTCCCACCCCGCGGGGGTTCGCGCATCGGAAGGGACGCGGTTCGCGGTCTGGGCACCGAACGCCGACGCCGTCAGCGTCATCGGAGAGTTCAATGGCTGGGCGCCGGGCGCGGACCCTCTCGGGCCGAGGGGGTCCTCCGGGATCTTCGAGGGCGTCGTGTCGGAGGCGCTGCCGGGAACCCTCTACAAGTACCACATCCGCTCTCGATCGCACGCGTACGAGGTCGACAAAGCCGACCCGTTCGCCTTCCGGACCGAAGTCCCTCCCGCCACCGCGTCGATCGTGTGGGATCCCCAGTATGCGTGGAGCGACGATACGTGGCTCGCCGGCCGGGGCGAACGCCTCGGTCGGGATGCGCCGGTCTCGATCTACGAAGTCCATCTCGGGTCGTGGCGTCGGATGCCCGAGGAGGGGAACCGGCACCTCACGTACGCGGAGATCGCGGGGCCCCTCATCGACCACGTGACCGACGTGGGGTTCACCCACGTCGAGTTTCTCCCGCTCGCCGAGCACCCGTTCTTCGGCTCGTGGGGGTACGAACCGACCGGGTTCTTCGCGCCCACGGCGCGCTACGGAGCCCCCGAAGGACTCATGGAACTCATCGACCGCCTGCACGAAGCCGGCGTCGGCGTGATCCTCGACTGGGTCCCGTCCCACTTCCCCTCCGACGGACACTCGCTGAGCTATTTCGACGGCACCCACCTCTACGAGCACGAGGACGCGCGGCGAGGCTGGC
>JBOGRR010000133.1:0-2636 GCA_050749765.1 Thermoplasmata archaeon | reverse complement strand
ATCTTCCGGTTCACGGAGGGCCCGCCCGGCGCGAACGGGCGGCCCCACATCGGCCATGTGATCCCGCGGGCGCTCAAGGACGTGCAGCTGCGCTACCATCGGATGTTGGGCCATCGTATCGTGAGCTCGATGGCCGGTTGGGACTGCCACGGTCTGCCGGTTGAGATCGCGGTTGAGAAGAAGTTCGGGCTCCGGTCCGCGAAGGAGATCGAGGCGTTCGGCGTCGACCGATTCTGCGAGGAGAGCCGCGCCATCACGCTCTCGATGACCGCCGCGTGGGAGGAGCTGAGCGGGCAGATCGGCTACTGGCTCGATTATCGCAATGCCTATCAGACGATGGCTCCCGCCTACATTGAGAGCGTCTGGTGGAGCCTCAAAGCGCTCTTCGATCGCGGACTCGTCGAGAAGGGTCACTATGTGCTCCCCTACTGTCCGCGGTGCGAGACCACCCTCAGCTCGCATGAGGTCGCCCAAGGGTATCGGGAGACGACCGACCCGTCGGTGACCGTCCGCTTCCCGCTGCTCCGGCCGGGCGCTCCTCCTCGCGATTTGCTCGTCTGGACGACGACCCCGTGGACACTCGTCTCCAACCTGTTCGTCGTGGCCCGTGCAGACCTCGACTACGTGGTCGTCCGCGACGCGGTCGGACGGGAAGTCGTGCTCGCCGAGACCGCCCTTCCGCGCTACTTCTCGATGCCGCCCGACGTCCTCGAGCGCTTCACAGGCCGCGACCTCGCGGGCGCCGCGTACGAGCCCCCGTTCCCGTTCGCCGACCCGACCCCGGGTCGCTTCCACGTCGTGCTCGACGATATGGTCGACGCGAAGGAGGGCACCGGCTTCGTGCACGGGGCGCCGAGCTTCGGGCCGGACGATTACCGAGTAGGGGTGCGAGAGAAGATGGGGACCCTCGATCCCCTCGACAGCCGCGCCCACTTTACCTCGGCGATCCCGCTCGTCGACGGACGATTCTTCAAGGCCGCCGACCCCATCCTGATCGAGGACCTACGCACGCGCGAGCGGGTCTATCGCCAGGAGACGGTGCACCACACCTACCCGTTCTGTTGGCGCTGCGAGACCCCGCTCATCTATCGCGCGATGGACTCATGGTTCGTGCGAACCTCGCGGTTCTCGGAGGCGCTCGTCCGCCACAACGCGACGACGACGTGGATCCCGACCCACCTGCGCGACGGACGGTTCGGGAATTTCCTCACTGAGGCGAAGGACTGGGCGATCTCGCGGAGCCGCTACTGGGGCACCCCGCTCCCGCTCTGGGTGTGCTCGAACGGTCACCCGACGTGCGTCGGGAGCTTCGAGGAGCTGTCCCGACGGTGGGGTCGTGAGCTGACCGAGGACTTTGACCCCCATCGGGTGGGGGTCGATCCGATCGTCTTTCCGTGCCCGACGTGCGCGGCGCCCTCCCGACGGGAGCCGTACACCCTCGACGTCTGGTACGACAGCGGCGCCGCCCCGTTCGCCCAGTTCCATCACCCGTTCGCGCGAAGCGATTTCGTCGCGGAGGCTCCGCTCGACTACGTCTGCGAGGGGATCGATCAGACCCGCGGCTGGTTCTACACGATGCTCGTGTTGTCGACCGCGCTCTTCGACCGGCCCGCGTTCCGCACCGCGCTCGTCACCGGTTTCGGCCTCGACGACATCGGGAAAAAGATGTCGAAGTCGAAGGGCAACATCGTCGATCCGGTCGAGCTCCTCGCGAGGGTCGGCGGCGACGCGGTGCGGTGGTTCAGCCTGATGGGCGACTTCACCGAAGGGACGCGGATGAGCGAGAGCGAGATGCGCTCCTCGGCGGCGCGCACCCTCGGCACCCTGACCAACGTGCTCGCATTCTACCGTCAGAACGCATCGGCCGATGGGCTCAGCGTCCCGACCGAGCCGCCGCGCACGACCGACCCACTCGATCGATGGATCCTGTCCCGTCTCGAGGCGACGCGCACGAGCGTCTCGACGGCTCTGGACGACTTCGATCCTCGCCCGGGAGCGCTCGCGCTGCGTTCGTTCATTGATGATCTGTCCACATGGTACCTGCGCCGCTCGCGTCCGAGGTTCTGGGCGGACCGCGACCACCGGGAGCGCCGGGAGGCGCACGCAACGCTCGGCTTCGTGCTCGGGCGCAGTGCGCTCCTCCTCGCCCCCCTCGCGCCGTTCACGGCGGAGTGGATCGCACAGGAGCTCGCCCCCGAACCGTGGGCGCGGGCCGAGTCATCGGTCCATCTCGCCGCATGGCCGTCCGGAGAGCCGGCCCGTAACGAACCGCTCGAAGCGGCGATGGATTCGCTGCGCTCGCTCGTGGAGATCGGCCGCGAGCTCCGCCAACGCGCCGGGGTGCGTTCTCGGATCCCGCTCACGGAGGTCGTCCTGTTCGGCGCGCCGCCTCCGGAGCTCTCCGCGCTCGGCGGGACGGCCCACGACCTCCTCGCCCAGGAGCTCAATGTCCGCTCGGTCCGGCGCGAGCCCGAGTTCACCCGCGACCGGTTCCCCGACTCTGCTTGGGTGACCCGGGAGCACGACGGTCGGATCGTCGCGGCGCTTCCGCGAGTCCCGACCCCCGAGCTCCTCGAGGAGGGGATGGCCCGAGAGGTTCTCCGGCGATTGCAGCAGCGCCGCAAGGAGCTCGGCCT
>JBOGRR010000132.1:0-2640 GCA_050749765.1 Thermoplasmata archaeon | reverse complement strand
GACTCCGAGACCGAGCGCGTCGTCCACCGAGGTCCCCCCGCCGTACGGTGGGGAGGAGACGATCGGGCTGTTCGAACGGCGCCTCCGCGCGCAGGAGCGCAGCCCGTGCACCGTCAAGCAGTACACACACATCGCGCGGATGTTCTTCCGCTTCGTCGCGAAGCCGATCGACGAGGTGACGACCCGAGACCTCGACGCTTTTCGCGAGTATCTCGTGCTCCAGCGGCACTACTCGAAGAACTCGCTCTACACGACGATCCGCGGCCTGACCTGTCTGTTCCGAAGCTTCGGGCTCACCCTCGCCGACCACCTCGAAGCGCCCCGCCGACCCGAGCGCCTGCCGCACTACCTCAACGAGGAGGAGATGCACCGGCTCTTCGGAGTGGTCGCCGCCTCGCCGAGGAATGCCGCCATCGTGAACGTGCTCGGGTACTCCGGCCTACGGGTCGGCGAGCTCTGCCACCTCGAGCTGGACGACCTGGACCTCGATCGGAACGTGCTGCACGTGCGCTCCGGCAAGGGCGACAAGGATCGGGAGGTCGTGCTCGACGAGCGCGCGCGCTCCTCGGTCGATCGGTATCTGGCCGATCGGACCGTGCACGGGGGCACGGCGAGCACCCGCCTCTTCCCCGTAGGCCCGGTGACGGTCGAGCGCCTCGTGCGGGCGGCGGCGCGCTCGGCCGGCATCGATCGGCGAGTGACCCCGCACATGCTGCGTCACTCGCTCGCCACGGCCCTGCTCTCGCGCGGCTGTGACATCCGCTACATCCAGAAGCTGCTCGGCCACTCCTCGGTGGCGACCACGCAGATCTACACCCACGTCGATACGCAGTCGCTGCGCGCCGCCTATGAGCGCGCGCGCCCACAATATTGATTTAATCCTATCGCCGGCTGGGCGCATCATGGCGGCGGCGCAACGCGTCGATCTGCTCGTGCTCGGTGCCGGCATCGCCGGCACGGCGACCGCCTACCACCTCGCGCGGCGACGCGCGGGATCGGTCCTCCTGTTCGACCCCCGCACCCCCGCCGCTGGCGCGACGGGGCGCGCCGCCGGTATCATCACCGATCAGCTGTGGGACCGATGGGATGTCGAGGTCACCCGAGCGGCGCAGGCGGAGTACCGCGAGATCCTGGGCCGCCGCGACCCCGCGGCCTACACGGTGAATGGATTCGTACGATGGACGGCCGACCCCAGCGCCGAGACCGTGGTCGACGCCGCGTACGAACGCCTGCGGAGCTGGGGGGTACAGGTCGACCGGATCGACGGCGCCGAGCTCGCCCGCTCCTTTCCGTGGGGACGCTTCGAGGACGTGCGAGTCGGGCTGCGCGGACGCGCGGACGCCGTCGTCACCCCGAGCACCCTCGCGGAGAGCTACCTCTTCGAGGCGCGGGCGATCGGTATCGAGACCGCGTTCGGAGAGACGGGAGCCCGCCTGGGGCGATCGGGCGACGGGGTCGAACTCTACCTATCGGATCGCACCGTTCGACCGCGCACGACGATCGTGGCCGCGGGAGCCTGGTCGAAGAGGATCCTGCAGGAGCTCGGCGCTCCGTTGCCGCTGGTCCCGTACCGAGTTCAGGCGGCGACGCTCCGACCGTCGCCCACTCCGCCGGAGGCGTTCCCGAGTGGACACGACATCGACTCGGACGTCTACTTCCGACCCGAAGGAGCCGGGCGGGTGCTCGCGGGGGACGGAACGGAGCGCGCCGAAGCCGACCCCGAGCGCTTCGTGCCGTCCGGGGACCCCGCGTTCCTCGAACACCTGGCCCGAACCTTTGCGGCCCGCCTGCCCGGCTGGGCCGACGCCGAGCTCACTCGGGCGTGGGCCGGGGTCTGCACGTCGACGCCCGACCGCCGCCCGTTGATCGGCGCGATCGATGCGGCTCGCGGGCTCTATACGATCGTCGGGTTCAACGGATTCGGCGTGATGCGCGGGGGCGGGGCGGCTCGCTGGCTCGTCGATCGCATCGTCGACGGTCCGAACGGGGCGGCCGCCGACCGCTTGGCGTCGGTCGACCCGCGTCGGTTCCGGCCCCCGTTCCCCGAGTTCCTCCCCCAACCGGGGTTCACGCTGGAGGGCGGCGATGCGCCTCGATTCTGACGCCCGCGCGATCGCCCGCGCGGGCATCCGGGCCGCGGACCCGTTCCGCTCGACCGCTCGGCTCCTGCGCCGTGACGCTCGGGGAGTAAAGGTCGCTGGGCACCTTCTCCGCGTCGCTCCCGGGGGTCAGGTCGTCGTCGTCGCGCTCGGGAAGGCAGCGGGTCGGATGGCCCGCGCCGCCACGCGGGTCCTCGGACCGACGACCGTAGGGATTGCCGTCACATCGGAAGGCAGCCCCCGCTCCCTCGGTCGGATCCGGACCCTCGTGGGCGACCACCCGGTCCCTGGCCCGCGCTCGCTCGCCGCCGGACGGGCGGTGTGCCGCTTCCTCACGACGCGTCGGAGGGAGGACTCTGTCCTCTTCCTGATCTCGGGAGGGGGCTCGGCCCTCGTCGAGGTACCGGCGGCCCCGCTCACCCTCTCCGATCTCCGGCGCACGACGCAGATCCTGTTGGCCGCTGGCCCTCCGATCGTCGTCGACAACGCGGTGCGCACCGCGCTCTCCGTCCTCAAGGGCGGGCAGCTGGCCGAGCTCGTG
>JBOGRR010000131.1:0-2642 GCA_050749765.1 Thermoplasmata archaeon | reverse complement strand
GCGACCCTGGGCGCGGGGAGCGCGGCTGCGAGCTCGACCAGCCCAGGTCTCGCAGCGACCGCGACCGGCACCCTGAGCGGCCCCAGCGTCGGTGGAGCGATGTCGATCGGAGCCGGAATCAGCGGGCCGGCGAGCGAATCGCTCGCGGCAGGTCTCTCCGGGAACGCCGGTGCGGCCCTCGGGCCGTCGGGCAACTCGGTCCTCGGGTCGATCTCGGCGAGCACACCCACGGCCGGTGCCGCCGGGTCGGCCGGCGTATCGGCTGCCGCAGCTTCGACGGCGTCGGTGACCGCGGCGGGCGCAACCGGAGCCGGGCTCCACAGCCTGCTCAGCGGGTTGCTCCCCGCGAGCTTCGCCGCCAAAGCCATGCTCGCCGCAGGGGCGACGGTCGCCGGGATCGCGCTCGTAGGAGCCGCCGGCCTCGGGCCGGCTGCCGGTCTTCAGGCGTCCGTCTCCGGGCTCGCCGGGTTCGTCCATTTGTCGAGCCTGCTTCCCTCAAGCCAAACGCAGGTCCAGGTCGGTGGAGCCGTCACCATCACCCTACCGTAGTGCGAACTGAGCCGCCCCGCGGGGCGCGATGGGAGGCTCCGACTCGCCTCCTCGATCGTCGAATCGAGCGTCGCAGGCACGCTCGCATTCGGTCGCTCGGAGGAGGGGTTCGCCACGCCGATCCGATGCCCGAGCTGTGAGATCGATCGAGATCGGGCGGCGGAAGCGCCGATGCGTCCGTGGGTGGGATCAGGGGGTCCAGGTAGCTCCGCCGTAGCCGGACGGTAGCGACGGGGGCACGGGCCCACCGAACGGATCCGGGCGAGGCTCGGCGCTGCGACCGTGCTTCTTCGCGAGGTACTCATCGATCGCGGTGGCGGCTCTCTCGCCCGCCCCCATCGCGTGGACCACGGACCGGCCCCCGGTAGCGAAGACGCCCTCGACGCCGGTCATCCAGCCCTCTAGTTTGCCCTCGGGCCACCCCATCGAAGCGAACTTGAAATCGTACTGAGTCCCCATGTCGGAAACGTCGGCGACCTCACCGACCGCGACGATGATCATATCGCACTCGATCGTCTCTTGAGAATCGGGGATGACTCGGAGGGGGCGTCGGCCGCTGGCGTCGGGAGGTCCATGCTCCGTCCGTTCGACCACGAGCCCTTCCACACGTTCCGTCCCTACGATCGACTTCGGCGACCGGAAAAAGACGTAGCGGATCCCCTCGATCTCACCGCCTTCCTTTTCCTCGGCCGTCGCCTTCATGTCCTCCGGCCCACGGCGATAGACCAAGGAGACATCGCCGCCACCGGAGAGCCGGCGGGCAGAGCGGGCTGCGTCGAGCGCGACGTCCCCCGCGCCGATCACCACGATATGTCGCCCCTTGCGCCCGAAGAGCCCCTCGGGGCCTTTGTTGATCGCGAGGAGGAACGGCAGCGCGTGATACACGCCCGGGAGATGCTCGCCGGGGATCCCCAGCTCGCGGGCCTTCGACGCACCGACCGAGACCAAGACCGCGTCGTAGCCCTCGTCGATGAGCCCCTTCGGGGTATAGTCGACGCCGGCCTTCTTTCCACCCACGAACGTGATATCGAGGTTCTTCCAGCGCGCGAGGTCGGTGTCGAGGTCATCCTCCTCGAGGTGGTAGCGGGGGATCGTGTTGATCTGTCCACCCAGGAACGGCTCCGACTCGAACACCGTCACCGAATAGCCGCGGACGCCGAGATCCCACGCGGCCATGAGCCCGGTCGGACCGGCGCCGATGATCGCGATCCGCTCGTGCTTCGGTTTGCTCGGCACGTACATCAGGTCGGATTTACCGAAGTCGAGCGCGGCTCGCTTGAGTTGACGGATCGCGATCGGCACCCCACGCCCGGTCATGATGCAGTCGTCCTCGCAGAAATGGTAGCAGGTCTTGCACAAGACCATCGAGAGTGGATTCTCTCGCAGCGCGAGGCGCGCCGCTCCGTCGAAGTCCCGATTGCCAATCGCGACGTTGTAGCCGCGGCAGTCTTGGGTGATGGGGCAGCCCTGGATGCAGTAGGGCATCGCGCACTCGAGGCAGCGTTGACCCTCGAGGACCGCCTCCTCGAGGGTATAGGGCTGGGTGATCAGCTGGAATTTCTCGACGCGATCCTCCTTGCTCTCCTCCGGGATCGGGACTCGTTCGTAGCGATTCATGTTGTCAAGGACCCCCCGCGCGCGTCGAGGATCGCTGCAGGAATACGGTTAATGATAGGCTAAATGCTTCACGGGGGGCCTCGGGCAGGAGCCTCCCGATTCTTCACCGGTGGGCCGCCGCTCGAGCGCGTGGACGCTGGTGTGGGAGGTCGCCCTCGGACCTGTGAGGGCGGCGGGGGTTGGGCTGACTTCCGTTGGACCCTAAGGGATCTCCGCCGGATTCCACATCCCGACGCGTTCATCGTTTCGGAGGGAATCCAGACGTCGGACCTCCTCGGCCGAGAGCGCGAAATCAAAGACCGCTCCGTTCTCGTCGATCCGTTCCTTGTGGACCGACTTCGGGATCTCGATGACGTCGTGCTCGATCCCCCAGCGGAGTAGGACCTGAGCCGGCGTCTTCGAATGCGCCCGCGCGATCTCGGCGAGCGCCGGATCGGCCAGCCGCTTGCCCCGGGTCAAGGGAGACCACGCTTCCA
>JBOGRR010000130.1:0-2656 GCA_050749765.1 Thermoplasmata archaeon | reverse complement strand
ACGTGGATCTCGTGCCTCTTCATCTGGTCGTGCATTCGGTCCTCTCCCCCCAGGTACGGGGAGGCGGGCACGGGCTTTTCTGACCTCACGGGGAGCCCCCCCCATCGGGTTCAGGGGTGGACCGATAATTTCGCGAAGGAGTGGTCGGAGAGTTTCGCGAACTGACAGGGTACGTTCCCGAGAGTGACGATTTTGTGGCCGCACTCACAAGTATCTATGCTCCCCCGCCGATGTTTTGCCTCTACGCCTCGACCAAGTCCTCCCGCTCGACCTTTTCGGTCGTTTCCCCCAGGCCCCTTCGCCCGGCGGATCCGCCGAGTGGTGCGCTGCCGCCGAGCCTCTGAGGTGGAGGAGCGATGGTCGATGCGAGCGCGCTCGTCGCCACCTGGCCCTACTGGGGGCCCGTCGCGGCGGTCGTCGCCCTCTTGATGGTGTGGGTGCTTCGCGTCCGCTCCGAGGATCCCGAGTCCGCCCTCCGAAGAAAAGTGCAGCGAGTCCTGGCCAACGATCCGGTTTCACGCGCATATCGTGATCTCGAGTCGGGAAAGCTTCGACCGGAGATCGAGGCGATGTGGTTGGACGTCGATGGAGCCTTCCAGCGCGGCTACGGGATTGGACTCGCCCAGCTTCCGCGCCGCGACCGCGCGGCCCACCGACTCGGGATCCAGTCGTCCCGGGACTGGAGGAGACTTCGCAAGGATCTGTTGCGCCTGATCTTCCTCTCGGAGGTCGTCGTGACCACCCCCGGCATCCTCACCCGGCCGGTGCGGCGGCGCCAGCGAGCGGAGTTCGTCCGACTGGTCGGCGACGTCCTGCCGATGGTCGAGAACCTTCCGGCCATCGGCCCAACGTTCGGTGGAGGTACCGGATGAGCGACACGACCTCAAGCCCGCCTCGGCCCCGACCCGTCGCGTCGATCGCCGGCGAGGTCGTCGTGCCGGAACTCGATTGGAAGGGCCTTCCGGAGCGCTCTCAGCAGCTCCTGCTCCGATTGCAAGGGGCGATCGGGGTGCGGGTCATCGGCCTCGAGGAGCCGGTGCGCCACCTGCTCGTCGGGCTTCTCTGCGAAGGTCACGTGCTGATGGAGGGGGTCCCGGGCCTCGCCAAGACCTACCTCGTCCGAACCTTTGCGGAGCAATTGGATCACTCCTTCCGTCGGATCCAGTTTACGCCGGACATGCTCCGATCCGACATTCTTGGCAGCATGGTGCTCGACCCGCGCTCTCAGGAGCTGAGCTACCGCCCGGGCCCGATCTTCGCGAACGTCGTCCTCGCGGATGAGATCAATCGCGCCCCGCCGAAAGTTCAATCCGCACTCCTTGAGGCGATGCAAGAGCGGCAAGTGACGATCGACGGGACCTCCCGAGAACTTCCGCACCCGTTCATCGTGATCGCGACCCAGAATCCAGTCGACTAGGAGGGAACGTATCCCCTCCCCGAAGCGGAACTCGATCGGTTCATGTTCCGCATCTTGCTGGGCTACCCTACCGAGTCGAAGGAACTCGAGATACTCCGCGCGCAAGACACGGCGCGCACGGCTTCGGGCCCGGCCGTGGTGACTCCCGAGGAACTCGACCTGCTGAGCCGCGCGGCCAACCAGGTTCATATCGACCGGGATGTCCTGCGGTACCTCTCCAATTTGGTGCGAAGCACGCGGACCGACCGGCGAGTGCTCCTTGGCGCCTCCCGGTCCGCGGTTCTCTTCCTGCGGGCGGCCCGAGCGACGGCCCTGCTGAGCGGGCGCACCTACGTCATACCGGACGACATCAAAGCGCTCGCCTTCCCGTCCCTCAATCATCGGTTGATCCTTCGCCCCGAGATCCTGGCCCAGCAGATCGCCGGCGACTCCGGGGGCGTCGGCGACTCAAGCCGACTGCTGATCGCCGGGATCCTGGAGTCGATCCTCTCTCAGCTTACGGTACCGCGCTAGCGCTGGGTCGGCCATGCTCACCCTCCGAGGGCGCGGCGTCCTGTCCGCTGCGCTGGCGGGGTTTGTCCTAGCGCTCTTCACGCTCAATCTCATCGCCATCACGATCGCCGTTTTCGCACTCACGTTTGTGACAGCTGAACTCCTGCTGTTCGCCCGCGCCACGCGGACCATCAGCGCGCAGTCGTTCCGGGTCGGGCGAACGGATCTGACCTCTCGGCTGTCCGCGGGGGGACTCGGCGCCGCCCGCCTTCAGCTCCGGTCCACCGGGCCTCACGCCTTCTACGCCGAGATCACCGACTCCGTGCCGGAGGTCTTCGAACCGGTCCGCGGAGATTCCCGTCTCATCACGTGGTGGCCCGAGGGCGCGACGATGACCCTCGGCTACGTCTTTCGTGCGCGTGCGCGCGGGTACTACGCGATCGGTCCCACCGAGATCGTCGCGCGCGACGATCTCGGGCTTTCGTTTCGTCGCGTGACGCTTCGTAGCGAGAGTTGGGTCACGGTAAGCCCGTCCGCTCCCGAGGTTACACTACGGCGCTCGACCCTCCACCTGGCCGCTCGTCAGGCCGGCCAGCGACCGGTGGCCCGCAGAGGCTACGGGACCGAGTTCCGTTCCCTGCGGCCCTATCAAGAGGGGGACGACTACCGCTGGATCGCGTGGGCCCGGTCCCGACGGGGCCAGCTCGTGGTTCGCCAGTTCGAACAGGAGAGCTGCCAGGACTTCTT
>JBOGRR010000129.1:0-2663 GCA_050749765.1 Thermoplasmata archaeon | reverse complement strand
ACAGCGTGGTTCAGCTGCTCGAGATACCCTTCGAATCGACGCTCCTCGACATCCGCGGGGGTGCCCATGGCCCCCGGAAGGGCGGTCGAGGCATATGTTGTTTATGACACAGTAGAATTAGCTGCGGGGACGAGCCCTCGCGTCACGACGGGACGGGGGGGCGGCCCGCTCGGAGGACTGGATCAGACCGCCGTGGAGCAGGTGCTGCAGGATCTTCTCGTGCTTGCGCTCGTCCGACTCCATGCTCTCCCACAGAAGCCCCATGACCCCCCCGAGGTGCTCGGAGAGTCCGGGGAAGGTGCCGGACTCTGCGACCTGTTCCTTGCGGATGAGCCGTGCGATATCGGATCGGGTGATCCCCGTCGCCGACGTCGCGTTGAGCCCCCGGTCGAGGTAGCTCACGAGCGAGGCGACGATCTCGGCGTGGCGAAGGCTATCGGAGGCGATCTGGCGGAAGATCGCTCGGGTGAGCTCGTCCCTCGACTTCTGGGCGAGCTGCATGCAGTCGGCGACCGCCGTATGCTCGAGCGTGACCCTCCGGCTCAGGAAGGCGATCAAGTCGCGGTCGGCGGGTCCCGGCGCGTGGCTGCGTAGCGGGCCGGCGCCGCGCGAGGGCGAAGGGACCGAGCTCGCGATCTCGCGCGCGGCCTCGAGGATCACGCCCGAGGCTAGCTCGCGCGGGTGATCAGTCGCGATCAGTTCCTGGGCGACGCCGCGAGCGATGCGCCGAGCCTCTTCGCGCAGCGAGATCGCGGCGAGCTCGGAGCGTAGACGCTTTCCCGAGAGGTACTGACTCACCGCCGACGGCACCAGCCCGAGGAGATCCGCCGCCTCGCGTTCCGACATCCCAAAGGAGTGCACGAGTTCGTGCGCCACGAGGGCCTGCGTCACTCGAACGTAGATCGCGGGGGACGGCTCGGCCGCCGACATTGTCGTCCGAAGATGCTCTCGAGTATTAGGCGGCCGGGGCGCTCGCGAGGACCCCGTCGACCAGGAGGGCGTGGATGGAGAACCCCCGCAACATCTGATCCCACATGCGCTGGCGGATCTCGGGGGTCGTAGCGAACGCGGCTACGATCTCTCCGACCCACTGGCTGTGCTCGACGTCGGCCGTCACGTGGAGGCGATAGTACTCGAGGGCCTCTTCTGGGACCTGATAGTGCGCGCGGAAGGAGGGCAGCAAGCGAGCGCAGAGATCGACGTTCGGAGGCTCGGACGAGCCCGCCGCGGAGACGTAGAACGGGTTCTCGCGATTCGTGTAGAGGAAGTCGTCGATCGCGACGAGCGTGCTGGGGAGGAGCGGCGAGGACTGGACCTCGGCTCGGGGGACCCCGAGCCCCTCGCAGAATCGGAGCCAGAGCTCGGGGTGACCGGGCTCGTGGCCCTTCGGGTCGCCGGCCTCCTCGACGAGCTGGTCGAGGACCATCCGGCGAAATCGATCGTTCTTCGCCTCCCAGCCGGTGTTCGAGAACCTCTCCGCCATGGCGATGGGCACGCAGGCGAGC
Source organism: Thermoplasmata archaeon (assembly GCA_050749765.1). Taxonomy (GTDB): domain Archaea; phylum Thermoplasmatota; class Thermoplasmata; order Lutacidiplasmatales; family UBA184; genus Lutacidiplasma. Next base: position 1,158 of record JBOGRR010000129.1, on the reverse strand, counting down.
CATGGGTAGAACTGCTTGACCCACGCGGCGACGACCTGGCGCGGGACCTCTCCTTGCTCGAGCTGAGCGAAGAACGGATGGGTCCTGAACGGGTGGTGTTCCATCTTGAACCGCGTCAATTCGTCCCGAAACTTCTCCCCCTCGAATCGGATCCACGGAGCTTCGGCCATCGCACAAGGAAGGCGAGCGGGTATTTGGTAGAAAAGGTTCCCCCCTGAACCTCGCTACTTATGGAACGCCTCGGAGATGACGGGTGATGCAGCCTCGGCGCCGTGCGTCCTCGCTCGTTCCGGAGTTCGGTCCGCTCGCGGGGGTCCGGGTGATCGATTCGGCCCGTTTCGTCGCTGGACCCTGGGCCGCTGGGCATCTCGCGGAGTTCGGTGCCGAGGTGATCCACGTCGAGGTTCCGCCGTTCGAGCGACCGTACGCGGACCCGACACGCACCCTGGTCCCTCTGATCCCGGAAGGCAAGCCGCCCGGTGAGCAGGTCTCTCAATCGTGGGTCCAATATTCGCGCAACAAGCTCTCGCTCGCCGTTGACCTGAGACGGCCGGAGGGACGAAGCGTTTTCCTCGACCTCATCGCCCAGTCCGACATCTGGATCGAGTCGTCGCGCCCGGGGACCTACGAGAAGCTCGAGCTCGGCGACGAGCAGGTGCGCGCTGCGAACCCACGCCTCACGATCGTCCACGTATCGGGATACGGTCGGACGGGAGTCCCGGAGCGGATCCGAGCGCCGGCATACGACCTGACCGGCCAGGCGTTCAGCGGGTTCCTTTCCCTTCAAGGCGATCCCGATCCCGCACCCCCCATGCGGGCCGGCACCGCGCTCAACGATACCGTCACGGGGCTCTCGGCCGCGGGGGCCGCGATCATGGGCTACGCGCACTCGATGCGCACCGGGGTCGGTCAATCGATCGATGTCGCCCAATACGAGGTCTTCTTCACCCTGCTCGAGAACCTCGCGCTCGACTACTTCGCTCGCGGCGTGGTGCGTGGGCGGCACGGCTCCGCCCATTCTCGGCTCCACCCCTACGACGTCCATCGCGCCAAGGATGGTTGGGTCGTCGTCGCCGCGCCGAACCACGACGCCTATCTTCGCCTCAAGGAGATGATCGGGTTCACCGACGACCGCTTCGACGATACGAGCTACCGCCT
>JBOGRR010000128.1:0-2667 GCA_050749765.1 Thermoplasmata archaeon | reverse complement strand
GTGGCACCTGAACCTGCTGAAGGGGACGAAGGAGGATCTCAAGAAGCTCGGCTATGGCGGGCTGTTCCGCGAGGAGAGCTTGAGCGCGCTACCCGCGTAGTAGGTAACTCACCCCGCTATCCAGGTCGGGAGGGTGGGCCCCCTACATCATCAACGCCTCCTACGGCGATGGAGGTTCCGCATTGGTATCGTCCGAGAACACGACGCCCCTGAGACTGGCACATCCGTCCCTCACTCCGGGCGTGTTTACCGTTTCATGGTCGCTCACGGATGAAACCGGGAACGCGGCCAACGGCAGCACCTTCGTGACGGTGAATCCGCCATTGACAGGCCATTTCGGCACTCCGCTGTCATCGACTGTCGCAGCGGGCGTAACCGTCTCGCTGTCGGTGGTCGCGAGTGGGGGAAATGGCGCCTACTCCTTTAGCTGGACCTTTGCAGACGGGGGGACCTCCTCCAGCAGTAGCGCGTCGCACGCTTTCGCATCGGCGGGTCGGTATACGATCCGCGTTAATGTGACCGATAGCCTCGGGTCCCGGGTGAACCTCTCAGGGACCCTCAACGTCACGGGAGTGTCCGCGCCGTCCGCACTCGGGTCGACGCTGCTCATTGGCGGCGTCGCCGCAGCGGTGCTAATCGGAGCCGTCGTGGTCATCGTTCTTCGACGCCGTCAGGGTGGATCTTCGGCCGATTCGGATACACTTCGAGGATAGCCTCCGGGACGTGGCTCGACGGATGGCGCTTGAACGGGCCCAAAAGCCGCGGGTCGGCTCGGCGGGGCAGGTATCCATTACCTCCGGCTTCGCCGTCTCCCTTCAGGAGCGGAGCGCGCTATCGAAGACATCGAACCCGATCCACGCGGGGGGTGTCGACGCCGTGGGCGCAACCCTTTTTGGAGTCGGACTATGGCCCGTTCGTGATCGATATCGATCGTTTGAGATCCGACCCTCAGGGGATCGAGGCGAACCTAGCGCGGCGGCGCCGCCCTGAGTATCTCGAGCGGCTCGCACGCACTCGAGAGAAGGACGCGGAGTGGCGGGCCTGCCGCCAGGGGGCCGATCGGCTTCGCAAGCAACGTAACGAGCTCACCACCGGGGTCGGCCAGGCCCGCCGCACCGGCGGAACCGCCCCGGGACTCGAGGCCAAAGCCCGACAGCTCGCCGAACAGCTCAGCGTACTCGACACTCGCGAAACGACATTGCTCGCCGAGCGGGACGCGTTGTTGCGCGGCCTGCCGAACTTGATCGATGAGTCGGTCCCCTACGGCGCGGACGACCGGGAGAACGCCACGCTCGCCGAGTGGGGCTCCCCCAATCGAGACCCGGGCACCCGGAAGTCGCACAGCGAGCTGCTCGAAGCCCTCGGGATGGCGGAGTTCGACCGGGCACGGCGTGCGAGCGGCGCCGGATTCTATTACCTTCGGGGACCGATCGTGCTGCTCGAACTCGCCCTCCAGCGATACGCGCTCGATCTGCTCGCGGAGCGAGGATTCTCCCTGATCAGCCCTCCGTACATGCTGCGGCGAGCCCCTTACGAGGGGGTCACCGACCTCGCCGACTTCGAGAACGTGATGTACCGCATCGAAGGGGAGGACCTCTACCTCATCGCGACGAGCGAGCATCCGCTCGCGGCCCTGTACCTCGGGGAGATCCTGGACGAGGACGATCTGCCGATCCGCCTCGCGGGCGTGAGCCCGTGCTTCCGGAAGGAGATCGGGGGTCATGGCGTCGATCAGAAGGGCACGTTCCGAGTGCATCAGTTCGCGAAGGTCGAGCAGTTCGTCTTCTGCGCTCCAGAGGATTCGCCAAAGATCCACGAGGAGCTTCGAGCGAACGCCGAGGAGTACTTCCGCCGCCTCGAGGTCCCGTATCGCGTCGTGAACGTCTGCACGGGCGACCTCGGGACCGTCGCCGCGAAGAAGTACGACATCGAGGCGTGGTTCCCTCGCCAGCAGGCGTACCGCGAGGTCGTGAGTTGCTCGAACTGCACCGATTATCAAGCGCGCCGCCTCGGGATACGCCTCGGAAAGGCCGGGCGTCCGGGTAAGCTCGTCCCGCACACGCTCAACTCGACCGAGATCGCGACCTCGAGAGGGCTGGCCGTCGTGTTGGAACAGTACCAGCGACCGGACGGCACCCTCGAGATCCCGAAAGTTCTCCGGCCGTATCTCGGCGGCCGCGACACGATCCGCCGTGGGGACCGATCGTGAGCCCGAAGGCCGCGCCGCCCAAGGCGGCACGGCAGGTCCGGCTCGAGGAGTTCTCGGGAGAGGGCGCGGTCTCCGAATTACCCCGGGTCGCGCAGCGTCGCAAGGTCGAAGGGTACCCCGAGGTGTGGAGGATCGCGGAGGGATCGATCGCCCACCCCTTCGTGCTTCCCGGGACGCTCAAGGCGTGGCCGTTCCAGATCGACTTCGCCCGCGTCGGCCTTCACGAGGACCTCGTCGTCGTCCTGCCGACCGGGCTTGGGAAGACGGTCATCGCCGCCCTCCTCGCCGCCGAGGTGCTGCGGCGCGGCGAGGGGAAGGTGCTCTTCCTGGCGCCGACCCGACCACTGGTCCAGCAGCACTACGAGGCGTTCGGGCGCTGGCTCGAACCGCTTCGGCGGGCCCGGTTCACTGGGACCATCAAGCGCCCGATCCGCGAGGGCGCATGGGAGAGCAGCGAC
>JBOGRR010000127.1:0-2686 GCA_050749765.1 Thermoplasmata archaeon | reverse complement strand
ACCTTCGCCCAGCACTCCCCCGGGGCCGCCCAGGACTACACGTATGGGCGCACCGGCAACCCGACCCGGACCGCATTCGAGCGGGCGCTCGCGAACCTTGAAGGGGGACGTCAGGCCCTGGCCTTCTCGAGCGGCCTGGGTGCGCTCGTCACCCTCGCGGAGTCCCTCGCCAGCGGCCAGCGCGTCGTCGCGATCGACGATGTCTACGGCGGAACGTGGAGGCTCTTTGACCATCACCGGCGCAAGTTCGGCCTCAAAATCGACTACATCGATATGACGCGGCTCGATCCGCTGCGCGCCGCGATCCGTACCGGGCCGGTCGACCTCGTGTACCTCGAGAGCCCGACCAACCCTCTGCTCAAGATCGCTGACATCGCGGCGGTCGCTCACATCGCCCACGCGGCCGGCGCCCTGGTCGCCGTCGACAATACCTTCGCGTCTCCCGCGCTGCAGCGACCGCTCGAGCTCGGCGCCGACATCGTGTTGCACTCGACGACGAAGTACATCGGCGGACACTCGGATGTGCTCGGCGGAGCCCTCGCGTTCCGGGAGCCCCGCCTCGCGAAGGAATTTTCGTGGCTCCAGAACGCCATCGGCGCGGTCCCGAGCCCGTTCGACTGCTTCCTCATGCTTCGGGGGGTCCACACGCTCGGGGTTCGTATGCGTGCGCACGGCGAGAGCGCGCTCGCGGTCGCTCGCGAACTGGAGTCGAGCCGCAAAGTGCGTCGGGTCTACTACCCAGGACTCGCCTCGCACCCTCAGCATCGCCTAGCGAGTCGTCAGATGGACGGCTACGGCGGCATGGTCAGCTTCGAGCTCGCGAGCGGCGGGGCGGCGCGGCGTTTCGCACGCGCGCTCAGGGTCTTCACGCTCGCCGAGAGTCTCGGCGGGGTCGAGTCGCTCGCTGATCACCCTGCGTCCATGACCCACGCGAGCGTCCCGTCCGCTCAGCGCCGCGCCGGAGGGGTCCGCGACGGTCTGGTGCGCCTATCGTGCGGGATCGAGGACCCGTCCGACCTCGTGGACGACGTCCGCCGAGCGCTTCGTAAGGTGTAGCGATGCGCCGGGTACAGCTCTACGACTCGATGCAACGAACGACGCGGCTGTTCCAGCCGCTCGTCCCGCCCCGCGTCGGCATGTTCGTCTGTGGGATGACCCCATACGCCGAAGCGCACCTAGGTCATGGTCGCTTCGCGGTCGTCTTCGACGTCGTCGCGCGCGCGCTTCGTCACTGGGGCTATCGAGTCCTCTACGTCCAGAACGTGACGGACCTGGACGACAAGGTCATCCGCCGGGCCGCAGAGATAGGGGTCGACCCCCTCGAACTCTCGGCCCGGAACTTTCGCTCGTGGCGTCAATTGATGGAGCAGATGAACATCACGAGCGTCGATCACTATCCCTTCGCGACCGACTACGTCCCCGAGATCATCGAACAGGTCCAGCAGCTCGAAACGGCGGGCCTCGCGTATGTGGCCGACGACGGCTCGGTCTACTATGAGGTCGCCAAGTTCCCGGCGTACGGCCATCTCTCCGGCCAGAAGATCGAATCGCTGCGCCCCGGGGCGCGCCTCGAGATCGATCGGCGCAAGCACGCCCCGGAGGACTTTGTTCTCTGGAAGGCGGCCACCCCGGGCGAGCCAAGCTGGGAGAGCCCATGGGGACCGGGACGGCCGGGCTGGCACATCGAGGACACCGCGATCGCGGGTCGCCTCCTTGGGACCCGGTACGATCTACACGGGGGCGGGCTCGACCTGATCTTCCCGCATCACGAAGCGGAGATCGCTCAGATGGAGGGGGCGTCCGGGCGCTCTCCGCTCGTCCAGTACTGGATGCACAATGGACTGCTCCTGATGGGCGGAGAGAAGATGGCGAAGTCGACGGGCAACGTTTTCTCTCTCGCGGAGGCGCTCGAGCATTTCGGCTCGATGCCGCTGCGCTTCTACTACCTGAACGCGCACTATCGTAGCCCACTCGAGTACTCCGCGGGTGAGAGTCTCGAGGCCGCGCGCGAGGCCTACGAGCGGATGCGCGGCCCGTACGAACGGGTCGCGCGGGCGATGGTCTCCGCGTCGGTCGATGGAGAGGACCTACCGTCCGCGGCCGCGTCGGAGAGCGAGCGAGTCGTCGCCCAGATGGATGAGTTCATGGCGAACGACTTCGCGACGCGCGAGGCGGTCGCCGCGCTCTTCGGTTGGACCCGCACGGTGCTCGAGTTCGACGCCCGCCTGACCGAGCTCTCGCTCGGCGCCCTCGAGACGTTGGCGGCGCCGTTCGAGTACGCGGCGAAGGTGCTCGGGCTTTTCGTGGACGTCGAGTCGCGCGCGGTAGGCCCCCTCGACGCGATCGTGCGCGCGGCGATCGCCGCGCGGACCCGCGCCCGTTCCCGGGGGGATTACGCCGAGGCCGACCGGATCCGTGCGGAGCTCGAGCAGGCCGGGGTCCGGCTCGAGGACGGCGCTTCGGGGACGCGCTGGACGCTCCAGAGCGGGGGTGCGCCCGACTGATGCTCGGCTTCGGATTCCGCGAGCACGGGGGAATCGATCGCCTCGAATTCGTGGAGGTCCCGGTTCCCGAGCCGGGGCCCGGGGAGATCCGCATCCATGTGCGGTCGGCGGCCTTCAACCGTCTCGATCGATTCACGCTAGCCGGCATCCCCGGGGTGGCGATCGTGCGACCCCATGTGCTC
>JBOGRR010000126.1:0-2881 GCA_050749765.1 Thermoplasmata archaeon | reverse complement strand
GGACGACTCCGAGGCGAGCCGTGTCCGGATCGTCCGAGGAGGGAGCACAGGTATGGCGATCGAGGAGGAGGCTCGAACGCTCGAGGGGATCCTCATCGAGCCGGTCATCGAGTTCGATCGGAAACGGCTCGACGTGCTCCTGGGGGTCTTCGCGGCGGTGTTCGTCGGGATCCCGGTGGCGTTCGCTCTCGGCACAAGCCTCGTCGTCCCATCGATCCTGGTGGCGTTAGGTAGCTTCAACCTCTACCTTGGTCAGGGGATCCTCGCCCCCCCGACCCGCCTTCGGGTGGCGGCGGTCGCGTGCCTTCTGGATGCGGTCGGGATCGCCGTGGGGACCCTGGTCGCTGCGAGCGGGCCGTGGGAGATCCCGCTCATCGCGCTCGCGGTAGCCGCATTCCAGCTCGCGCTCTTCCTCCCGCACTCGCGGAGCGTCGCTCTTTCCTCGACCGCCGTGTTCGCGATCGCATTTGGACTCCCGCTCGGGACTTCGGCCGACGCGCTGAGCCGCGCGTTGCTGATCCTGCTTGGCGGAGGCTGGGGGTTGGTGGGATCGGCGCTCGAGTGGCAGGTTCGCCGCCGGCTGGTCGCGCGATCTTCCCACGGCAGCGCCTCCCGGTGGGTCCGAGGGCCGCTCGCCCCGACCGCGCTTCCACCCCTACCACCGAGGACCGTGATCGCGCTCGCGGTAACGCTCGGGGTCTCGGCCGCGACCGCGTACGGGATCGCGGTCGGGATGGGCCTGCCACGGAACTACTGGGCGATCCTCTCCGTTATCGTGGTACTCCAATCCGGTCTGCTCGCGACGCTCTCCATGGCCGTCGTTCGGGTCGGAGGCACCTCCGTGGGGGCCGCGATCGGCGGCTACCTCTCGATCGTGATCACGGCGCCGTGGGCCGTAGGGCTCCTGGTCGCGGGCCTCGTCGGAGGGGCGCTCGCGGTGCGCAACGCCAATCGTGCCGTCTACGTGGTCTTCCTTACCCCGTTCGTGCTGGTCGTACTCGGCATCGCGTACCCCGCGGGCTGGTCGTTGGCCACGGATCGGATCCTCGATACGCTCGTCGGCGGCAGTGTGGCCCTCCTGGCCGGGTTCGTGATGTGGCTCGCGCTACGTGCTACGGCGAAGGCGCGGCCCCGCGCGCCGAGCTGACGCCCTGCCCGGGAGACTACGTTGAGGCCATCGGGCGGCCGCTCTTGGAGCCCCGAGTCCGGAATCGTGAGAGCGCGACCGCACATACCGCGGCCACCGTAGCGGTGGTCAACCACGGGGAAGCGAGCCGAACCGTCTCCATCAAGGTCCCTCCGATCGCGGCCCCGGAGAACAGGGCGAGGATCGTGGCGGTCCACCGCTTTGCCTCGCTCCCCGAAATTCCGAGCGCGGCGAACTCCGCCATGAGTCCCGTGAGCGAGGTCGTGACGACCGTGGTCGTTCCGATCCCTGGTGCTGCCAAATGGCGCGCGGACGCGCTCTGGATCCCCATCGCCAACGCGCTGAGCCCGATGAGAGGATAGAGCGCGATACCGGCGGGGTTTCCCCCCGTCAAGAGCCAGCCGAGGGCGAACCCAGAGAGTAAGGTGAGCTCGATACAGAGCGCGAGGGTGACTCGCGTCGGCCAAGTGCCGGCCGCTTTCGCCGCTCCCAAGGTCCGGCCCGCGCCGACGGCGCCGACGGCGAACCCGAGCAGCGCCGCGGCGGATCGGGCGGCCAGGAGCAGATCTCCCTGCCCGATCGCGAGCGCGAGGAAGACCGTATTACCGGTCATATTCGCGGTGAAGATCGCTCCGAGGCCGAGGAAACTCACGGCGTCGGCGACGCCCGCTGCGAACGTCAGCGTGATGAGCAGCCGATCGCGCAGCGGGTTCCTCAGTTCGTTCGTCGCTGTAGATTCCATCGTCGGTTCATCACGGAACCCTCCCCGTCCGATAACGCCCTCTCACGAGGAGCGGCTCACGCCCTCGACGCCGGAGCGCCTCCGTACCCGGATCTTGGTCTCATGGGAGGACAATCTCGGCTCGTGCGCCGCCATCGCGCAGAGGTGCAACGGGTCCGGCTCGGGGACGGCGCTCTCTTATCCGACCAACCGCCTTCCTTCGCTCGAGGGGTATCGTGAGTTCACAACCCCCCGCCCGGCTCTTCCTGGACCTGCTTGGGCGGGTGACCGGTGGAACCGTACAAGCCGATGTCGACGGGCGTCGCGTCCTCAACCTCGACGGCGAGCGGCGAAACCTCGAGGTCCAGATCGATCCGTTCCTAAGGGTCGAGCGACAGATCCGTTCCTCTCAATCTCCTCTGGGCCACATGCGGCTTTGGGAGCTTCACGGAGCCCCATCGACCCTCGCGCGTTCCGGTTGGTGCGTCTCCTTCCAGGAGGGGTCCCAGGATGTGATCCGAGTCGGGCGTGGCGTGAGCCCACTGACGGGGCACGTTCACCTCAGTCCCGCCGGCCTATGGAAGCTGCGGAAGCTGCTCTAGGTCCGTAGGCTCTGGATCTTGGCGATGTTGGCCGACGCGTGAGCGGACTTCTCTTCCGTCGTCAGCTCTCGCATGTGCACCGACATCGTCACCGTCCCCGACAGGTGCATCGCGATGCGGCTATCTCCCATCGACATCGTGAGCCCCTGCAGGTGCACGTCGACCTGGCTATGCTTGTCCGACAGCGCCTCGATCAGACCTTCTACCAACCCCTTGCCCATCTCGGATGTCTCGTCGACCATGGTCCCTCCCGGGGGCATATACACCCAGGCACTTCATGGTGCGCCTTGGGGGTAACAGGTCACTCGTCTGAAGCGTGCGGACAGTAATCCAGCCTTGTCCGAGCTTGGTTACGATGCGTGAGTCGAGAGGTATCCCGGTCCGTCTTTGATGAACTGCTGACCCCGAAGT
>JBOGRR010000125.1:0-2900 GCA_050749765.1 Thermoplasmata archaeon | reverse complement strand
GTTGTAGGTCGGCCAGTCCCGGTGGTCTCGGTAGGGCGTGCCCCAGCGCGCGGACATCGCCCCGACCTGCGACGGTTCGGGTAGTTGGCCCTACCGTTGGAGAGGAACCCCGACCCACGGAATTCGTACAACACAGCACGCGGACCGCCGGTCGCCTACGTAAGGTGCGAGCCGCCGACCTCGAGGACGATCTTCACCGCGCCCCCGACGTGCTCGGCGAGGACCTTCGGTGCCTCCGCGAGCGGGTGTCGCGCGCTGATGAGCTCCGAGGCGAGGCCCGGCCATCGTGCCTCGAAGGCGAGCAGATCGCCCCGTCCCGTCTCAAAGTGGGTCCGGTTCGCATTCACCGAGCCCACCATCGCCTGGTTCGCGAGCACCATCCGTCGGAGGAGGGGTCCGGCGGCGACCGAGATCGGCGGAGCGCTCGCGTCCGGGATCCCCGTGAGCACGAGGACGCCGTTCGGGAGCAGCAGGTCCGCGAGCTGGAAGTCGATGGAGATCGCCCCGGAGGCCTCGATCACCAGCTCGAATCGGGCGTCGCCCAATGCGCCGAGGCCCGCGGAAGTATCGACGTGGCGAACCCCCGCGCGAGCGAGCAGTCGAGCGGCGGGGGTCGCCTCGCCATGCCGGTCGATCGCCGTGACCTCGAATCCCCGGACCGCGAGCGCCAGGCTCGCGAGCGTGCCGATCGCGCCGGTCCCCGTCACGAGTGCGTTAGGGGGGGCGGCGGGGGCGTGTCCCGGGGTCGGCTCTCGTCGATCGAGCACCTTCGCTCCGGTCTCGATCGCCTTCTCCACGACGCTGAGCGGTTCCATGAGGACCGCGATCGGTCGTAGGGCGGTCGGCACCGGGACCAGATACTCCGGCCGCTCGACATACTCGTCGGCGATGTAGCCGTCCCGGCCGATGATCCCACGCTCCGTGTAGAGCCCGGTCGCGCAACAATCGGAGCGGTTCACCGCGCAGAATCGGCACTGTCCGCAGCCGCGCCGCACGGTCGCGACGACCAGATCGCCCGGCTGGAACCCGCTCACCCCGGAGCCAACTTCAAGAACGGAGCCGAGGTTCTCGTGCCCGAGGATCAGCTGGGTCGATCCTTTCGGCGGGCGACCGTACTTCCCCGCGACGATATCGTGGTCCGTGCCACAGACCCCGCACTCGATGATGCCGACCCGTACGTCGCCCGGTCCGAGGTCCGGCCGGGGAACGTCGATGACCTCCCCCCCGGGCCGGGGAGGATGGACCACGAGCGCGCGCATCGAGGCCCTCCCCTAGCGGAACTCCGCGAATCGCGACTCGACCGGAGTCCATCGGCTCAGGAGATGGGCCTCCTCGTCGGGCGTCAGCGCATCGTACGGGCTTCGATACCCGACGCGCACCCCCCGGATCCGGGCCGCAAGGAACTTGCCCGCGGACGGGAACGGCGCACCCGCGACGACGAACTGGAGCGTCTCGATGAGGTTCTGCAGGCGGGTGACCTCCGAGCCCGCATTCGACCGCGCGGCGCGAATGAGGTTCTGGGCGAGCTTCGGGAAGAGATTGGCGAGGCCCATGATCGCCCCCGATGCACCGCGCGCGATCGCCGGCGCGGCGAGGTGGTCGTCTCCGGGGAGGACCTCGAAACCGGGCGGAGCGCCTTCGAGGAACGCCTCGAGGCTCGCGAGCGACTCCGACGTATCCTTGACCCCCGCCAAGATCCGTTCGGTGCCGAGGCGGTGGACCAGGGACGGCGGCAGCGCATAGCCGACCAGCGACGGGATGTTGTAGGCGTAGACGGGGATCGAGACGGCCGCTCGAATATCCCGGTAGTATCGGTCGATCGCGCCGAGCGCGGGGTGGAGATAGTACGGAGGCACCACGACGAGCGCCGTTGCTCCCGAGCCTTCCGCCGCCTGGGACAGGCTCACCGCCTCTCGGGTCGACGGGGCCCCGGTGCCGGCCCAAACGTCCTTCGCCTTGGGCGACGCTGCGACGACCGCGGCGATCACCGTCGCCCGCTCCTCGCGAGTCACCGATGGGAACTCTCCGAGGGACCCGAGTGCGAAGATGCGATCCGCGCCGGCCGCTCGGAGACCCTGGGTGAACTCGGCCGTGCGCTCAGGATCGACCTCGCCCCGCTCGTCAAAGAGCGTCGGGACCGGGACGATCAGCCCCTGAAAGGTCATCGCTCGGTCACCCCACGGTGCGACTTATCGCTTGGCGGTAGCGCCCGAGCTGAGGGGGAGGGCGGGCCGAAGACCCTCGCCGCACCGGAGCGCCGCGGAGCGGGGGCCAGGCACGGTTCTCGTTCCCACGACGCGTGAGGGTTATCCTGCACGGCTCCTCTGCCGTGGAGAGGGCCGGTGGCGCGTCGGATCTTGGGCTTGGACGAGGCGGGCAGGGGCTCGATCTTGGGGCCGCTGGTCGTCGGAGGGTTCGTCGTCGACTCGACGCGGGTGCGCGCACTGAGGACCCTCGGCGTTCGGGACTCGAAGCTCCTGTCGCCGGGACGGCGCCGATCGCTCTACGCCGCGCTCGCCTCGCTCGGCGAAGCGCGCTCGATCCACCTCTGGCCGGACCGCATCGACCCGGCCGTCGCCTCGCACGGCCTCAACTCGCTCGAGGCCGATGCGTTCGCCGAGATCGTACGGGCCGTGGCCCCGCACGAGACCCGGGCCGACGCCTGCGATGTCGATGCGACGCGCTTCGGGCGGCGGGTCCGCTCGGGGTCCGGTCATCCGGCCCCCGTACGCGCGCGGCACCACATGGATCGGGACGATCCCGTGGTCGGTGCCGCGTCGATCGTCGCCAAGGTCGAGCGCGACCGCGAGGTCGGTTCGCTCGCGGAGCGCCTGACGGCGGAATTGGGTAGCGGGTACCCCTCCGACCCCCGGACCATGGAGTTCGTTCGGGGGTGGATC
>JBOGRR010000124.1:0-2927 GCA_050749765.1 Thermoplasmata archaeon | reverse complement strand
GCCGAAGGGATAGGGAAGGAACTCGAGCCCGGCGGTACCCACCTCGGGATCGGTCAGTCGGCGGGCCACCTCCTCCTAGGTGCCGAGGTACATCTCGGCGACATTAGCGACCTTGCCATCTCGACGGGCCTTCTGGATCAAGTAGACGTACGTGTGGCCCCCCCGTCGACGGAAGCGGAACTGCACAGGCTGGGTAATGCCCCCAACCTAATGAACATGTCGTTACAGTTTCCTATAGAATATAGTCGCCATGCTCAATTAAATAAGTTACCCCCAACGACTCTCCGAGGTGAATCGGCTCAAACCTCCAAACTGGGGCCGGAGCCCTTGGCGCCCGGTGCCGAAGCGCCTCAGCAGGACCGTGCCCACGGCGACCGAGACGAGGGCGGCGAGAACGAACTCCGGACCGGGCCACGTCCCGACCGCCCCGCCGGCGAGGGTCGGTGCGACGAGGACCCCGACGAACGCGAGCACGACGCCCGCGATCGCACGCGAGCCGAGGCGCTCCGAGGGGAGGATCCCGAAGGCGAGGACGACCGTGAGGATCGGGGCGGTCGCGGCGAGGACCGAGGCGTAGCCGCCGGTCGTGCTCTGCTCGCCCCAGTAGAGCAAGCCGCCGTAGAGCCCGAGGACCAGGATCCCGCCGACGATCGCCGAGATGCCGAGCGATCGCCGGTCGGGCCACGGCTCACGCCGCGCCGCCGCGAGGGTGAGGAAGACGATCGCCGAGAGTGCGTACCGGCTCCCCCTGAACGCGAGGGGAGAGGCGCCGGCGACGATCCCCTGACGGATGTACACATAGGCGAGCCCCCACAGGACGGCGAGCGAACTGAGGAGGAGGACGTCGGCCCCCGCGAACCGAGGAACGGCGTCGGGAGCTCCAGGGGCCGCCACTCGTTCACCGTTCCCGAGCGGCGGAGTCCATCGGGCTCGGAGCGACGGCGAGCTATTAACCCACCTCAATATTTTCAGAAAGCGGAATATGTCGCGCATCCGGACCCAGCGCTGGTATCCTTCGGTCTCCTCTACGGCCGAGTCGATCGCCGGACTCGCCCGCCTGGTCGCGGACCCTCGGCGCGTCGCGATCCTCGAGATGCTGCGCGCCGGGCCGGCGACGGTCACGGAGATCTCGCTCTCGCTCGGACTGCGAGCCAGCGCGACGTCGATCCAGCTGCATCGGCTGCGGGCGGCGCGCCGCGTGCGCGTCGTCCCGTGCGGCCGGCACCGGATCTATTCGGTCGATCTGAATTCCGTTGCGCACCTGCTCGACCGCTTGGGGGAGGCGGCGGGCGGAGCGGATCCACGGTAACTGCTAGACCCAAGGAAGATCGCGCGGCCGGCGAGCCGGGGACGTGCGCTCCGCGACGCCCGCTCGTGTTACGACCATCTGGCCGGGATCGCGGGCCGAGCTCGTCGCGGCGATGGAGCGCTCGGGGTGGGTGCTTCGCGGCGCGCACGACTTCGTCCTGACCCGCGTGGGCGAGCTCCAGCTCGCTCGTCGGGGCGTCGACCTGAGAGCCTGCCGCGACGCGCGTCGCAAGCTCGCTCCCGGCTGCCTCGATTGGACCGAACGTCGTCTGCACATCGGCGGCGCTCTCGGGGCCGCGATCCTCGCGCGTCTCCTCGAGCTCGGCTATCTTCAGAGGACCACCGGCCGACGCCTGCGGATCGTCCGTCCCGTCGCACGGTGGGTCCGCGACGCGGCGGGGAGGGGGCCGACCCCCGAGTTCGCCCCTGCGCCGTGAGCCGTCGGTCCGTGCGGGAGGGACCCTCGGCGGCATCTCTAGGGCTATCTACCCTGCGCCCTCGTGGGGTCGGTGGTCCCGACGGCCCTACAGATCCGAGCGGTGTTCTTCGATCTCGGTGGCACGCTGATCGACGAGCGCGACTATCTCGCGTGGACCGACGTCGCCCGACGACACTTCCTCGACCTCGACCCCGACGCACTCGCCCACGCCTACCTCGAGACGGAGACCGAGGTCGATCGCGCGCCGACCCCGGTTGATCTCGTCGAGTTCTGGCGAAGGACCCTCACCGCCGCCTCCTCTCACGAGGTCAGCACGGCGACCGCCGAACGGTTCGTCGCCGACGTTCGAAGGGGGGAACCGCCCGCCCGACTCTTCTCCGACGTGCGCCGCTGCTTGGACGAGCTCCGGGCGGACCACCGCGAGCTCGGCGTGATCTCGAACTCGAGCTCGGAGGCGAGCGTACGCCGCCTGCTCGACCGGACCGGGGTCATCGACTTCTTCACGACCGTCACGAGTTCCGGTACCGAAGGGGTGCGCAAGCCGGACCCCGAGATCTTTCGACGTGCTCTCGCGCGGGCCCACGTCGAGGCGGGCGAGTCGTTCTACGTCGGCAACCTCGCGCACACCGACGCCGAGGCCGCTCGGGCGGCTGGGCTCGGATCGGTGTGGCTCCACCGGTACGGCACCGGGTTCAACCTCGATCCCCCCGAGATCACGTCGCTCCTCGAAGTGCCGAACTGGGTCCGTCGACTCGAAGGGGCCGTCGAGCGCTATCCGACGCGCCGCGCCCCGCCCCGCTGAGCGTTCCGCGACCTCTCCGGTCTCGGCTTTTATCGGCGGGCAGGGGCTGCGAGTGCGCCATGCCGAAACCTACCGCACCCCGAGCCCATTCGCCCCCGCGTCGGTCGATCGATTTCATCGCGGGATTCGGGCCGATCGTTCGAGACGAGGCCGCATCGCTCGCCCTCTACCGCGATGCGCTCGGGATCCACTTTGACGAGACGAACGGCTACTTCCACACCGAGCGGATCGACGGCGCGAAGGCGTTCGCCCTCTGGCCGCTCGCCTAGGCGGCCGAGTCCAGTAGTTGGCAATGTACCGTCTGACGTGATCCCCTGAGTTCTCGGGGCTTCCTCGACGTCCCGGTTTCCGATGGAGTCCCCCGTTGAAGTGGGGGGC
>JBOGRR010000123.1:0-2962 GCA_050749765.1 Thermoplasmata archaeon | reverse complement strand
AGTCAGTGCCCGCCGCGATCTCGCGCATCGTCGACGCGAAGGGGAGCAGGGCCGCCCGCCGCACGCTCAGCGTGCTGAGATTGTACATCGGGAGGACCCGGCTCTGGCGCTTCTCCCGCGCGGTGCGCAGCGTGATCGCGCGGGCCGGTGCGACGGCGGGCCAGTCACAGATCGGCCAGTGGGCGAGCGATCGACCTTCCGCGTCGATCGGCCGATACCCGTTGCGCACGAGGACGAGCGTAGGATCAGCCCGAAATAGCGCGGCGATCCGCGCGAGTTTTGCGGGCTCGAACTCGTCGTCGTCATCGAGGAAGCAGACGACCTCCCCGGTCGCCGCCTCGAGCGCCCGCGCCACGCTCGCGCCGACGCTCGCGTCCCGCCCAATCTCGCGGCGCACCCGGCACCGATCGAGCTCGGCGTCGAGGTCGGGGTCGGCGAAGTTCTTGATGACGATGACTTCGAAGTCGGCGCCCGGCGGGTCCGACGCAAGGACCGACTCGACGGCCGGTCGCAGGAACTCTCGGCGATCCCAGGCCAAGATCACGACGGAGAGAAACGGGCCCGAGGGGGCGCGAGGGGCCGATGCGGAGCTCGAGGTCATGGGTCGCCACTCCGACTACCGAGGTACCGGACTATCAGCCTTGCCGGGGAGTCGTCCTCTAGGGCAGATCGAGCCGGGTCCCGACCCGTGCGAGGAATCGGCGCGAGAGCCCGGGGGCCAGGGCGTAGGCCGTCGCCGCTGCGCCCGACCCCCAGCGGACGAGGGTCGGGGGTTGGAGCACCGGCTCGCGGATCCGGCGACCGAGATATCTGCGCACCGCCCCGAGGGTTTCGCGTGGGGCGGCTCCCGAGCGGATCGGGTCGAGCAGCTCTCCCGCCTCAGCGACGCACCCGAGCATCCGGGCCCGCTCGTCGAGCCAGTCCGCGAGCGCGGGCGGACCGTGGACCCGAGCGAACGCTGCGAATCGAAGGTGGTCTTGCCAGTGCAACCGGCGCCAGGTCTTCAACCGGCTCGCGCTGGTCGGGTGGTGCCGATAGCGCGTGAGGCGGGCGTCGTCAAAGTACATCGAGCCGGGCATCGTCGCGGCCGCGACGAACGTGAACAGATCCTGGCAGATCGCCCGCTCGACCTCCGGGCGAACGAGCGGGGTGAAGATCTCGCGTCGGAAGACCATCGAGCTGATGTTGAAGAACTCCCCCTGGCTCGCGCGCAGGCGCGCGAGCCCGGGAGCGCGATCGCCCGGCCCGATCTCGATCGGTCCGGTGCGATCGTAGCCCGCCGCTCGCTCCAGTCGACTGTACCGATCGACCGGGACCGGTCGCCCCACCGGATCGATCACGCTCACTCGGTTACGATACAAGGTCGTCGCCGGAGTTCGATGAAAACGATCGAGCGCTCGAGCGAAGCGTTCCGGCTCGACGAGGTCGTCGTCGTCGACGATCGCGATCAGCGGTGCGTGGGTCGCGTCGATCGCGTGGAGCAGGAATCGCCCAATGACCGGTTCGGCGTCCACTCGGTGCGCGGCCCCGACTTCGGCGCAATGCCGATCGAGTTCGACATCTTCGAAATCGGTCTGTACGAGGACCTCCAGCGATCCGGCGGGTAAGGTTTGGGCGAGGACGGAGTCGAGGGCTCCCCGCACGTACTCGCGTCGCCGATACGCGGCGACGATCACCGCGAGTTCCGGCGCGCGTGGGGAAGGATCGCTCACGGGTCGGTCGCCTCGGTCCTCTGCAGCCTTGCGAGGGTTTCTCCTTGACGGGAGCCGGGTCCCGACCCGTGGGGGCACCGGGACACCGCGCCGCCGGGCCGTTCCGGGCCCCGAGCCGTTCGGAACTTGCTTACCTCGCCGTCCCTAACGATTAAGGCACCGTGAGCCTTGACCGAGACGCCGTGATGGTCCCACCGCTCTACGCCCGCGCGGAGCGGCCGGGAGGTTTCTAGTCATGAAACGACAGATGATCGATATGCTCGCGGAGCTCGTCAAGATCCCGAGCGACCCGCTTTCCGACAAACAGGAGATCCTCGACTACGTTCAGTCGTTCACGGACCAGATCCACATGCGCAACACCCTCTTCGGCGACTCCCAATCCCCGGCGCTCCTCGCCGAGTTCGGGCAGAGCGGCATCGTGCTCTCCGGGCACCTCGACACCCCCCCGATCGGGGACTACTGGAGCTTCTCGCAGAGCCAGATCGCGAGCGGACGCCTGTACGGCCGCGGCGCCGCCGACATGAAAGGTACCGTCGTCGCGATGATGCAAGCCGCGGCCGACCTCACCGCGCGCAAGATCCCCGTCGTGCTCGCGTTCACCACGGATGAGGAGATGGCGATGCAGGGCGCGGCCACGCTCTCCAAGACCCTTCCGCTACGACGCGCGAAGGCGATCGTGGTCGGCGAACCCACCGGTTTGCGGGTCGCCTACGCCGAGAAGGGGGTTTTGGACCTCGCGATCGAGACGCGAGGCAAGGCGGCGCACGGCGCGATGCCTCACCTCGGCGACAATGCGATCTCGAAGATGATGCGCATCGTGCGTGGACTCGAGTCGTTCAAGGGTCGGATCGCCCACCCCGAGCTCGGCGCCGTGACGATGAATCTCGGAACGTTCCACGGCGGGGCGCGGCTGAACGTCGTGCCGAACCGGTGTACGGCGGAGGTCGACATCCGATTCCCGCCCCCGTACTCTCCCGATCAGCTCTACCACGAGATCGAAGAGCACCTGCGACGCATCAAGACCCCGTTCACCCTGCGCAAGCTGATGACGATGCCGTCGGTCCAGGTCGACAACAACTCTCCGCACATCAAGCTCCTGCAGGAGATCTCGGGGGCGGAGGCGACCGTCTTGGTCCACGCGTCGGAGGCGGTCCATTACTCCCTCGTCAATCCGCGCGTGGCGATCTATGGCGCCGGGGAGGAGGAGCTCTCCCATCAGGCGAACGAGTACGTGAAGATCGAGTCGGGGG
>JBOGRR010000122.1:0-2981 GCA_050749765.1 Thermoplasmata archaeon | reverse complement strand
GGCGATCGCATCGATCAGGGTCGAGCGGCGCATCGCCCTCGGGAGCGGTTCGACGGCGGAGCGAATGGTGCGGGCGTTCGCCGAACGGTTCCCCGGTGCGGAAGGATTCCATCTCGTCGCGAGCTCCCACGCCACGGAGGATCTCGGGCGTGAGCTCGGGCTCGCCGTGCGATCGCTGCGCGCCGACGATCGCTTCGACGTGATGCTCGATGGCGCGGACGAGGTCAGTGCGGAGCTCGACCTCACTAAGGGCGCCGGCGGGGCGCTCTTCCGAGAGAAGTTCCTCGCGCGGCTCTCGGATCGCCTCGTGATCATGGTCGATACCGGGAAACTGGTCGCCCGGCTCGGTTCGATCCACGCGATCCCCGTCGAAGTCGTGCCGTTCGCCCAGGCGGTCCTCGTGCGGTCGTTCGAGCACGAAGGGTTCTCGGTCGAGGTCCGACGGACCGACGACGGTCGGCCGTTCGTCACGGACAACGGCAACGAGATCCTGGATCTGCGCCCGCCCGCCCCGCTCGAAGACCCCGCTGCGACCGACCAAGGCCTGCGAGCCCACGCCGGGGTCGTCGAGACGGGGATCTTCCCCGCGATGGCCGACCTCGTCCTCGTCGGGAGCCCCGACGGGCGGGTCGAGGAGCGGCATCGGAGCCCGACCGGGGCCCATCGCCGTTAAGGGCCTTCGGGTTTCGTGTCCCCGGACCCCCGGGGCAGCGACCATGCAAGGAAAATACGTGCGCACGCGGATCGACGACGGCGTCGGCTACATCGAGATCGCGAAACCGAAGGCGAATACCTACGACCTCGACATGATGAATGAGCTCGATATCGCGATCGAGGAGCTCCGGTTCAACGACGCCGCGAAGGTCCTCGTCCTAACGAGCGGCCTCCCCGGGTTCTTCAGCGCGGGCGCCGACATCGAGATGCTCCGGACGTCCCAGCCGGACTACAAGGCGATGTTCTGCCTCCACTGCCAGGAGACGCTCAACAAGTTCGCACAGACCCCGAAGGTCGTGATCGCGGCGCTCCCCGGCCACACCGTCGGCGGCGGCCTCGAGATCGCCCTCGCCTGCGATCTCCGCATCATGGCGAAGGACTCCGGAAAGTTGGGCCTCCCCGAGGTCACGCTCGGAGTTCTTCCCGGGACCGGGGGGACCCAGCGCCTCCCGCGACTGGTCGGGACCTCTCGCGCGATCGACCTCATGATCACCGGACGCCTGCTCACGCCAGACGAGGCTCTCGCAATCGGGCTCGTGAACTACGTCTACCCCAAGGAAACGTTTGCCAAGGACGTCCAGGCGTTCGCCGCGAAGCTCGCCCACGGTCCGAGCCGCGCGGTAAGCCTCATCAAGCGCTCCGTCGTCGAGGGGATCGAGATGCCGCTCACCGCTGGCCTCGCGCTCGAGCGGGAGCTGCAGAACCGGCTCTTCATCACCGAGGACGCGAAGGAAGGGATCGCCGCGTTCCTCGAAAAGCGAGCGGCGAACTTTAAGGGCCGCTAAGCGCTTAGAACCGGCACCGAGGCTTGCCATGCCCGATCTATCCAACCCGAACCCCTCGTCGGAGGGGGCGCCTACCGCGGCCGTTCAGAAGACGCTGCGCGAGGGGGGGACGGTCGAGCCGGTCCGCGAGATCCTCTGGGGGAGCTCCGCCGGCGTGCGCAAGTACGAGACCGCCGAAGAGGTCCCGCGCGACATGCGCGAGCTGATCGTGAAGCTCATGGTCGTTCAGGCCGACACCGAGTTCGCCTCGATCCAGCAGCACCGGCCGTGGCTCGACCACGCACCGACGCTCGAAGACCGATGGATCGAAGCGCGGATCGTCGCCGATGAGGCCCGCCATGGCCTACAAGCGTGTCGCATCCTGCGTGACTTCGGGGACGAGGGACAGGGGATGATCGACGACCTCCTCACCAAACCCGAAGGCCACCACAAGCTCGACGCCTTCAACATGAAGTTCGACCAGTGGAGCGACGTCGGCGCGTTCACGTGCTTCGTCGACCGGGTCGGCGTCTACCAGCTGCGCGCGTTTCAGGAGTGTTCGTACGGACCGCTCGCCCGCGCGATGCCGCTCATGCTCAGCGAGGAGCAGCTCCACCTCAATTTCGGCCTGAACGTGCTGCGGCGCATGGCGCGCGACGGCGCGAAGTACGCAGGGTCGAAGGAGGAGGCGCAGGCGGCCGTGAACAAGTGGTACCCTCGCGCCCTCGATATGTTCGGCCACTCCAATTCCGCGACCAGCCGGCGGGCGATCGACTACGGCCTCAAGCGATGGACGAACGAGGAGGCCCGTGCGCGCTACATCCAGGAGATCAGCCCGCTCGTCGAGTCCATGGGCCTCGAGCTCCCCCCGATGGACTTCGACCGTCACGTCCTCTGAGCCCGCCCACCGGTCGTGACGGGATCGGTCCGGGTGCCGGTTCGATCAGCTACTACGCTTCGGGGATGGCGGGGTCCGACCGAACCCGTAGAGACCGAGTCCCGCGCGACCTTTCGTCGCGGCGCCCCGCCGTCGGGCCCATCGGCGCAGCACCGGGCATTCCCCTCCCCCGGGACCATGGTCGACGATCACGACCGCCCCTGGCGCGAGCGCAGGATCTAGCGCCGAAAACTCCTCGAACGCTCGCTCGTCGTCGTGCGGGACGTCGTAGACGAAGAGCCCGACGCCCGTGAGCTCGCGGCCGAGGACGGGGAGAAGGGCGCGCTTGTCTCCCAGCCGCAGGTCCCACCGGTTCCGGAGGCGGGTCGGGATCGCCCACCCGCTCGATGTACCTTCGGGAAGGCTCCACGACGGGCGGGAGGACCGGCGAGACGCGACAGGCCGTCGGTCGACCTGAGGAAGGTCGACGGAATGGAGCGTTCCTCGTCGATTCTTGTGAAGCGCCGCGAGCAGGTACGCGGAGGATACGCCCGAGGAGACTCCGACCTCCACGACGGCACGGGGGCGCACGAGACGCGCGATCGCGTAGAGCTCTAGTGGAGCGT
>JBOGRR010000121.1:0-3007 GCA_050749765.1 Thermoplasmata archaeon | reverse complement strand
AAAGTAAGTGGAGGTCGACGGACGTGGGCGGGCGCCCGGGTGCTCGAGCGGCTCCTGACGGTCTATCGAACGTGTCGGAAGCGGGGCGAGTCGTTCCGGGACACCGTGCTCAACGCGGTGATGGGCCCAGGCCCCCCGCTACCATCTGTCCGACCACAATCGTGAGCTCATACTCGGCACTTACCTTGGCCGGCCGGATCTGGCGACCGATCGCTCGGTCGAGCTCGCGGCGAAGCTCGTGCTCGAGTCCGGACGAATGAACGCGATCGACACGGCGATCAATTATCGTCTCCAGCGCGCCGAACGGAGCGTGGGGCGAGCGCTCGCGGCGTTGATCGCCGCGGGTCGACTGGAGCGCTCCGAGGTCTTCGTCGCGACGAAGGTCGGCTACCTCGCCCCCGATGGGGAGTCGCCCGAAACTCCCCAGGAGTGGATCCGCTCCCAGTTGATCGGCCCCGGGATCCTCGATCCGACCGACATCGCCGACGGCGCTCACGCGATGAGCCCGAGCTACCTGTGCGACCAGGTCGCGCGATCGCGGGAGAACCTGGGGATCGAGACGATCGATCTGGTCTACCTTCACAACGCGTTCGAGGCGCAGCGGGTCGCCGTCGGCGCCCGCGAATTCGACCATCGCCTTCGGCTCGCCTTCGAGACGTTCGAAGGGATGCGCAGTCGCGGCGAGCTCCGGTCCTACGGGATCGCGACGTGGGAGGCTCTGCGCGGCGATCGGGAGGAGGAGGCACATCTCGACCTCGCGTCCGCCGTTCGGCTCGCGGAATCGGTCGGAGGGGCGGAGCACGGCTTCCGTTTCATCCAGTTCCCGTTCAACATCGCGATGCCGGAGGCCGCCCTCCACGCGAACCAGAGCATCGACGGGCACCCGTTCACGACGTTCGTGGCCGCCGGCAAGCTCGGCCTCGGGTGCTTCACGAGCGTGCCGCTGTTGCAGGGGGAACTTGCCCGCACCGGTCCGCACTACGGAGCGCTCGGCCGTTCGGCTTCGGCGATCCAGTTCGCCCGGTCGGCGCCGGGGGCACTGTGCGCGCTCGTCGGGGCGAAGGACCCCGCGCATCTATCGGAAAACCTCGCGCTGGCGGCGACGCCGCCGTGGGACGCGGCGACGTTCGAGGAGCATCTTGCCGCCCGCCGCTCAGCGGACCGGTAGCTTGGCCGGGCGCGGGCGAGGTGGGCGCCGCCGGGGCGGCGGTCCCTCGATCTCGGGCGCCTTCGCCGAGCCCGACGGCCCCGGCGTCGGCGGCGACGAGTCGAGCTGGGAGATCCCTTCCGTCTTGCGGGCCTCGATCACGCGGTCGGCGACGGCTTCGAGCTCGGCCTCGTGGGAGACGAGGATCACCTGCGGAAGGGGCAGCGTCTCGAGCAGCTCGCCCATCCGGACGATCTGCTCCGGGGAGAACCCGTCGGTCGGCTCGTCCAGGATGAGCGTATCGAGGTGAAGATCGCCCATGGTCCGGACGACGCGCCCGAGGGCGAGCCGGAAGGCGAGGGCCAGGCAGGTGCGCTCTCCTCCGCTGAGCGCGTCCGGTGGGGTCCACTCGCCTCCGAGCAGTACGCTCGGAGTGAACGACTCACCGATCCGGGCCTCGATGCGCGGGTCGTCGAGCAGCGTCCGGAAGAAACGGGCGAAGTCCCGCTGGAAGCTCGCCTGGGCGCTCGCGAGGATCCGACCCTCCATTGTGAGGAGCGCCTCGCGGAACGGACGCGCCAGCCACTCCGCCTTCGCATCGAGGACCTTCGCCTCGCCGACGAGCACCACACGTTCCGCGACGCCCTCCTCGGCGAGCGCCCGGCGGATCCGGAGCGCCTGCGCGTCGCCCTGCCGTCGGACCTCCTCAAGGCGAAGTCGAACGACCTCCTGCCGCGCCGTGCTCTCTGCTTCGAGCGCAGCGACGGCCGCGCGTTCGAGCTCCGGGAGCACCTCGCAGGCGCGTCGGAGCCGTTCGATCGCCACCCCTCGCTCGGCGCGACGCACGTCGCGCGCCTCGACCTCAGCGCGCAATCGCTCAGATTCCTCGACGAGCGAGCGCTGCAGCTCTCTGGCCCGAAGCGCGCCGTCCCGCCGCTCTCGGGCCGAGCGGAGGTCCTCTGCGAGGCGCTCGTGGCGCGCCGTCAGTTCACCGGAGCGACGTTTCCAGTCGGCCTCCTGCGCGACGACCTCGTCGAGCGCCTCGGCCCGGGCGCGGGTCTGATGCTCGAGCTCCCGCGCGGTCTCGCACGATCCGAGGACCGCCGCGCGCCGCGCTTCGCCGCTGCGGAGCGCCTCTAGGGCGACCCCTCGCGACCGCTCCGCGTCGAGCCAGCGGTCGCGAACGCGCTCGTAGCGCTCTCGCGATCGGCGCTCCTCATCGAGAGCGGTCACCTCGGCGTGGGCCTCGTCCCGGTACGTCGTCCGTGCGAGGAGTCGCTCCGTCGACTCCGCGCGGTGGGGTTCGAAATCCTCCGGACGCACGCGCTGTCGACACCGTGGGCAGACCCCCGCGGTGAGGAGCTTCGCCCACTCCTCGGATTCGGTTCGAGCTTGGACGACCTCGGCCTCGGCGCCGCGTTCCTTCTCCTGAGCCGTTCGAAGGGACTCCTCGATCTCGGGGAGGGAGCGCGGCGTGGGGGCGGGAGGTTCTTTCGTCGGACCCTCCCGCCGCGCGACGTCGACGGCGGCGCGCGCGCTCTCGACCTCGGCGTTGCTCCGTTGGAGGGCTTGCGCGTACTCCTCGCACCGGCGTTCGGCGGCCCCGTGCTCGGCGCGAGCCTCGGTGCGCATGCGCACGCGCGACTCGAGCGCTTCCCGCTCGGCACCGAGTTGGGTGCGCGCGGCGTCGAGCTCGCTCCGCTCGACCTCGAGGGCCTCCCACCGACGCGTGAGCGCTCCGATCTCCTCGGGCGTGGGAACGCTTTGCGCGAGCTGGGGAGAGATCTCACCGAGGCGCGCGATGCGGGCTTCGAGCTCGGCCGAGTCCCTCTCGGACTCCCGCTCGAGACCCTCGAGCTC
>JBOGRR010000120.1:0-3141 GCA_050749765.1 Thermoplasmata archaeon | reverse complement strand
TCCCCAGCCGCTCCGTGACTTCCTATCGTTCATCGCCCGCGAGACCGGGGTCCCCGTCGAGATCGTCAGTTACGGTCCGCAACGGGAGGAGACCGTTCGTCTCGCCCGCGGTGCCCGGGGCCACGCTCCCGCGCTCGCGCGGTGGTCGAAGTGACCGGCCGTGGACATTGATCCGTTCCTCTACGTGGCGCTCGGGCTCGGCGTCGCCCTGGGCCTCGTCGCTCGGCCGAACCCGCGATGGGTGGGGCGGGGGACGCAGGGAGCTATCCTCGTGCTCCTGTTCCTACTCGGCGCCTCGCTCACCGACGTTCCGATCGGCGACGTGGGGCCCGCGGTCCTTCTGAGCCTTTTGCTGGTCGCCCTCATCCTCGCGTTCACTGTAGCGATCGCCCTTGCCCTGCCCCGTCCGGCGACGGCGCGTACCCGAGCGGCCCCTCCTCCGCCCCGCGAGTCCATCGGATTCTCCGTCGCCCTCGTCGCGGCGCTCTTCTTCGGCTACGGCGTCGGGCTCGCGATCGCGATCCCGGCCACGGCCACGATCGAGTACGCGCTCTACGTGCTCCTCTTCCTCGTCGGGCTCGGGCTCCACCTGATCGGCTCGGTGCTCCGGCGGGTCTGGGCCCCCATCGTCGCCGCGAGCCTCGGCGCGCTCGCGGCCGGCGCGATCTACTCGGCCCTCACCGGGCTGGCTCTCTCGTCCTCGCTTGCACTCACCTTCGCCTTCGGCTGGTACTCGCTCGACGGCCCGCTCGTGACCGCGAGCCTCGGGGCCTCGCTGGGGCTCATCGCCTTCCTCGCGAACTTCCTCCGCGAGAATCTCACGATGCTCCTCGCGCCGACGATCGGCCCCCGGATCTCGGGCGAAGGACTGACGGCGATGGGCGGAGCGACCTCGATGGACACGACCCTCTACTTCGTCGTGCGCTACGGAGACCCCGATGCGGCGACGCTCGCCCTCGCGAGCGGGCTCATTCTCACGATCGCCGCGAGCCTCGTCGTCCCGGTGTTCCTGGCGCTCGGCGCTTAGGGCCGGATCGAACGAGGTCGCTGGTCGGCTCCGTCCGCGGTCTCCTCGTCGGTCTCGGCGAACGTGTAGCGCGCGTTGCCGAAGTAGCCCACGATGCTGCCGGCGAGGATCCCGAGTCCTTGCCCATAGAGCGGCGGCAGGGACCCGCTGAGCAGGAAGAGCACCGCCTCGTTCAGGCCGAGGGCGCCCAGGGCGACGAGGTAGTACAACGGCACGCGTCGGTGGAGCGGGTGGCGGTGACCGACCTGTGCGCGGAACGTCCAGGCGTTATTCCAGAGGAAGTTCCAGAGCGTCGCGACGACGAACGCGAACGCGCTCGCGATCAGGTTGTCCGTCGGATTGCCCGAGGTCTCCGTGAGAAAACGTGCCACGCTCGCGAAGAACCCGGAGGAGGGACCCGGCAGCAGCGCGTCGAGCACGAGCGTGAAGACGATCAGATTGACCACGAATCCGGTCACCCCGACCAGCAGGAACTTGGCGTAGCGGAGGACCGCCCTGCTAGGTTTGAAGGTGGAGGGTTTCTGCGTCGCGGCGGGAGAGGTCGGTTCCAAAGTCGATCTCTCCTCCGACCCTTGCGAGAACGGTGAGTCCTGCAGGTTGAAGTCCCTGCGGTCCGGGAGGCAGACCCTGGCGCCCGCGATGAGCCCGCCTCCCCGCTCCCGTCCCTACGCCTGAAACCCCTTATCTCCCCCAAGCCGTCCGGGCGTTCGCGCGGGCTCGTGGTCCAGCGGTTACGACGTCGCTCTCACACAGCGAAGACCGCCGGTTCGAATCCGGCCGAGCCCACTGCCCTGCGAACCGTCCGACCCTGACCCGTTCGAATCGAACGCCGATCGATTCCGGATCTGGTGGTTGCTCCACGGAGAACGCTCGTGGCCGATACGGCTACCGATCCTCGATGCGGTGCTTCGGCCTCTCGCACGATCGCCGGGGATGGGTCCCGCGAGTCCCATCGCACCCAGCGCAACGGGGCGGTGGTGGCTTAAGCGCGAATTGCCGACGCCCGCTCGCGGATCGCTCGGGTCGAAGAATCGGAGCGCAACCTGGGAGACCATCGCCCCGAGCGCTGGAGTCCGTACTCCCTCGGCGGCCGACCGCCCCAAGCGAACGCCCTGCGATCGATCCGAGCGGAGGGCCGCCCGGGGGACCCACGCCCCGCGCCGGGAGAGTCGGAACCGGGGCGAAGTACGCGTCGATCGGCGGAGTTCGCTTCCGTGGCCTTCGGCGACCCGCTACGGGCGCCGCTCGGAGCCTCGGTCGGAGTTCCAGTTGAGCACCGTGATGAGCCCCGTGGGGAGCGCGACGAGAAAGCACAGCAGTCCGACCACCAGCAGGGCGAGCGATCCATAGACGCTGGGGTCCTCCCAGGGAATTCCTCCGGCAGGGAGTGGATCGATGGAGTACAGACCGATCGCCAGCACGAGCCCAGCCAGCGAGAGGATCGCGGCGAGGGTCAAGCGTCTCACTCGCCAACTCCCGCGGATCCGGATGCCGCCGTCGACCGAGCCGAGGCGCGCATCCGCCGGAACGCCTCGGTCTTCCCCCGGTGGCAGGGGCGACACATCGTCTGCAGGTTGGAGTACTCGAGCGCGGCGCCGCCGCGCACGATCTCGAGGATGTGATCGACCTCAAGTTCCTTGGAGCGGAAGCGGTGATGGCAGGCGGCGCAGGTGTAACGGTCCCGCCGCTTCACGTAGATCCGGGCCGCGTCCCAGAAGTAATGGCCGTGGAACTTCCATCGGCAGGTGGGCGAGCAGTACGGGGTGCGCCGGGTCGGGAGGGTCGACCCGCATTCGACGCACCGCCGCCCGCGGCGCGCTTCCTCGCGTCGGCGCGCCCCGTCGGTGTACCAAGCGACCGACAGGCTCAGCACTCTCCCTCCGGGCGCCACGACGATCGACGGGACCGACGCGCTCCTCGTGCGGGCCATGATCGTCGAGCGGAGCGCCCCCTCAAGAGCGTTCGCGTCGAATGGGCCGGTGCCCCTGCCTAAAGCCGAACGGGTGCTGCGGGAGCGAGGTTGCCCACGAACCCCGTTGGACTCGCCGTATTCGTTCTGATCTTTGGGGCCGTCATCGTCCGCCAGATCGTCGGCCGGGGGCCGGGGATTTGGC
>JBOGRR010000119.1:0-3172 GCA_050749765.1 Thermoplasmata archaeon | reverse complement strand
GCCTACTGCCTCGGGCACCGCGAGCGTCCATATATGGCCCATCTCCGCTACCGGACCGATGCCGCCTGAGAGCCCCCCGCCTCCGGTCCACTGGCGCGTCCAACGCCGCTTTCCGATACCCTACCACAACATCGACGTGCTCGATCATCTCAACCACGCCTCCTACTTCGAATACATGGAGACCCTACGCTGCGACTACTACCTCCCTCTCCTCTCCTCCTCTGACCCTCGTACTCTCGATATCATCATCCTCGAAGCCTCCTGCCGCTACCTCGCGCCGGTCCAGTATGGAGAGATTCTGCTTGGAGAGGTCGCCCCGGCTCGTCCGGTCGGTCGCACCAGCTTCACTCTCCTCTATCGCTTTACCAACGCTCGGGGCCAGCTCACGGCTCGAGGCAAGACCGTCGTAGTGTGCTACGACTATCCCACCTCCTCCAAGAAGGCGATCCCGCCCGATCGCAAGGCGACGCTCGAGGCCGATGCGATCGATCCTGCGACCGAAAGCTGGTGAGCGGCAGTCGTGGCACCACCAAGTTCCAGTGGAAAGAGGGGGGTGGGGGTGTTATACGACACCCGTCATGCTAGGCCAGCAGGATTGCCGTCCAAAATGAGGACACGGAACTCCCAAGCGCTCCTCGGCCCCGTCGCCCCACCAGCGTCGACGGGTCACGGTAAGGCTGCTCCCGTCAGGACCTAACCCGGTGCCCGTGATGGATAACCGCTAGGCCGCTCCTCCGAGCGGTCGTCGCGATGCCCGCGGCCCAGTGGAACAGAGCGTCTACGGAACAACTTGGGACGTGCCCCCCTTCTGAACGTCGCTCCTGCCTGTCACCCCCGCTAAGGACGGTTTCGGTGTGTAAGGGGACGCCCAACCCCCCGGTCAAGCCTAGCGGGGAGGCTACGCGGGCCTCGGTATTTAGCCTGGGTCCCGGCGGGCCGACCCCCGCGCTCGAGCGAGGGTCCTCCCGGAAACGGACCCCACCGCTCCGGCGTGCGCGAGCGATCCGCGCCGCGCTCGTCGGTGGCCGACCGAGGCGCAAGTAAATAGACCGGCCCGGTGACGAACGATCGTGGACGCCGAGGCGCGGGCGGAGCGGGCGCGTCGCAACACTCAGGAGACCCTCACGCCCGAGGAGCTTCGGGGCCTCTTCGAGACGAACGAGCACCCCCGCGCCTACATCGGCTTCGAGCCCTCCGGCGCGCTCACCGTCGCCCACCTGATCACGGCCCGCAAGATGATCGATCTGCAGGAGGCGGGCTGCGAGGTCACCGTCTTCCTCGCCGATTGGCACGCGCTCATCAACGACAAGCTCGGGGGAGACCTCGCGCGGATCCGCGCATCGGGCCGGTACATGCAGGCGGCGTTCACGGCGCTCGGGGTGGACGCGTCGAAGGCGAAGTTCCGCTGGGCCAGCGATCTCGTGGCGCGGAGCGAGTATTGGGAGCGGGTCATCGAGGTCGCAAAGGGGACGAGCCTCGCGCGCACCAAGCGCGCGATGTCGATCATGGGGCGGCAAGAGGAGGAGGCGAGCCTCGACACCTCGAAACTCTTCTACCCCTCGATGCAGGCCGCCGACATCTTCGAGCTTCCGGTGGAGATCGCCTACGGCGGGATGGACCAGCGACGGGCGCACGTGCTCGCCCGCGAGGTCGCCCACCAGCACCACTGGCCGGTCCCCTCGGCGATCCACACGCCGCTCCTCTCCTCGCTCCAAGGCGGGGGACGAATGGATCCGACCGAGGGCGGCGTCGAGCGCAAGATGTCGAAGTCCGACCCGACGAGCTCGATCCCGATCCCGTCGACCCCCGAGGTGATCGCCGAGCGGCTGCGCGCCGCCTACTGTCCCGCGAAGGCGACGGAGGGAAACCCCATCGTGGAGATCGCCGAGCTCATCCTCTTCCCATGGACCGGCGCCTTCGAGATCGACCGCGCCGAGAAGCACGGCGGACCGCTCCGCTTCGCGACGCGCGAGGAGTTCCGCGCTACGTGGACCGCCGGAGGCCTTCATCCTCAGGACCTCAAGACGGCGGTCGCGAAGGGGCTCGAGCCTCTCCTCGCGCCGGCGACGCGATTCTTCGCCGCGCACCCCGAACTCGGGCCTTCGGCGTTCCACGCCTCCGCCTCGGACGGCACGCTTAAGTAGCGTATCCTCTACGCCGTCCTACCCGTGAGCCGAGGATCCTCCGAAGGGGGTTCCGCTGACGCGAGGAAACCATGGCGCGACCAATCTACGTGCGATTCGAGACACCCGCCGATGTAGCCGACAAGGCCCTCCAGCTCGTCCAGGTGGCGAGCGAGACCGGAAAGATCCGGGTCGGCACGAACGAAGTGACGAAATCGACCGAGCGCGCGGAAGCGAAGCTCATCGTGATGGCCGAGGACGTCGATCCGGTCGAGATCCTGATCCACGTACCGATGCTCTGTGAGGAGAAACGCATCCCCTACCTCTACGTCGGCAAGAAGTCCCAACTGGGCCAGTCCGCCGGACTGTCGAAGTCGGCGGCGAGCGTCGCCGTCGTGGAAGCGGGCGAAGCGAAGTCGCTCCTCGAGGAGCTCGCGCAGCTCTTCCCGTCACTGAAGAAGTAACGAACCCTGAGGTCGAGCGAGGGAGCGAAGATGGCGGAGGACAAGGGCTCTCCGGCCGAGGTCGTCGAAC
The DNA here is from genome assembly GCA_050749765.1 of Thermoplasmata archaeon. GTDB lineage: Archaea > Thermoplasmatota > Thermoplasmata > Lutacidiplasmatales > UBA184 > Lutacidiplasma. Next base: position 515 of record JBOGRR010000119.1, on the reverse strand, counting down.
TCATCGGCCGCACGGGCATGGCCGGGGAAGCGACCCAGGTCAAGGTCCGCGTCCTCGCCGGTCGCGACCGCGGCAAGATCATCACCCGCAACGTGGCGGGTCCGATCCGGCTCGGCGACGTTCTCATCCTGCGGGAGACCGCCCGAGAAGCGCGCAAGCTCTCGGTCCGCTAGCGAGAAGCGAGGGGAGAGGGCGATGGTCGTCAAGCGTCAGTGCTCGTTCTGTGCCGACGAGATCGAGCCCGGGACCGGGATGATGTTCGTCAAGCGCGACGGCACGATCTTCAACTTCTGTTCCTCGAGCTGCCGCAAGCAGCAGCTCCACCTCGGCCGCGTCGGCCACCGACGCAAGTGGACGCGTGCGCACGCGATGAAGCGCGCTCAGGCGCACGCTCAGGGCCGCGGTGCGACCGCCGCCAAACCCACCGCCGCCGCGCCGAAACCGAGCGAGCCCGCGGCGCCGGCCGCGGCGCCATCCACCGCCGGGTCCACCGAGATCGCGACGCCGGAAGAGAT
>JBOGRR010000118.1:0-3177 GCA_050749765.1 Thermoplasmata archaeon | reverse complement strand
TCGACGCCGACGACGTCGCAGACTCCGAGGCCGCGTCCGTGACCTCCAACTCGAAGTAGTACGTGGCATTCGCCGTCAGAGTATTGGCCGAAACCGAGCACGTCTCCGTGGAGCTGACTCCCGCCCGGGGCCCACTATTCACCGCGCAGACCGTCGCGTCACTGAAACTCCCGATGGAGCCGGTGGTCGAGGTGAGCCACTGCCACGAGAGCGGATCCGTCCCCGTCCCCGACAACGTGCTCGTCACGATAAGTGCCTGGTCGACGTCGATCACCGTCGCGCTTGGAGACGGCGCCCCGGGAGGCGTCAACGCCGGGTCCACCACGACCTGCGTTGCGGTGCGGGTGGCCAGCGTCGCGGGGGACGCCGAACTGTCCGTGACCGATCCACAGTAGTACGTAGTCGATGGGGGACTTACTGCCGTGAACGAATGTGGGCTCGTTGCATCGGCGACGGTCTGCACGAGCGTCGTGTCGGCCGAGCACGTCGCCGAACTACCGGAATACAAAGTCGCCGTGAAAGGGTTCGTTCCCCCGCTCCACGTCACCTTGAACGTCACCCTCTGACCGCTATCGGTCGTCTGCGTGGTCGATGGGCTCAGCGACGTCCCCGATAACGACACGAACGTCCGGCCACCTTGGGTCATACTGGAACCCGGGGGCGTCGCCGTCGGAGCGGGCGACCCCGCAGTCGGAACAGAGAGCCCTCCTGAGGAGTCGCTAGCCTGCCCAGAGAGCGTCGCACCGATCGAACCCGCGGACTCTTCAGTCGCTGGAAAACGAGTTGACGCTACAGAGGAGGCGACCGTAACGCCAACGTCGGAACCCGAGAAGGTCATGCTCGCAGAACTCGTGACGGGGCGGGTGGTCGAGACGGTCGAGCTCGACGGCGTAGTTGCCTGGGGGAGCGAACTCGACGGCGTAGTTGCCTGGGGGAGCGAACTCGAAGACGGTGAGGACACGAGCGTCGTGACGGTCGGGGTCGCGAGCGCCGTTGAGCCGGGCACGCCGCTGCCGTGGGGCGACCCGACGGCCGGACTTGCCTCGACTGCGAGGACCGGGACCGCGGCGGCCGCCAGCAAGATGACGGCCACGAACAAGGGGGGGAGCAGCCCGAAGTGGCCCCGGCGGGATGAGTAGCCCTGAGTCCCTCGAGCGGGAAACTGCGGACTGGACGACCGAGGAAGCCGCGCAGTTCGGGTCTGACTTCCGAGACCCGAGTCCACTCCGTAAGCGAGCCGGTCCTTCATTCGAGCCCGCTGGTCGAGAAAGCGCTCAATAATCTCCCTGTGACTCCATGTGACCTATACGCGGCCCTGGGACCGACTGCAGAGCCACAGTTCGTCATTTAAACGTTTAGTCAGCTCTGCTACGACGTGGGGTGCATCGCCGGTTCCGAGGGAGACGCCGCAGACCCTCGCAGGCGGAGAGGTGGACCAATGACCTCCTCGGTGGTGAAAGCGAGGGGCGAATGGTCGTGTGCCACCATGGCACGCCGCGACTCGGCTTAACGAAAGGCTAAAGGTCTTGGAACCGAAGCGGGGACCGGGTCGCCCTTGCCCGACGTTCGGTGCCGCGCTCGCCCTCGCGCTCACAGACTGCGTGCAAGGATACGCTCATATTCACCGCCGCGCACGCGGCCACGACGTGACGCGTTGACTACTGCACCCGGACCGCAAGGTCCAAGTCGCAAGGGAACCGGCTTGTTCATATCGGAGAGCCAAGGCCGCGGGGAGCGGTAATCACCGGCCTACCATGTCCGAACCGGCTGAGCTCCTCCTGTACCAAGCCCTGCACACCGCCGGCGAGATTGGCCAAATCGTCAGGGTGGAAGGGGGAAGCGTTACTCCGATCCCCGGGGCGACTTATCTCGGCGTTCCGATCGGGCACATCGTAGAAGAACTGACCCGGCGCGGGATCCTTACTCATTCCCAGGGCCCCACCGATCGATTCGATATCGAACTCGACCACCTCCCCCAGAGCGTTCAGGTCCTCGACGCGATTGAGCACACACTTCGCGACTGCGGCTACGAGGTCCAAATCCCGACCTCCATCAAGGGGAAGTCGGGCGTGGAACACTACTTTGATGTTCTGGCCCGGGGGATCGGTCGCCAATTCATGCTGGATGTGGTCGCCCCGGCCCCCCCGACACTACCGGGTCAGCTCCAAGTCCTGAGCCACTATGCGAAGTCCGTTGACACCCCGGAGTCGAGCCCCCACCCGTTGCTCGCCGTCGCCCCTCGGCTGTCCGAGTACGCTCGACGCCTCACCGAAGCATATGGGATCGACATCATCGAGGCCGAACTGGTCGAAGAGCTCCCGGTACGGATTCGTGCGCTCGTGAGCTCGCCCGTCGTCACCGTCGGGCACGTCAGCACCGGGATCACGGCCCTCGATAAGATGCTGGGCGGAGGGCTCGTCGAGGGGCGGGTGTACCTCTTGCTAGGAGATGTCGGCGCTGGGAAAACGGCTCTCGCTCTCCAGTTCCTCTTGGCCGCGGCGCACCGGGGCGAGCGAGGTCTGCTCGTGACCACGAACTCCTCGCCGACCGAAGAGGTCGCGCTCGCGGACAATCTGGGATTTGACCTGCGGGCACAAGTGCGGCGAGGGATGATCACCGTCCTCGGACCGTCGAACGCGTTCGACTCGGTGCGCGACGGCGGCGGGTCGGCGGAGGCGGAGAAGCGAACCTCCGCCCGAGTGCTCGAAGAGCTCTTCGCGCGCGTACAGGAAACGGACCCCAAGCGGATCGTGATCGATACCGTGACCCCCTTCGTACCCGCGCGCCAGTATGGGGAGGTCCGGGACTTCATGCGAGGACTCTCCCGCCTGAACCGGCTGACCCTGATCACCAAGGAGTTCGGTCTCGACGGGAGCGATACCGCGATCGAGGAGTACTTTGTCACCGGGGTCGTGGTCCTTCACCGCCGGGCCCACCCGGGCGGGGCGATCGAGTGGACCGCTCGCGTCGAGAAACATCGCGGCGCGACCCACGACACCACCATTCACCCCATGAAGATCGAGCGATCGGTCGGAGTGACCGTACAGTAAGACGAGGCGATGAACGACCGACTTCGGCGGAGCTCTGGAGGGCGACGACCACGGTGAAGGCTTCCATGGACGCGGCAACTGAAGATCAGTGCGCTGATCCTTTCTCGGTCGACGGTAGAGTCGTTTC
>JBOGRR010000117.1:0-3217 GCA_050749765.1 Thermoplasmata archaeon | reverse complement strand
TGATCAGCGCTCAAGTCGCCTACGTCGCGGTCGGCAACGCGGTCGCCACGGTCGCCTACACGAGCATCTTCTCGGTCTGCCAGACCACGGACTCCGAGAAGCAGATGGGCACGATGGAGCACCTCCTCGTCTCTCCGACGAACCGCACCGCGCTCTACTTCGGCCGGGGCTTCGTCCCGATCCTGATCAGCCTCGCGACCGTCACGATGGGCCTCGTGTACGCCGTCTACCTCTTCGGCGTCCCGGTCGCCGCGGGCTCGCAGGGGTACGTCGCGATCTCGGTCGTCCTGACGTCCTTCGCCATGGTCGGATTCGGCCTCCTTTTGGGGGGCGTCGCGCTCTACCTGCGCACCTCGATCATCCTCGGCAACATCTTCCTGTTCATCGGGCTCCTCCTCTCCGGGGTCAACTACCCGGTCTCGGCCCTCCCGCTCCCCCTGCAGGTGATGGGCTACGGCTTGCCGCTCACCTGGGGCGTCGACGCGATCCGAACCGCGCTCGGGGGGGCGTCGCTCGGGACGATGCTCTTCCTCTGGGGGGCGCTGGCGCTCTCGGGCCTGATCGCCGGCGGACTATCGATCGCCCTGTGGGGCAACTTCGAACATCGCGCGCTGGCTACGGGGAGCATCGCACGGTTCTAGTCTCCCGCGGCGGGCAGGGCGTCCCGCTCGAGCTCCGAGCGCAACCGCTGGACGAGCTCTCCGACTTGGGCCGCTTCCGCGCGCGGTGCCCCGGGCCAGTCGGTCACCCGCAGGCGCACGTACTCGGGCGGAGTCCCGGGGTAGCGCGCGAGCAGCACAAGGTGGACGTGTCGGTACCCTTCCGTGAAGCCGAAGCAGTAGGTCCACGCGGCTCCCGTCACTCGCTCGATCGCCCGGGAGAGCGCGCCGAGGACGGCGCCTATTCGGGTCGACTCGGCGAAGGAGAGCCCACCGAGGCTGGTCGCGTGCCGTCGGGTCTGCACGAGGAGGTTTCCGAGATATGACTCGCCCTCGTCCTCGATGGCATGCGTCGCCAGAAAGAACTCGTCCGAGTAGACGCGCAGCGGCTCGAGCGAGGCCGGATCGGCGGATCGACTGCAAAAGAGGCACGGGCGACGTTCGGCGGGTTCGGATGGTCCATCGAGTGGGGGTCGGTCGTTCATCGATATCGGTGGGCCGAGCGCCAGATCGGGCGATAAGCCCGAGGATCGCTGTATCGCTCCGCCGGCGCCAAAACCGGCCGCCCGAGCTCTACCCGAGGTGAAGGAAGAGCCACGCCGCGGAGAACCCCAGGGCGGCGCCCGACGCCGGGCCTACCGCCCAACCGACGAGTATGTCGCGTACCGCCCGCCATTCGATGGAGGACGAGCGGCGGGCGACCCCGGCCCCGATCATCGCACCGACCAGAGCCTGATTGAGCGAGGTGAAAAAGCCGAAGGCGACAAAGAGGAGGACCACAGCGCACTGGGAGAGCTGGGCGGAGATCGCCATCCTTGCGTCGAGCCGGACGATCCGGAAGGCGACGCGCCGCAGGAGCGGACGCCCCCACGTGAGGACTCCGATCGCAAGGCCCGCGGCGCCGATCGCGCCGGCCACGAAGACGGCAAAGAGGCCGCTCATCACGAGCGGCCCGGCGGCGTTCGCGACGTCGTTCGCCCCCATCGTGAAGGACGCCCCTGCGCCGACCGCGAGCAGACCGGCGACCGCGAGGCCCCCGAGCGGTGCGGAACCTCCCGCCGCGGACGGGGTGGGGGGCCGCCGGGACCCCCAGAACCGCACGAGGAGGAAAGCGAGCCCGAACGTCGCTACGGGGGCGATCGCCCAGATCAGGAGGAGGGTTCCGAGCGTCGCCCAGTCGATCGCGACGCCCGCCGCGAGGCCCGCCCCAATGGCCGAGAAGACGAGGATCTGGATGGTGGAGGTCGGTACGGCCAGAAGGTTGTACGCGCTCGTTAGGGCGAGGGCCGCGATCACGATCGCGAGTGCGACCCCCACCGAGACCGCTCCCGAGGGGAGGATCGAGGTCCCGACCGTCGCGATGACCCGCGGGCTCGCGACGAGCGCTCCGACGACGGCGAGCGGCGCCATGACGACCAGCGCACGCGTCACGCCAATCGCTCCGGCGGCGACCGGCATGCCCATGCAGGCTCCGGTATAGTGCGCGCCGATGCTCACCGCGAAGAGCGCCGCGGCACCGGCGAGCGCTACCTCGACCAACACGGCGCTCATCGGTCGCCCTCTTCGATCGCGGAGTTCCGTCGACCTTCGAAGCGATGCCGCTCGTCATCGCTCGAGGAGTCGTCCGTCACGGACGAGTTGCCTCCCATCGACGCTTAGGCTACCCCCGTCCAGGAAGCTCCATGCCCACCACGGAACTCGAGTGCGGCCGCCGAGATGCTCGCTCCGGCCGATGTGGAGCGTGATGGTGCCGAGACCTTGGTCTTCGAGGAGCGGGGCCGCGTGAAGGTGCTCGTTGAGCCCAATCGAGACCGAGGCGGGCCGATCGCGCCCTTCTCGAGCTCGGCCGTAGCTCTGGGCGAAGAGCTCCTCGCCGAGCTCGTAGCGGAATTCGACGAGGCGTCCGGCGCGAAACCTCCACGTACCCCCGGCCATCGCGCCGACGCTATCGGAGAGCCCGATCGAACTTGGGTGGTTCGAGCGGAACGACCCCTCGGCGTACCGCTCGTCGACGGCGACCGATACGACCCCCGCGGGTAGAGTGACGATCTCCCAGGGGTTGGTCTCGCTCGCCGGACGCACCCGGCCGTCCGTCAGCACCGGCCGGTACCCTCGGAGCCGCAAGGCGATCCGGGTCCCGTTCGGGTGATCGATCTCGAGAGTTCGCCCCCGAGAAAGCGCGCGGACAAGTCGTTCGCCTCGGCGGCGCAGCGACGTCGGGTCGATCCGGGACGCCGAGAGGAGCTCCGAGCGCCAGCGCTCTTCGTCGACGCCGTACATCCGGGCAGATGCGTGAGAGATCCGACCGATCGCCATCTGGACGGTCCGCGCGCGGCCCCTCGCCGCCGCACGGAAGCTCGCGTCTTGGAACTCGCCGACCTGGGCCATTGTCGCCGACGGCAGCGAGTGAAGGCGTTCCCGGTCGCTCGGGCCGAAGAAGCTCACGAGCGCGTCGGTCGACTCGAGAGCGGTCCGACGGTGTCCCCCGATCGGCGCGAGGGAGCGGGCCGGGAGCTCCGCCGTCGCGGCCCAATATGTCGGCTCGTCCTGGTAGAGGA
>JBOGRR010000116.1:0-3241 GCA_050749765.1 Thermoplasmata archaeon | reverse complement strand
ACGTAGTAGAGCGGGAGAACCTTAGCGACGGCCTGGAGTCCCGGGGAGAACTCCGAGACCGGGAAGAAGGTCCCGGCAAGGAACATCATCGGGAAGGTGATCACGTTCCCGATCACGGCCGCACTCTCCGGGGTCCGCGCGATCGAGCCGGCGAGCATGCCGAGCGAGACGAAGAGGAGCGGTCCCGCGAACAGGAAGGGGATGAGGTAGACGTTCACGACAGCGTGTGCGCCAAAGATCACGACGCCGAACCCCAACATGATCGCGGTGGCGGCGAAGGTCAGGACGACGTACCAGAGCACGCGGGACGTCAACCACTCTCCTCGGGTGAGCGGGGTGAGGGAGAGCTGGCGGAAGATCCCCTCTTTGCGGTAGCTGCTCGTGACGTCGACCATCGAGAACATCGGGCTGGTCAGGATCGAGAAGCCAATGAGCCCGGGCACGAGGTAGTCGATGTACGTGAGGTACGTACCGCCGACGTTCAAGTTCGCCTGGGAGATGATCTGCGTCCCGTTCGCTGCGTGTAGATTGAACGCCGTCGCGACCTGTTGGACCGCGGCGACCGCAGCGGCCTCCGCCGAGCCGGACTCGGGGTTCACGTAGAGGAACACGGTGAGCGGCCGATGCGCGGAGTAGTTCGCCCCAAACCCCGATGGGATCACGAGGCCCGCGGGATCGTTGTTCTGTCCCAGCCAGATCGAGAGGTTGCCCACCGAAGGGCTGACGACCTGAACTTGGACGAGGTTCGTCTCGTTCAGCGCAGCGAGGAACGCTTGGCTCTGGTTCGAGGCGTGGTCGAAGTTCTGAGTGTACAGGGTGACCACGGAGGTTCCGGAGCTGAAGAAGATGAGGCCGAACAGCAAGATCAGGATCAGCGGAAAGATCAACGAGAAGAAGAGCGCGACCGGATTGCGGAGGTAGCCGCGCGCGGTGACCTTCAGTTCGGCGAGGATCCGACGCCCGTTCATGCGAGGGCGGCTTCTCCGGTGCCGTTCGCGCTCTTGAGGACCCCGTCGTCCATCCGACCCACCAGGCGCACGAAGACATCCTCGAGCGTATCGCGGACGGTCGCGAGGTTCGACCAGGGGATGCCGCTCTGATCGATCGCGGTGAGGATCGGCAGGGTCTCGGACTGAGCGCGCAACACGATCTCGACGTGGCCCGGCCCCACGCGCACGTCGTTCGAGAATTTCGCCTTCAGGTACTCGACGAGCTCCGGGCCGGCCGCCAGGCGGAGGCGCATCGGCCCGCCAAAGCGGTCGATGATCTCGCGAGGGGTCCCGGCCGCAACGACCCGCCCGTGGTGAATGATCGCAACGCGATCGGCGAGGAGCTCCGCCTCTTCGAGGTAGTGGGTGGTCAGGAAGACCGTCCGCCCGTCGGCCCGGAGTCCTCGGATCACGTCCCAGATCGCTCGCCGGGCCTGAGGATCAAGTCCGGAAGTCGGTTCGTCGAGGAAGCAGGCCTCCGGGTCGTTCACCAAGGAGAGCGCGAGCCCCACTTTCTGCTTCTGTCCCCCGCTCAAGGTCATGAAGCGAGCGTTCGCCTTGTCCGTGAGGTGGACCCGGTCGAGGAGCGCAGGGGCGTCCGCACGCACCGAGAAGAGCGTAGCGTAGTACTCGATCGCCTCGCGCGGTGTGATCCGCTCGAGGAAACGGAACTCCTGGGGGATAACACCGATGCGACGGTGCAGCTTCGACCCTTCGCTCCAGGGATCGAGGCCGAGAACCTGCACATCTCCGCCGGTGCGCTGACGAATTCCCTCGAGGATCTCCGTGGTCGTCGTCTTGCCGGCACCGTTCGGGCCGAGGAAGGCGAAGACCGAACCCTTCTCGACGCGGAAATCGACGCCGTCCACTGCCTGGAGCGGGCCGTAGGTCTTCCGCAGACCGTCGACGACGATCGCCTCGCTCATCCGGGTGAGCGAACCCGCTGGGGTATGAAGCCTCTCGCCGGTTGCGGCGGCCCCGCGGTCGTGAGCGTCACGACGCGGGGACGGTCAGCGGTGGCGAAGGGACGGGCGTGGAGGGCGTCCGTACCGGCATCGGCCACGACCCGAAGGCCGCCTGGTGCACCCGCTCGGTCGGAATCGAGGGAACGGCGGAGTTACCGCCCTGCGCTCGACCACCCCTCCGCATCACGAGTGGGCTACGGACGTTAGAGTATTTAGATAATGTAACGTTACAAGCGTTTATTGAGTGATTTAGCCGGAATCGCTGCGGCGCCGGCCCCGAAAAGCACGAGCGCGACCCGTCCTTGCTCCGTCAAATGTACCCGGCCCCGCGGGCCACCGGCATCGACTCGCACGAATCCCCAGCGCCGCTCGAGAGGGTCCAACCGCCGTCGCAATCGGCCGTGGCGCGCCTGGGGGGATGGGGTCCCCCCTCCATCGACTCCTCGATCGAGCCCGAGCTCGCGTACGAGCTCATGCTTGCGCAGCGACCCCCCGCGACGCGCCAGGGCCTCGAGGACCTCGACCAGTTCGAGGGCGGGCTGACGGAGCTCGTAGACCCCAACAGCGGTGACGTCCCGGACGACATCGTGGACCGCGCGGACCTTCGGGGCGCGTCCGGAGTACCATGCTTGGGAGACGCGCACATAGTACGGCTCGCCTCGCCAGAGCATGCACGCGAGCGTGCCGGCGATCGCGGTGATCTTGGTCCCGCTCGACACGTTGACCCGCAGCGGCACCACCGCGGTGTCTCCCCGATCGAGCCGGCGTTCGGATTCGAAGATCCTACGGTAGAGGGCGAGCGCACCGAAAACATCCCAGAGGTCGGTGCGCACGACCTCGACCTCGATCGGCCAGTCGAGCTCTCTCAGCCGACGCTCGACTTCCTCGACGAACGGGGCCGCGTCATCCCGCTCCGCGCGAGTGATGAGGTAGACCCGATCCGCCCGGTCCCGGGCGATCGGATCGGTCACTCGCTCGATCTCAAAGCCGACAGCGGCCACGTGCACCCGCGCGCGCGGGTCGCCTCGGGGGAATCCCTGGACCGCTAACTTCCGCGGGCGAGGTGCCACGACGCCTCGAGGCGTGCGTGGGGGATGAGCTTGCGGGTTGTCTCGCGCGTGCCCGCGTTGCGCGCGATGTAAGGGCGGACGCGCGACCAAAGCTCAAAGCGTGTTCCGCCTCGCTCGCGCCCAACGCAGGGGTCGGAATCGATGGGTCGGACGTGGCACCGCGCCCTGTCAGGGGCGCCCCTCTTCTTTGAGCCGGTCCCCCCGGTGGCCCGTCTCT
>JBOGRR010000115.1:0-3296 GCA_050749765.1 Thermoplasmata archaeon | reverse complement strand
GTGGATCGACGCGTACCTCCAGTTCCGCGGAACGCGCTGAGAGGGCCGCTCAATCAATTATGGGACGGAGTCGATTGCGCGGTATCAAATATACGGTCGATTCTCGGCCGTTCGGCGGTGGCGTCCGCCGGTGGGCTCCCGCCCACGAACCCGCCTCGACCTTCGGGTCCGAGGCGGCAATGACGCCTACCTTCGAAAAGGGGGGCAGGACGTCAGAATGGACGCAACGCAAGCCGCGATCGTCGTGCTCCAAGCGACAACGCTCCTCGCACTCGCCCCCCTAATCGCCGGGGTCGCAGCGCGCGCGAAATCCTGGACGGAATCTCGGCGCGGGCCGCCGATCCTCCAGCCGTACTACGACCTCGCGAAGTACCTGCGCAAGGAGTCGATCCGGCCCGAGGGTTCGTCGATCGTCTTCGTCGTCGCCCCGTTCATCGCATTCGCGGCGTACCTCGTGATCTCGGTCGTCGTCCCGATCATCACCCCGTACCCCATCCAGGTCGCTACGCTCGTCGACTTCCTCGGCGGAGGTCTCCTTTTCGGGCTCGCGGGGGCGGTCACGCTGCTCGCCGCACTCGACTCGAGCAGCAACTATCCCGCGTTGGGGGCGAGTCGCGCCGTATCCTTCGCGGCGTTCGCCGAGCCGACGCTCATCATCGTCTTCTTCGGGGTCGCCGTCATCACGGGGACCGACAATCCCTACGTGACCAACAACGTGCTGGCCGGGTCGATCGACTGGTACGTGAGCCCCACCCACCTGCTCGTGATGGCGGCGTTCTTTCTGCTCCTGCTCTTCGAGACCGGCAAGCTCCCGGTCGAGAGCACAGGCCTCGCTGAACTCGGCATGCTCGACGACGGGCGCACCTACGAGCACTCGGGCCGGCTCCTGGGCCTCTTCCGGTGGAACGGGTGGTTGAAGCAGTTCCTGCTCCTCGCCATCTTCGTCAACGTCTTCGCGATCCCGTGGGGAATGGTCAGCGACCCCACGATCCTGGGAGCGCTCGAGAATATCCTGTTGCTCCTCGGAAAGATGCTCCTCGTGGTCGGCCTCCTGGTCATACTCGAGGCAACGCTCGCGAAGGTCCGCCTGTTCAAGATCCGGGACTATCTTGCCGTCTCTTTTTCGCTCGCGATCCTCGCGATCTTCGCGTTCCCCGTCCTCGGAGGGCCGTAGGCGATGGAGACGACGCAGACGGTCGAGGCGCTCGTCGGCCTCGGGATCCTGCTCACGGCGCTCTACCTCCAGTCGGAGTCGTTCGTCGACCCGATGGTCGACGCGATCGCGGTGCAGTCGCTGCTGCTCGCCGCGCTCGTCGGCTGGCTCGCCTACGCGAATGCGAGCATCGAACTCGCGATCGTTGCCGGGCTCTTGGTCGCGGTCCGCGTCGTGATCATCCCGTATGTGGTCCTGCGACGGCAGATCCAGGCCTTCCGCTGGCGCGCGAGGGAGATGCGCGCCGCCCAGCGCGTCGCGGGCCACGCGCTCGCGGCAGTCGCGCTCGCGATCGTCGCGTGGTTCGTCTTCCAGGAGACGCTCGCTCCCGCCCTCCCCCCCATCCCGGGGATCGCGCTGCCGTTCGTCCTCCTCGCGGAAGGGCTCCTCATGCTCGCGACCCGGTCGAACACGCTCGTCCAGGTCATCGGCTACCTCGAGGAGGAGAACGCGATCGTCTACGCGGGCGCGCTCTTCGTCGTGGCGTTCCCCCTGCTCATCGAGACGGTCGTCTTCCTCGACGTCCTCGGGGTCGTCCTGGTCGGCATCATCCTCTCGATCCAGCGTAGCGTCGTCGGGGCGCCCGAAGAGGAGCCGCTCGAGGAGCTCACCGGATGATCGTCGACGGGGCCGAGTTCTGGCTGATCGTCGTGCTCGCCGCGCCGGCGGCCGCCGGGCTCGTTCCGCTGCCGCTGGGACCCCGCGGCAGCGAGATCGCGGCGAGGGTCCTGTCGGTCGTCACGTGGATCGCGGCTGCGATCCTGCTCGCCACTTCGGCGAGCGGACAGTGGGGTGGCTACTTCGGCATCGACACGGTCAGCAACGTCTTCCTGTTCCTGGTCGCGTCGATCTACGCGCTGTCCACGTGGTTCTCGAGCTCCTATCTGAGGAGCATCCACACTCCGTTCCTCACTCCGCCGCTGTACTACGGGCTTCTCGGAGCGTTCGCCTTCGCGATGCTCCTCACGATCTCGGTGAGCGACCTCGGCCTCATGTGGATCGGCGTCGAGGGGACCACGATCGCGAGCGCCCTCCTCATTGTGCTCGAACGCCGGCCGGCGAGCGTCGAGGCGGCGTGGCGGTACACGCTGATCGCCTCGGCGGGGCTCGCGATCGCCTTGTTTGCGCTCCTGTTCCTCTACGGGACGACCGGCACGTTGAACGCCTTCACGCTCGCGGCGAATCCGGTGGCCGCGACCCTGCCGGTCGCCGCTGCGGTCGGTCTCGCGCTCGTCGGCTACGGAACTAAGGTCGGACTCTTCCCGATGCACACCTGGCTCCCCGACGCCCACTCCGAGGCGCCGTCGCCGATCTCCGCGCTCTTTTCGGGAGTCCTTCTGCCGACCGCACTCTACGCGTTCCTACGGATTTACGATGTCGTCCAAACGCCCGTCCCCGCGGCGCTATCCGACCTCGTGATCGTCTTCGGCCTTGCGACGGCGGTCGTCGCGGCGTTCCTCATCCAGCAGCAGCGCTCGTTCAAGCGCTTGTTCGCCTACTCGAGCATGGAGGTGATGGGCCTCACCGTCGTCGGGATCGGTCTCGGAGGGGTCGCGCTCTACGGAGCGCTTCTGCTCCTCGTCGCCCACGCCTTCGCGAAGTCGGCCGCGTTCTACTGCTCCGGCAACGTGCTGCGCGCCACCGGGACGACGCGCATCGACACCGTGCGGGGCCTCAAGACTCGAATGCCCTACACCGCGGGCATGTGGGTGGCCAGCGCGGCCGCCGTCACCGGCGCGCCTCCGTTCGGCACGTTCGTGGGGGAGCTCGTGATCCTCGCCGGGGCGTTCGCGATCGGGGCGTATTGGGTCGCCGCGGTCCTCGTCGTGGCGATCGTGATCGCGTTCCTCGGCGTCAACGTTCAAGTCGGGCGGATGGTCTTCGGGACCGAGGCGCCCGGGGCGGCACCGCTCCGGGACCCCCTCCGCGACCTCGTCGCTCCGTGGTTAGCCCTCGGGTACGTGTTTAGGCACCCCGACAGCTCGGTCTCTGTCGGTTGCCTTTCGTCGAGGACCCGTCAGCTGGGTCGACCGAGCGCGCCGTAGAGCCTCGAGGAGACGTCCTCCCCGCGAAGGACCCACGT
>JBOGRR010000114.1:0-3308 GCA_050749765.1 Thermoplasmata archaeon | reverse complement strand
GTCCTTCCGAGCGCTTTGGTAGGCTCCTTCCCGCAAGTGTTCTAGAGCCTCGTTCCTGAGGCTCATGGTATTCGCCCAAACCAAAGGGGTCGAGGTACGAAATGGTGGAGGTGTGCCATCATAAGCGACAATTAGGGGAATCTCAACGGCTTGATGGAACACCTCAAGAAGATTCTCGGTGTGCTCATCGAGCGATTTCGTTCGCTTCTCCGCGCGCTTGTCGCTGGTTGTGAAGAGATAGGAGAATAGAGCCCCGAAGAATCCCGCAACCACGGCCGTTCCAAGTAGACCGTAGGAGAGCCCATAAACGAATACGGGGGCGGTGGTGCTCTCAATCGCTCCCGCGTTCTCAGTTGTAACATACGCTAAGAGGGCCCCACCAATGATGAGAATGACAACGACCGAAATGGCCCATACACGCGCCATCGCCAATTTATGGCGACAGGGTTCTTCGAAGAAAAGGGATTGGACCCATCCACCGACCTGATACGGGGTTCTGGGAAGGTGAAGTATCTACCGTTCATGGGACAGAGCCGGGCCGAAGCAAGCTATTTAAAGCGGGTCCAACTGGCGCGCGGGCCGAACAGGTCCTTCGATGGTGGAGTACAAGCTCGTCATTGCCGATGCGGCGAAATCCTACGCCCGGACGGTCGCCGACCCTCAATCGGCCGGCTTCCTCGGAAAGCGCGTCGGCGAGACGGTCGGAGGCGAGTTGATCGGAGCTCCGGGATACACGTTCCGCTTGAGCGGAGGGACCGACCGCAGCGGATTCCCACTTCGCCCGGACCTTCCCGGGGCCCGTCAGGTCCGCCTCTACGTGGGCGAAGGCTTTGGTTTCGCTGCTCCTCGAAAGGGCATGCGCAAGCGCCGGACATTCCGCGGGAACACGATCAGTGAGGACACCGTACAGATCAACCTGGTCGTCGAGCAGAAGGGCTCGAAGCCGCTCGCGGAGCTGTTGGGCGCGAGCGCGGCATGAAGGTTCCTCATCAACCCGAGGTCAACATCGGTCTCGTGGGCCACGTGGACCATGGGAAGACGACCCTCACCCAGGCGCTCACGGGGGAGTGGTCCGACCGTCACTCGGAAGAACTGAAGCGAGGGATCTCGATCAAGCTCGGCTACGCCGACGCCGCGTTCTATCGCTGCCCGAACTGTCCTCCACCGGCGTGCTTCGGCGTCGACCCGAAGTGTGCGAACTGCGGGGGCGAGGCGAAGTTCCTACGCGCCGTGTCGTTCGTCGATGCGCCGGGACATGAAGCTCTCATGGCGACGATGCTCTCGGGGGCGGCCCTCATGGACGGGGGGCTGCTGCTCATCGCCGCGAACGAGCCGGTGCCTCAGCCGCAAACGCGCGAGCACCTCTACGCGCTCGACATCATCGGAGTGCGCAAGGTCGTCGTCGTTCAGAACAAGATCGATCTTCTCTCGATCGAGGCCGCCCAGGAGAACTTCCGGCAGATCCGCGAGTTCCTCGCCGGCTCGCCGATCGCCTCCGCGCCCGTCGTCCCGATCAGCGCGAACCACCGGGTGAACATCGACGCCCTCATCGGAGCGATCGAGGAGACGATCCCTACTCCGAAGCGCGATCGCTCGAAACCACCGCTGATGTACGTCGCGCGCTCCTTCGACATCAACCGCCCCGGGACCCGCCCGCAGGACCTTCGCGGCGGAGTGCTCGGCGGATCGCTCGTCCAGGGCCACCTGAAGGTCGGTGACGAGATCGAGATCCGACCCGGCTACTCGGTCCCGGGAACACCGACCGCCGAGTCGATCCGAACGAGGGTGACCACGATCCTCGCGGGGGGCCAGGAGTGGGACGAACTCCACCCCGGGGGCCTGGCGGCGATCGCGACGACGCTCGATCCATCGCTCGCGAAAGGCGATGGGCTCACGGGCCGCCTCGTGGGAACCGCGGGAACCCTCCCCCCGGTGAGCCAAAAGATCCGAGTCCGTGCGACGCTCCTAGACCGGGTCCTCGGGGCGGAACACGAGGTGAAGGTCGAGAAGATCCGTACCAACGAGACCCTCGCGGTCACCGTCGGGACGACGATCTCTTCAGGGAAGGTCACGAGCGCGCGGGGGGACGAGGTCGAGCTCTCTCTCGGCCGCGCCGTCACCGTTTTCCCCGAGAGTCGGGTAGCGATCTCGCGGCGCCTCAACGCGTGGCGGCTGATCGGCTACGGGATCGTAGAAGGAACCGCGAAATGAAGACGGAATTACTCGAGATCTTGCGATGCCCCGCTTGCCGCGGAACGCTCCAGCTATCGGCCCCGAAGAAGGACGGGGCCGAGATCGTGTCGGGGACGCTCACCTGCGCCTCTTGCTCGGCGAGTTATCCGATCGAGGACGGCATCCCGGACCTACTACCGCCGGGCGACCTCGACTAGTGGCGTGTAACAGACCCATCTATACTTAACCGGACTCGAGCGATTTTCTCGAGGATCGCCTCGGGAGTGGCCGTCCACTGGAACGGTCCAGCCCTCTCGTTCCAGTTCTCGATGTACGCATAGAGCGCCTGGCACAGCTCGGCCTCGCTTCGGAACGTCCCCCGACGGATCCGCTTCTGCGTCAACTGGTTGAACCACTGCTCGACCTGGTTCAGCCACGACGATCCGGTCGGGACAAAATGGAAGTGAAATCGCGGATGGCGTAGGGTCCACTCCTTCACCTCCGGGGTCTTGTGAACCGAGAGATTGTCGAGCACGAGGTGAAGGTCGAGCTCGGGGGGCGTGCTCCGATCGATAGTGCGCAGGAAGGAGAGGAACTCCTTCGCGCGGTGCCGTTTGTAGCACTCGCCGATCACCTTACCCTCGAGTACATTGAGCGCCGCGAACAGGTCCATGCGCCCGTTGCGTCGATAGTCGTGGGTCTGGCGCTCCGGGAGTCCGGGACGCAACGGGAGGATCGTCTGCGTTCGGTTGAGGGCCTGGATGCCGGTCTTCTCGTCCACCGAGAGCACGAGGGCATGCTCCGGGGGGTGGAGGTAGAGTCCGACCACGTCTCGAAGCTTCTCTTCGAAGTGGTGATCGCGGCTGAGCTTGAAGTGCTCCAAGCGGTGCGGCTGAAGTCGTCGGGCGAGCCAGATCCGCTGAACCGTCATTGGGCTGACCCGATGACGCTCGGCCATGGTACGGGTGGACCAATGCGTGGCGTTCGGGGGCTTCGTATGCAGCGTGTCTCGAACAATGGCTCGGATCTTCGCTTCGGAGAGGGACGGGGGGCCACCGGGACGCGGAGCGTCGGCGAGCAGACCCTGAACTCGGGAGGTGAGGAATCGCCGACGCCAGAGCGCGGCGGTGATGCGA
>JBOGRR010000113.1:0-3339 GCA_050749765.1 Thermoplasmata archaeon | reverse complement strand
AGCCCCAGGTTAGCTCGATCTCTTCGCGGGCCCACGCTCTCGGGGAGGCTCCTCCTCGACGGGGTGTACTTTCAGTGCACGACCCCGCACCTCCATCGCAATCGTCTCGCCCTCGCGCCACCCGAGCTCCCCCACCACCTTCGGGGGAACCATCAGTATCCATCGGAAGTACGTCTTCCCCCGGTACTCCCGGTTCACGACCTTGTGCAGCTTCACGTCCGTCCTCCGCTCCACGGACCCCCTCGACATGTTAGTATACTAAGCTTATTAATCTCTGTGGTGTTAGTATACTAAATGGATCTCGACCCCCCTCTGGCCTCTCCGATCACCCTGCCCCCGCTCCTTCCCGATCCGAACCGCCAACGCCGTGGCCTCCTCCTCGCCGCTCGGACCGCGGCCATCGCTCCGGTCTCCCCCTTCCTCTTCCTCGTCCGCTCCCCCTCTTCCGCCGCCCGCTACCAGGTCCGAATCGCCGCCGACCAATGGTCCTGCACATGCCCCGACTTCCTCGGTCGGAACCGACCGTGCAAGCATGTCTTCGCCGTCGAGGCTCGGCTACGGGGATTGCCCCTTTCCCCGGACGGCTCCCCAACCCCGCGACCCTCCTACCCTCAGGACTGGCCAACCTACAACCGAGCCCAGCTCTCCGAGCTTCGCCTCGTCTCGGTCCTCCTCTCCGATCTCGTGGCCGATGCTATCGATCCCTCTCCTGCATCCCCTCGGGGCCGACCCCGTCTCCCGTTCTCCGATCTCCTCTTCTGCGCCGTCCAGAAGGTCTACACCCAACTCTCGCTACGTCGCGCCTACGGCCACTTTGAGATGGCCGCGGAGCGCCGCCAGATCCGACACGCCCCCTCCTTCGTCATGCCCTCGATCCTGTTCCGTCGGGCCGATCTGACCCCGCTCCTCCTCGAGCTGATCGCCCGCTCGGCTCAACCGCTCGCCCGACTCGAATCGGTGTTCGCCGCCGACGCCTCGGGCTACCGAACGACCTCCTTCGGCGCCTACTGCCAGGAGGCCCACGGGCCGTCTCGGACCAACGTCTGGAAGAAGGCCCACATCATCGTCGGGACGACCACGCATGTCGTGGCTGGAGCGGTGGTCACCGAGGGAACGGGGGCCGACATCGTCCAGTTCGGCCCGTTGCTGAACCAAGTGAACGCAGCCGGGTTCTCAGTCCACGAGGTCTGTGCTGACAAGGCGTATCTCTCCCGCGCGAACGTCGAGGCGGTGAGCGGGCTCGGAGCTCGCGCGTACATCCCCCTCAAGTCGAGCTCCATCGGGCGGTCGTACGGGTCGGCCTCTTGGGCAGAGCTCTACCTCTTGTTCGAGGAGCATCGGGAGGAGTTCGAGAGACATTTCCACCAACGCAGCAACGTGGAGGCCGTTTTCGCGGCGATCAAGAGGAAGCTTGGGGAAACGCTCAAGTCACGGGACCCCACGGCGCAGATCCACGAACTATTGGCGAAGCTTCTGGCCTACAACCTCACCGTCCTGATCCACGAGATGTACGAGCACCGGGTCGTTCCGGAGTTCCTCCAGAGACACTCGGTCCCGCGCGAACTGGCTCCTGAGGTCCGGGTCACGGTCGATTAAATTTACAAAGCCGGAGGACCCTGAGGAGAGAACGGACGGCTACCCGCCGCTGAACGTGGGCACGATCTCGAGTCGCTCGAACGGGGCGAGGGGCCGATCGAGCGGAACCGGGGCCCCGTCCACGAGGACGGCCGAGCCTTCCGCAAAGAGTCCGGCGGCCCGCAGCGCGTCGCGCACCGTCGACCCTTCGGGCAGGTCGAGCGCTCGCGGGTCCCGCCGGCCGGCACGGACGAGCTCGATTTCGATCTTCATCGCTGTTCTCGGGGGGGCGCTGAGGGGGAGAGTTTCCGGAGGCGGTCTCTCTCCCCGCCTCCCTTTGAACTCCCGCGATGCATACGCATCACCAGATCTCGAATCTGGCGCCTTGGCCGAGCTAGGCTACCTCAGCACCGTTTACCTCGGAGCGTTTCCCGTATTTGGCCTCTTTCGGAGGCGGCGGCGGGGCTCCCCTCAGCTCGATCGGGTCGTGCGGGAGAGATGGTCCTTGTAGCGCGCGATCGCGTCGACCGGGACCGGATCGACCCGACCGGCCTCGGCCAGCTCGAGGCTCATCAGGTCGCCGAAAGCAATCCCCTCGAGGAGAGCTTCTAAGAGGTCTTCCGTAGAGAAGTGGACCCGCGCGGCCACCGCTCCTCGGCGGACGAGCAGTCGCTCGAGATAGCGGTTCCCCTGAACGACGGTCGGCGACGACCCATCCCACTCGAGCAGGACGGTCGCGAAGCGGCGCGCCGAACGGCGATCCAGATGGTCCCAGCCGACGATCGCGTTGTGATACGCCTCGGGGACCTCGTCGAACGCGGCGAGCCGCTTTGCGTTCTCCTCCACTTGCGTCGCCCATCGCCGCGCGATCGGGAGGAGGGGGGCGTCGGCATAGATGAAGGGGAGCCGCCCGCCGAGCCGGACGGCGAGCCGAGACGGCGGACCCTGGCGTCGGGAGAGACGGGAGACTCGGGGGCCGAGACGCCCCACGATCCGCTCGATCCGACCTTCGTTCGACTCGGGGAACCACGCGTCGAGGATGCCGAGAAGGCCGCCCAACGTGAGACCGACCGAGGAGCGCTGGGGCATGTCCGGATTGAGCAGCACGAGCGCGACCCCATCGACCTCGGCGCGACGCGCGAGCTCGCCTCCCGAGCTCAGGACCACGATGCGCATGGACCTGCGCCGCGCGTCGTCGTAGGCGCGCAGCGTCTCCCACGTGTTCCCGGAGTGACTGAGCAGAACTACGAGCCCCTCGCGATCGGCGGTGGACGGGAGCCCCGAGGTCCGCACGACCGTGAACGGCACCTTCGTCTCGCGCTCGACCACGACGCGCGCCAGGTCCCCGGAGATCCCCGAGCCGCCGAGCCCGACGACGAACGTCGGGCGGGCCCGCGGACCGGCCAATCCACGACTCGCCTCGACCCCATCCCGGAACCCGCTCTGAAGATGCTCGGGGAGTTGGGCGAGGAGCGCCCGCATCCGGGAGAGTCCGGGCGGCGAGGGTCGACGCATCTTCCCGAGGAGACCGTTTGTGGGATAGCGCTTGTGCTCGACCCGGCTGTGGGACAAGTTAGCGGGATGTAGGTCCTGCCTTGCGTCGGCGACCCGCGGTCTGGCCGACGGCTGCTTCGGGCCGTCGGATGACGACGTACACCGGTCTCTTCAGGTATTGACGGGGACAGTCGATCTTCGCCCCGTTGCCGAAGGGAGTGACGACCTTCTCAAAGAAGCCCTCGACGCCCCGAAGCGTCAGCTCCTCCG
>JBOGRR010000112.1:0-3358 GCA_050749765.1 Thermoplasmata archaeon | reverse complement strand
GAGGAGACGACGTTGACGCTCGTTGAGCGCGGACAGTAAAGGTGCTAGTTTCCGGCGGAGCCCAGAAGACCGCACAAGGAAGAGGCGCAGGGCCTAATATTAAGCCTCTTGTTTCCTAGCGAACCCTTAGGTCGCTCAAGCGTCGCACGTCGAGCGTGCTCGGGGAGTTGGGGAGCGCTATCCGACGCTGGTCGGCGCGACCGGGCTCGGACGCCGGTTGGTCGAGATCCAGTAGATACTCAGGAGTACCAGCCCGATGCCCGCGAATTCCGCGAGGGTGAAGCTCTCACCGAAGAAGATCGATGCCGCGACGAGCGCAATGAGCGGGACGAGGAACGTATAGGCCGACAGGGTCGCAGCCGGGATCCGGGCGAGCAGATAGAACCATGCAATGTAGGCGTAGGCGGTCCCGAAGACACCGATCCAGGCCACGGCGATCCAAAGGTTCGGCGCCGACCGAGGCAGCTCGGTGGGGTTGAACGCCAGGGCGAGGACGAAGAGCGCGGCGCTCCCTCCGAGAAGCTGGTAAAAGTTCGCCTCACGCATTTCGACCGACCCGCGGAACCGGCGCTGGAAGACGACCGTCCCGAACGCCCAGGAGACCGCGGCGCCCAGGAGTTCGGCGAGGGCGATCGGCGCGATCGTACCGGTCCCCAACGCCCACGGCTGACTGATGAGCACGATCCCGAAGAATCCGACGGCGATCGCGCTCCAGTGCCGGCCGGAGAGGCGGCCGCCGAGAATCCACGGCGTGAACAGCGCGACCCACAGAGGGAAAGTGTAGATGAGGATCGCCGTTTCCCCGGCAGGAACTTGGGGCGCCGCGACGAACCAGAGGCCGAGAAAGATCGCCGTGTTCGGTAGTCCGATGATCAGCGCGTCGCGCTTTCCCCGGGCGTCGAGCGCGCTCGAGCGCGAAACGATCGCGAGATAGACGAGAACCCCGAGTGCACCGACTCCGGCCCGCAGGGCGGCGAGCCAGAGCGCGGTCGCGTACTGGAGCCCGACGACGACGAAGAGGTAGTTGACGCCCCACGCGAGGGACATCGAGAGGAATAGGAGCGCCGACGTTCGATCGCTCGCCGCCCCCGACGCCGGTGTCATCGCGCTCGCGCCGCCCTCGGAGGGACGCGTCGAGCGTAGGCCAGCGACAACGCTTAAGGAGTGACACCGACTTCGCGCGGCTCGATGACGCTCAAAGGCCGGGACGTCGTCTCCATCCGCGATCTCTCCGCGGAAGACATCCGAGAAATCCTGGCGAGCGCGAAGAAGATGATCCCGATCGCGGAGGGGAAGCGCTCGAGCGATGCGCTCGAGGGCCGGATCGTCGCGACCGCCTTCTTTGAGCCGTCGACGCGCACCCGCCTCTCGTTCGAGGCGGCGGTGCAGAGGCTCGGAGGTCGCTGCCTCACGATCGCCGACGCGGGCGTCACCTCGATGAAGAAGGGGGAGAGCCTCTACGACACCATCCGGATGCTGAGCTCGTACTCGGACGCGATCGTGCTACGTCACCCGAACGAGGGGTCCGCCCGCCTAGCGGCGGATGCCTCGGACGTGCCCCTCATCAATGCGGGGGATGGCGCGAACCAGCACCCGACCCAGGCGCTGCTCGATCTCATGACGATGCAAGAGGCGTTCGGCACCCTCGCGGGGCTCAAGGTCGTCTTGCTCGGCGACCTGCGCTACGGACGCACGGTGCATTCGCTCTCGATCGCCCTCGCGGGGGCCGGTGCCGAGATGGTGCTGACGGCTCCGAAGACCCTCTCTCTCCCCGAGGACCTGCGGGGCGAGCTCGAGGGAATGGGTGCGAAGGTCTCCGAGGAGTCCGATCCCCGGCGCGCGTTGCGCGACGCCGATGTCCTCTACGTGACCCGGATCCAGAAGGAGCGATTCGCCGACGAGGGGGAGTACCGCAGCGTTGCCGGCTCCTACCGGATCGACACGTCGACGCTCGAAGGGTCCAAGCCCCGTCTCATCGTCCTCCACCCCCTGCCGCGCGCCGGCGAGGTCGATCCCGCGATCGATCGCACTCCGCACGCGGCCTACTTCCGCCAGGCGTTCCTGGCGGTGCCGGTACGGATGGCGCTGCTCTCCGCGATCTTGACCTCTTCGGGGAGCTGAACCGTATGGTCCGCGAGTTGCGCATCACACCGATCCGCAACGGGACCGTGATCGACCACATCGCGAACGGGCTCGCCCTCGACGTGCTCCGCATCATCGGGGTCAAGGAGCTCGACAAGGACTCGACGGTCAGCATCGCGCTCCACGTGCGCAGCGGTAAGATCGGCTGGAAGGACATCGTCAAGGTGGAGAACATGGAACTCTCCCCGCGCAAGGTGAACGCGGTGGCGCTGATCACCCCGAGCGCGACGATTTCGATCATCCGCGATCACCAAGTTCGCGAGAAGCGCAGCGTCGATCTGCCGGAGCGGGTCCAGGGCGTCGTGCGGTGCCCGAACCTCAACTGCGTCTCCAACCAGGGCGAGCCGATCGAGAGCGACTTTCGGGTCGTCCGCCGTCGCCCGGTCGTGCTGAAGTGCATCTACTGCGAGCGGCAGCTCACCGATTTCCTTCGCCATTTGGCCTAGGCCGTTGGACGCGACCGCCCTCTACGGCGCACTGGTCGTCTTCGCGGTCATCGGGGGCCTAGAGCTCGTCGATCGGACGAGCTTCTCCCTGATGGCGCTCGCCGCGCGGCAGTCGCCGGTGCGTACCTGGATGGGTGGGGCGCTCGCCTTCCTCGGGTCGACGGCCGTCGCGGTGTCGATCGGCGCGGCGCTCGTGGCGGCGATCGGACCGAGCAATCTCGGCTGGCTGCGGGTCGGCGGCGGCGCGTTCCTCATCGCGTACGCCGTCTGGCTGTACGTCCACGTCGACGAGCCTGATCGACCCCCGGCCCAGGGACATTCGGCGATGATCGCCGCGCTCTCGATCACCTTCCTCCTGGAGATGGGCGACACGACCATGATCTTCGAAACGGTCTTCGTCGCGACCTATGGATGGCTGATCGTCCTCGTCGTCGGCGCGGCCGCGCTCATCTCGGTCGCCGCGTTCGCGTGCACCGTCGGGGCGACGCTCGGTGCGCGCGTCGAGCCCGCCCGGATGAAGCAGATCGTCGTCGCCGTGCTGGTCGTCGTCGGCGCGCTGACGATGCTCTACGGGCTGTACCCGACGGCGTTCTCGTGGCTGGGCTAGTGGACCAACCACGAAAGAAGGTCGGCCGTAGCTGTCGTCACAAATTTCGCTCCGGAATCCCGAACGACTTTCCTAGCCGGTCCACTAGATCATGACGAGCCGCCGGCCGCCGCCCGACCGTGACCCGGCTACGGGGAGAGCATAGAGGACCGCGGTGGGCTCG
>JBOGRR010000111.1:0-3423 GCA_050749765.1 Thermoplasmata archaeon | reverse complement strand
CGAGGGTCTCCGCGGCGGCGCGCTCCGCCGGTCCCCACTGGGGTTCGACGACCTCATAGGCGAGCTGCCCGCGTTCGGCGTCGAACACGATGCGGGTCGATGCGAGTCCGACGCGTCGAGGAGCCCGGAGCGTTTGCGGTCGGGCACGGCCGGGCCCCGAGGGAACCGACGCCGAAGGGGGCTCAAGCGTCGCGTCGAGGATCCGCACCGACCCTACCCGCCTCCGACGGAGACCGAGAGCACAACGCTCTCGAGCGAGGCCCAGGTGACGCCGGAGATCGTGAGCGAGAAGAGTGAGCCCGCCGACCCGCCGCCCAGACAGTTCGTGGGCCCCGTGCTCATAACGGCCGACGTGGGCACCCCCGAGTAGGAGAGGACCCCGAGGTAGTACGCTCCCCACGCGCACGCGAACGAGCTCCCGATCTCGACCGTGACCGAGAAACCGGGGCTCGAGTGATCGTAGGAGCTCGACGCGAGCAGCGTGTCGGTGATCGAGCGGGTCCCCGGGCCGTTCACCGCCGAGCTGGCTCCGCTCATCGAGACGATGGAGATCGAGAGCGAGAGGTTCCCGGCTCGGTCCGAGAGCGAGAACGCGGGGCCGAATGCGACGACCGGAGCCCCCGCTCCCACGGTCTCGAGGACCGCACCGTCCTCGAAGTCCAGGGCCTCGGCGGGGATGTAGCGATTCGGCAGGCCGACGACGAGTCGCCCCAGGGTCCGGTTCTGATAGGCGGGGCCGGACGACGTAGACCACGAGACGTTCACGAACCCGCTCGGGGTCGGTGCTGCGAAGGCGAGCGACGCGATCGTAGCGCTCGCGAGCACCGGGACCGAAGTGGAGCTGAGCGAGATCGGCGTGAAGGCGACCGTGGGCGCGCCGGAGATCGACTGGAGGCCGATCGTGCTCTGGAGCGACGCGAGCGCGCCCTGGGCGGACTCGGTGAACGCCGTCTCGTCCTGCGCCATCCAGACCGGGAGCGCCTGCGAAAGGACGAGGCCGAAGACCGTGAGGAAGATCAGGACGGCGAAGAGCGCCCCGATGATCGCGGCGACGCCGCGACGGGACCGGGCGAGCCGACGCCGTCCGATCCTCTTGCGCAATGCACGTTGGCCCCGCATGGGGCGAGCCCGGCCCGGGCCACCTTACCCCGAGCAGCGTTTCGACCCGAAGCCGGCTATAAATACGCGCGGCGGGAGTGGAAAGTTCGGCGGGGCGGGCCGTCAGGGTTTTCCGCGAGTGCCCTACTGGAGTTCGACCGCGCGATGACGCTCCACGAGATCTCCCTCTCGCTCCCGAACCGCCCCGGTACGCTCGCGAAGGTCGCCCGGCTCCTCGCGAAGGAGCGGATCAACCTCGCGGCGATCAGCGTCGATTCGACGCCGACCCGCGGGCGCGTCCGCTTGGTGGTCAGCGATCCGGAACGGGCCGAGGGGGTCCTCGCCTCCCGGGGGTACACCGTCGAGCTCCGGGAGATGATCGCCGTTCGGCTCGAGGACCGCGCCGGGAGCTTCCTCAAGGTCCTCGAGTCGCTCGCCCGTTCGAAGGTCAACGTCCAAAGCGTCGCGATCCTGGTCGCCCGCGATGGGGGTCAAGTCCTGGTCGCGATCTCCTCCACGGACCCCGCCCGGACGCGCAAGCTCCTGCGGCAGGCCCGCTTCGTCTCGCAATCGGCGGAGCGCCTCATCTCGAACGCCGACCTTGTCGCCGGCTCGCCGACGATCCCCTCCGAGACGGTCGGCCTCCTCCTCTGAGCTCCCGTGGATGGATCGGGTCCACCTCCGCTTCCAAAAGCTCATCTTGGCACTCTCCTCCCACCTCGGCGCGCGGTTGTGGTCTAGTGGTTAGGACGGTAGCTTCCCAAGCTACCTACTCGGGTTCAAATCCCGACAACCGCACTCCCCACGAGGGTGCGAATATTCATTTAGGCCCTCTCCGAAGAGAGGGCGATGGCAGCCCGTATTCTCGCGTCAAGCCCGCCGGTGGGGCGCCATCGAACCCTCCTTGAGGATCCGCTGGTCCGATCCTGGTGGGCGGCCCGATCTCTCCGATCCCGCTTGAGCGCGGACAACTATTTGCGGCACATCGGTCTTTTTGTCGAGCGGTTCGATGCGACCCCACGCGAGCTGATGATGCTCGCGAAGCGCAACCCAAGTCGGCTACGGGACGAGTTCGTCCGGTATGCTGTCGAACAGAAGCAGCGGGGCCGACTGGACAGCTACATTTCGAAATCGTTCGAGGGTCTCCGTTCGTTCTTCGGCCACCACGACATCCAGTTTCGGGGGTTCCCGGCCCTCTCCCCCATCAGGGGAGCGAGTCTCTCTCGAGAGCGAGTCCCCACCCCAGAGGAGCTAGGGAGGATTCTGGAACATCTCTCGCTCCGCGGACGGGTCATCGCCCTTTTCCTCTCTCATTCCGGCGTTCGGCCGGGGGTGCTGGGCTCTTACGGAGGGGAGCATGGGCTGACGCTCGGAGACATTTCGGAGCTGAGTTTCAGAGAGCCCCTCGAACTGCGGGAGATACCCTTCCTGATCCAGGTACCGGCCCATCTCTCAAAGACACGGCGCCAGTACGTAACCTTTGGAACTGGCCAATTGGCGGCCAGCCTCCTGGCCTATCTTGAAACTCGGGCTCGTTCAGGGGAAGCCCTGGCGGCCTCCTCCCCTGTTGTTGCACCAGGTATTGCCCGTGGGGTCGCCACCATCTCCCAGAGGGAGGCTCGGTTTGGGAGAGGATTCCTGTGCACGAAGAACGTGGTCAAGGAGATCCGGAAGGGACTGACCGCCTCCTTGCCTGAGGGGGTCACCTGGCGGCCCTATGTCCTACGAAGCTACTGCTCCACACGATTACTACTTGCCGAGGGGCACGGTAAGATTTCTCGGGATCTGCGCGAAGCAATCCTCGGCCACGATGGCGGTACTTCCTCGCGATACAACGTCGGCAAACGATGGGGTGATGAGCTGCGGGCAGAGGCGAGGCGCGAGTTCGCGAATGCTTCAGAATTCTTAGAGACTAACGCGCAGACCAGAACCAACGTCGCCGTCGAGTTCCGCCGCACACTCCTTGAGATCGCCGGCCTTCCCGCGGAGGAAGCAATTCACCACATGACTGACTCGAACGAGGAACTCGTTGCCCTGCTACGAGACACCGTCCTTGGCCCGCCTGGAACTCTCCCCGCTCTTGGGGGAGGTCCGCCCTTCAAGAGGATTCAGCGCTCGGTGCCGCTGTCTGAGGCTGAAGGTCTTCTATCCGAGGGATGGACCTACGTGGCACATCTCGGACCTGAACGGGTCATCATGCAACCTCCCCAGTAAGGGAGAGAGTTCAGTCGTGGGTCCGGGGGAGCTGTGAGTTCGCGATATTCTGCCCCCTCTTTTCGCGAAACTATCGGTCCATCCTTCCCGTCGAGATGACGGGTCCGGTAC
>JBOGRR010000110.1:0-3426 GCA_050749765.1 Thermoplasmata archaeon | reverse complement strand
GGCCCGGGTGACTCGACGGACGTGCTCGAGGCCGTCGAGCTCGTGCTCGAGCGCCGAGAGCGCTTGGAGGGTCGCGCGCCGAGCGACGACTTGGGCGTCGACGACCGAAACGTCGCGGTCGACGAGCCCGGGACGCAGCACGCTTCCGTCATCGAGCGCGATCTGGCCGGCGACCCAGGCGTGCGGTCCTTCGCGCACCACGGCCGCGTACGACCCGCGCGGTTGCGGCGGGGGCGGCAGCACGATGCCGAGGGCGCGCAGCCGTTCGGATGGGACCGTCATCGCCCGGCCAACCCGCCGTCACGGAAAACAGTAGGGGGCAGCGTTTAGCGTCCGACGCGCTGCGC
Organism: Thermoplasmata archaeon; assembly: GCA_050749765.1. Taxonomy (GTDB): domain Archaea; phylum Thermoplasmatota; class Thermoplasmata; order Lutacidiplasmatales; family UBA184; genus Lutacidiplasma. The sequence continues at coordinate 3,079 of JBOGRR010000110.1, read as the reverse complement.
TCCTCGGACCGACCATGACGAACCCATCGACCCCCACCGAGTTCGACGCTCTCGAGCAACGGACGATCGACCACCTCTTCGAGCTGTACCCCGGATACGCGGTCAGCCTCGGCCTCCACCGCTACGACGGTCGCCTCCCGCTCTCGGAGCGGGCGACGACCGACCGTTGGCTCGCGGACTCCGCGTCGATCGAGCGTGCGCTCTCCTCCGTCGATCCGGCCGGGCTGCCCGAGGGTCGAGCGATCGACCGGCTCCTGCTCCAGCTCCTGCTCGCGGGAGCCCGGTTCGATCTCGATGAGATCGGGGAGTTCGACCGGAACCCGATGGTCTACTTCGGGGGCCTATCGCTCACGAGCTACATCGTGCGCGACTACGCCCCGGTCGCGCAGCGCGTGGACGCGATGGTGCGGATCCTCCACGCCGTCCCGGCGTACCTCGACGGTGGACGTCGCCGCCTGCGCCCCGCTCTTCCTCGTCCGTTCGTCACGCTGGCCCTCTCGATGGGTTCGGGCCTTCCCTCGCACTTTCGCGAGGCCGAGGCGTTCGCCCGGACGAGCTCGACGGCGCTGGGTGAGCGCCTCGCCCGAGCCCGGACGATCGCCGAGGAGGCGGTCACCGCGTTCCTCGAGCGCTTGCGCGCCGAGTACCTCCCCCGCGCCGACGAGAAGTTCGCGCTCGGTCCCGCGATGTACCAGCGCCTGCTCTACGTACGCGAGGGGCTTGAGATCCCCTTCGCCGAGGTCGAGCGGCGCGGGCGCGCCGATCTCGAGCGCAACCAGCGCCGGCTCGAGCAGATCTCGCGCGAGTCCGGTCGCTCGATCTCCCAACTCTTCGATCGTCTCTACGCGGACCATCCTTCCGCGCCCGAACTGATCCCGACTGCCCGCTCGCTCGTGGACGGGGCCCGGCAGTTCGTCGAGGACCACCGCCTTGTGACGATCCCCGAGGGCGCGGTGGTGCGGGTCGAGGAGACCCCCGAGTGGGGTCGCTCGCTCTCGACCGCGAGCATGGAGTCCCCCGGGCCGTTCGAGAGCGCGAGCAATGAGGGGATCTACTACGTGACTCCGGTCGATTCGAAGTGGAACGCGCAGCAGCAGGAGGAGTGGCTCCGCTCGCTCAACCGAACGATGCTCGGCAACATCACCATGCACGAGGTCTACCCCGGCCACTATCTACAGTTCCTGCGCTTCCGGGAGGCCCGCGTATCCCTCGCTCGGAAGGTCTTCCTCTCCCCCTCGTTCGTAGAAGGGTGGGCCCATTACACCGAGCAACTCGCCGTGGAGGAGGGGTTCGGCGCCCCCGGGGTCGACGCCGAGGTCGCGCAGATCCACGATGCGCTGCTGCGCGACGCGCGGCTGCTGGTATCGATCGGCCTGCACACCCGTTCGATGAGCGTCGCCGAGGGAACGGCCGTGTTCGAACGCGAGGCGCACTTCGAGCATCTCCCGGCGGAGCGAGAAGCGATCCGCGGCACGTACAACCCGGAATACTTCTGCTACACGCTCGGAAAGCTCGCGATCCTCGAGGCGCGCTCGAAGTACCTCCGGCCGCGTTTCAACGGCGCCCTGAGCGCCTTCCACGACACGTTGCTCGGTTTCGGCTGCCCGCCGATCGGGCTCTTCGACCGCCTCTTCGCGGAGCCCGCCCACTAGCCCGGTCGCCGGCCAAAGCCTTCAAACAGAACGTCGCCTCCGTACCAGCACCATGACTCCCGCAACTCTCCCGCCCTCCGGCCTTTCGGCACCGGGCCTCATCGGACCGGTATCGATCCTCAACTGGCCCGTCGCGGGGCCCCGGGGGACACGCCGTCACCGCTCTCGGCCGTACTCCCACATCCACCTCGAGATCGATCTGCGCCCGGAGTCGATCGCGAAGGTGGGCGGTGCGATCCGGCGGATCGAGAAGGCGCTCGGCGAGCTCGAGGTCGTGGAGAGCGAGGACCTCCTCCGCCTCACAGGGGTCGTTCTGCACGCCTTTGCCTCCGTCGGCTTCGTCCGGATCTTCCATTGGGAGGCCGAGCCCGGGGGCTGGCTCCCCCTCCCGCACGGTCGCGACGGGGCTTCGGAGGAGCCGCTGGGCCACTTCCTGCGAGCGCTCGACAGCGAGGAGTGGAAAGCGACGGCGAAGGCGCGCTCGTTCGCGTTGCGCCTGGGGGCGACCGGCAACATGCACGCGGACGTGGTGGTCCGTCGGATCCATCGCGAGCGGCGCCACACGATCTCGATCGACCTGCGCGGATCAGTGCCGGGCTCGCAAGTGAAGGATCTCGTCGGCGCGATCCACCAGCGCGCGACCCTCGACCACGCCACGGTCACGCAGGTCGCCTACGCGGAGACCTGAGCCGATGGCCGAGCCGGCGACCGATACCGCCACCTCCGCCACCGAGGAGACCGCGACGCTCGCCGGCGGCTGTTTTTGGTGCACCGAAGCCGTCTTCTCCGAGATGCGCGGCGTGCGCTCGGTCCGCCCGGGGTACACCGGCGGAGATCGAGCGCACCCGACCTACGAAGAGGTCTGCACCGGTACGACCGGTCACACCGAGGCGATCGAGATCGTCTTCGACCCGAAGGCGATCTCCTTCTCGGAGATCCTGACCGTCTTCTTCTCGACGCACGATCCGACGACGAAGAACCGTCAAGGCAACGACGTGGGCGCCCAGTACCGATCCGCGATATACTACCACAATCCCCGCCAGAAGGCCGACGCGGAGAACCTCGTGGCCGAGCTCACGAAGGAGGGAGTTTGGCGCCGACCGATCGTGACCGAGATCGTGGAGTCGTCGATCTTCTACCCGGCGGAGGAGTACCATCGGCAATACTACCGCCGGAACCCGGAGCAGGGCTACTGCCAGCTCGTCATCGCTCCGAAGATGGCCAAGTTCCGCGCGAAGTTCGCGCAGCATCTGCGCGCGGCCTCGCCATAGCGGCCCCGAGGCGCGTCCGCTGCAGGCGGCGAGCGGATCCGAGAAAGGGACCGCCGCGCAGCGGTCGACGGCAACCGGAGGACGCGCAGCTCGTGAGCCGACGCCCCGCGCGTCGGGCATATCGGCCCACCCGCTCATGTATGCGCGGAGCTTGCC
>JBOGRR010000109.1:0-3609 GCA_050749765.1 Thermoplasmata archaeon | reverse complement strand
GACCTGCCGCGAGCGATCCGCTCGCCGCCCCGCTGATTCCGGCTCCGATCGACATCGCTCCACCGACGCTGGGGCCGCTCAGGGTGCCGGTCGCGGTCGCTGCGAGACCTGGGCTGGTCGAGCTCGCAGCCGCGCTCCCCGCGCCCAGGGTCGCAGAGCTTTGGGCGGCCCCGCTGGCCGTCGTCGTCGCGTTCGGCGTTACGCTCGCACTCCCGGCTCCGATACTGATGGCCCGCATGGCTCCACCGACCGCTCCTGGGGGCGCACGATAGATACACCTGCGTCCCGTTTCGATCCGGGCGCATTGGACCGGCCGCCGCATCGTGCTCGGGGTATCGACCTACGATCGTCGGTGGCGCACCGGCGTCTAGGGGCGGTCATCGAACGGATGGCCGGGCGCTTCGGGGCGTGACCTGACCTCTCGGGGCGACTCGCTCCTGTCGCGATCACCGAACCCCCGACCGCTCTCGCGCGTCTGGCGACGCCCGCCGGTGCCGGAAGATCGTCGTCGGATGGACCTCGCGCGCGCCGCGCGGCCCGGCGCGAACCGCCGATCAACGCCCGCGAGAGCGGCGCTCCGGGGGAGGACGAACATCGGTCGGACGCACTCCCTTCGGTACGTAATCGAAGAACCGCTCGGTCGTAGCGCCTTGGCTCCATTCCGATCGTAGGCGGGTCCGGCGCACTACGCTCCGCAACTCGCTCAACAGCTCGCGATTGAGATCGCGGGCGCTAGCACCCACCAACTGGGCGCGGACCTCGAAGCCGTCCTCGATCGGCGTTACCTGGCCCCGGTGGCCGACGTACCGCTCGAGGACCGCTCGGATCCTTGGCGGGTCGTCGCTGCTTACGCGTGCGAAGAGGCGATAGGACGTAGCGCCCGTACGATCTCTGGACTTGGTTCGGGGCTGAAGCGTCGTGGTCCACCCCCCGGCGCGACGGTTCACCGGAGCGCAACGGGCGCCGCGGGGGTCGGATCTTGTTCCGCGATCACCGCAGTGCCGTAGGCGAGGACCTCGGTCATCGATCCGCCCATCTCAGAAGTATCAAACCCGACCGAGATCACCGCATTGGCCCCGAGGCTCTTCGCGTGGGCCGCGAGACGTTCGATGGCCTGGTGCCGGACCTGCTCGAGCAATTGGGTGTAGACCCGGATCTCTCCTCCGGCCCAACTTCGAAAGTAGGCCCCGATGTTCTGTCCGAGACCCCGAGAGCGGACAATCAATCCGAACGTCGCACCAATGACCTTCGTCACCCGGTATCCAGAAATGTACGGCGAGGTGACGACGAGGATGTCCGAAGGTGGAACGAAGGGGTTCGCGGACTCGACGGGATCGTCAGCGTTCGGATTCGAGCCCTGAAGACCGGAGGGTGCGGACATGGAACCGACATCCGCACAGCGAATTTGAGGGTTGGGTGCCTCCGCGAGGTCGAGTAGACTCCGGAGCCGAGGCAGGAAGCCGAATCGCTTCAGTTTTCTCTCACTTCGTATACCCCCACTGGCTCAAATTTCGTCGAGAACGGAGAACGGACGCTCCAGGTAGACCGGGCCGAGGTCCCTCCTCTCGCCCCTCGTTTCGAAGAGAGCGGAACGGGTCGGTCGGGTCCTCCCGCCCTCCGGGGGCATAGGCTCGGCGGGAGCCGGGAACCCGGTCAATATAACCCTACGACGGATGCGGGGATCATGGCCGATCTTCCTGCACGCGATCCGCGACCGGTCCTCCTGGTCGGCGCCACTGGCAGTCTCGGTGGACGCATCCTTCGTGCCCTGCGTCAGCGGGGCCATACCGTGCGCGCCCTCGTCCGCCCGGGCAGCGATACCTCCAGCCTACCTTCGGAGGGGGTCGAGATCGTTCGGGGCGACATGCTCGACCCCCAATCCCTCGGCCCCGCGATGACGAACGTCTCCGCCGTCGTCAGTTCGGCGATCGGCTACTCGGCCCGTAAGGAAGGAGACTCGCTTCGGACCGACCGAGAAGGAAACCGAAACTTGGTGGACGCCGCCCGGAAGGCGGGAGCGCCGCGGTTCGTGTTCCTCAGCATCCTGACCTGCGACCAGGCCCCGGGGGTGCCGCACTTCTGGGCCAAGAAGGAGATCGAAGACTATCTCGTTGCCCAGGGCGTGGCGTTCGTCGCTTTGCGGCCGGGGGCTTTCCTGTATGCTCCCGGGGGAGGCTACGGCCAAATGGTCCGTCAAGGTCTCGAGCACGGCCAGGTCTACGGGATGACCCCGGCCGGAGTGCGCATTACCTACATTGCCCCCGACGAAGTGGCCCGGGCGATCGCGATGGCCGTCGACGAACCCCGCGCGATTGGACAACACATCGATCTCGGATCGGATCGTCCCCTGTCAGGTCCGGAACTGGCCGAACTCTTGGGCAAGGTGCTCGGCCGACCGATCCAAGCCGCTCCGATGCCCGGTGGCGGCGACGCGGACATGACCGCGATGTTCGAGTACTTTCAGACCGGGAAGTACGTGGCGGACACTCATCGGCAGGCCGAGCTCTTCGGGCCGGTACCGAAGATCGAGGATGCGGCGAAGCGGATGCTGGTCGATCTCGGTCTTCGAGGGGATGGGTAAGCGGCCGGCCCGAGGTCGTCGGGCGCGCGCCGCCGACGCGGGATCGACCGGCGATGGCCATCGCAGGGTCCGAGCGATCGACGCCGAGGATGAACCGCCTACGACGTTTAGACCAGATGAGCGGACCTTATGGGGCGCCCGTCCCTCGCGGGTCGAGGCACATCCGTGGTCCGTTTGGTCACCGAGCTCACCGCCCGGGTGGTAGTCATCACGGCGATCTTCGCGGTGATCTCGGGCGTGATCATCACGAGGGCCCCAGGGACACTTCCCATGTCGATCGCCGTGCCGCTACTGTTCGTACTGATCGGGGTGGTCCTGCTGATCAGCGTGCTGTACTGTCTAACGCGGTATCACGTCGCGGATGCGGTGCGCTAGATCATGACGAGCCGCCGGCCGCCGCCCGACCGTGACCCGGCTACGGGGAGAGCATAGAGGACCGCGGTGGGCTCGAGAACATGGACCTCTTGATCCGAGCCTACAGTCCTGGGGACGAGCCGAGCGTCGTCTCGCTCTGGGAACGATGTGGCCTGGTGCGGCCCAGGAACGATCCACACGAGGACATTCGACGCAAGTCCGCGGTGCGGCCGAATCTCTTCCTCGTTGGACTCAGCGCGGGCCGAGTCGTGGCCACAGCGATGGCCGGCTACGAGGGTCATCGAGGTTGGCTGAACTACGTCGCGGTCGAACCCGACCTGCAGCGGACGGGGCTCGGGAGAGCGATCGTGGCAGCGGCCGAGGAGCGGTTGTCGCGCGAAGGCTGCCCCAAAGTGAACTTGCAAGTGCGAGCATTGAACTCGGCCGCGATCGCCTCCTATCGTCAGTTAGGATACTCCGTCGACGACGTAGTTAGCATGGGCAAACGTCTCGCCCACGACGACCGATAACTCACGCGACCGCGGAGTTCTCCGTCGGATCGGGGCCAGGGAGCACGCTGTGCGTTGGGCCCCGAGCCGATTTATCGTTCCGAGAACCTCAGACTCTCATGTCGCCGCTTCGTCTGGGAAGGAAGCCGCGCCGGGTCGATCCAA
>JBOGRR010000108.1:0-3698 GCA_050749765.1 Thermoplasmata archaeon | reverse complement strand
ATCGGGAACGATCGACAAGAAGGCGATCGCCTTCGAGAAAGGCGCGGTCCTCGATTCGATCGCCCGGAACCACGGCATGGCGCGGGCGCGTCAGTTCCTCGACGAGATGAGCCGGTTGTCGATCACGGCGATGGGTCTGTCCGGTCTCTCGACCGGGATCGATGATGAGGACCTGCCCGACGTCGCGCGACGGGAGATCGCGAAGCTGCTCGAGACGGCGCGCGTGAAGGTCAACGAGCTCGTCCAACAATACGCCGCCGGCGAGCTCGAGCAGATGCCCGGCCGCTCGGTCGAGGAAACGCTCGAGGTCATGGTCCGACGCGAGCTCGGGCTCGCGCGAGATGGGGCGGGGGACATCGCGGGCCGCTACCTCGGTCTCGAGAACCCCGCGGTCATCCTCGCGAAGTCGGGCGCGCGCGGGTCGATGCTCAACTTGACGCAGATGGCCGGGGCCGTCGGGCAGCAGTCGGTCCGGGGGGAGCGCCTCTTGCGCGGGTACTATGGGCGTACCCTGCCTCACTACGCGCGCGGCGATCTCGGCGCCGATGCCCGGGGATTCGTGAGCTCGAACTACAAGCACGGCCTCTCGCCGACGGAGTACTTCTTCCACTCGATGGGCGGTCGGGAATCGCTCGTCGACACCGCCGTGCGGACGAGTCGGTCCGGCTATATGCAACGGCGGCTCATCAACGCGCTCGAGGACCTCAAGGTGGTCGAGGACGGGACGGTGCGCAACACCGCCGGAACGATCATCGAGTACCGGTACGGAGAGGACGGGATCGACCCGACGCGGTCGTTCCAGGGTAACTCGGTCGCGGTCGATGAGATCCTCGCGCGCGTCCTGGGCCACCGCATTCGCCCGAAGGGCGGCGGAGCCGACGGCGGCGCCGGGGCTCCCCCGGTGACCGAGGAGGAGATGGACCTCCAGGCGGAGGCCCAGCTCGAAGAGGAAGCCGAGGAAGAGGAGTCCGAGGATGCCGCCCCTGCCGAAGAAGGGTCCGAGTTCGGAGGGGAGTAGGAACGATGGTGGAAGAGAAGGCCGTCCGGGAAACGCTCGCCCAGCGGATCGAGGAGATCGCCCAGCAAGAGCACGTGCGCTTCCCGCCGTCTCTCGTGACCGAGCTCCGGACGAAGCTCACCCACATGCGGCTCACCCCGTCGGAGACGACGAAGGCGGTGCGCGCGGTCGCCGACCGTTTCCGCAAAGCCTCGGTCGACGCTCACGAGTCGGTGGGGATCCTCGCCGCGCAGTCGATCGGCGAGCCCGGGACGCAGATGACGCTGCGTACCTTTCACTACGCCGGGGTCGCCGAGATGAATGTGACGCTCGGCCTGCCCCGTCTCATCGAGTTGGTCGACGCCCGACGCCTCCCATCGACCCCCATGATGACCGTTTACGTCGATCCGAAGATCCGAAAGGACCGCGACAAGGTCCAGTCGATCGCCCTGCTCGTCGAGGTCACGAACGTGCCCGACGTCGCGACGGTGGGAACGGTCGTCGAGGAGCTCAAGGTCGTGGTGTCGCCACGGAGCGATCTACTGAACGCCCGCGGGATCCACCGCGCCGACATCGAGCGAACCCTGGCGGAGGCGATCGATTCTCGTCTCTTCGAGATCCGCCCCGGTTCCGGTTCGGGCGAGACCCGCTCCATCGAAATCCACCTCAAGGAACGACCCGAGGCGACGACGAAGTCGAAGAAGGACGAACCCGTCGAGGAGATGCCGTTCAAGAAGCTGTTGCTCGCCAGCGAGGAAGCCAAGGGGACTCGGATCCAAGGGGTCCCCGGGATCAAGCGGGCGCTCATCCGTCGCCAGAAGGAGGAATACGTGATCTACACCGAAGGGTCCAACCTCGAGGCCGTCCTCGACATTCCCGGCGTCGACGGTGCGCGCACGACGACGAACTCGGTCTTCGAGATCTACCGGGTCTACGGCGTCGAAGCGGCGCGCGTCGCCCTCATCCACGAGGCGAACCGCACCCTCGCCGAACAGGGGCTCGGCGTGGACCTCCGCCACCTCATGCTCGTCGCGGATGTGATGACGAACGAGGGGGACATCCGAGCGATCGGGCGGCACGGGATCAGCGGCAAGAAGACGAGCGTTCTCGCGCGCGCGGCGTTCGAGATCACCGCGGCGCACCTTCTGCACGCCGCCGTCATCGGCGAGACCGACGAGCTCAAGGGCGTCGCCGAGAACATCATCGTCGGGCAGCCGATCACCCTCGGAACGGGGGCGGTCAATCTGATCTATCGGCCCACGGGGGCACCGCTCCCCCCGCAGCCGCCCGCGCCGACGGCGACGCCGGCGACGGAACCACCGGCCGCCGACGCGGTCGAGGAGCTCGCGTAGATGGACCTCGCCCACGCCCTCAAGGTCGCCCTCGAGACGGGCACGGTACGCATCGGTCTCAGCCAGACGGTCGAGGCGGCCGAGTCGAAGAAGGCCCGCCTCGTGATCGTCTCCACGACGTGCCCGGACGCGCGCCTCTCGCGGGAGCGGTCGATCGGCAAGGTGCCGATCTATCATTATGAGGGCACGGCGGTCGAACTGGGCCAGGCGTGCGGACGCCCGCACCCGATCAGCGCGATGGCGGTCGTCGACCCCGGACAGAGCGCGATCCTGTCGCTCGAGATCTCCTAGCGGGCTCGACCCGCGCCGAGAACCCCTTCCTCGTGCGGACGATGACCGAGATCCGCTTCGATAACGAAACGATCGGCTACGTCCGCCTGTTCGAGGAAGCGACCGGGGCGCGGGTGCACGATTGCTTCTCGATCGAAGAGAAACTCGTCGTCCTGGTCGAGGCAGAGGACCTTGCCAAGGCCGTCGGTCCGGGCGGCGCGCGGGTCGAGCGCCTCAAAGCGCTGCTCAAAAGGGAAATCATGGTCGTCGCGGATGCGGACGACCCGTCGGTCCTCGCGAAGAACATCTTCTATGCCTACCAGCCCCGATCGGTCGAGATCGGCGTCAAGGGCCGGGTCCGACACGCGACCGTGACCGTCGACCCCGCCTGGAAGGCGCGCGCGATCGGCACCCAGGGGAAGAACCTGAAGATCGCCCGTGCGATCCTACTTCGTCACACCGACATCGGCAGCGTCAGCGTCGCGTAAGGCGGCGGGCGGTCGGCGCCGGGGCCGCGCCCCACGCTCCCGCAGCACGAGCGTGAGCCCGCCCACGACGATGAGAAACCCGACGATCTCCCAGACGGTGACCGCCTCCCCGAAGACCCCGGAACCGATCCCGATCCCCACGAGCGGCACCAGGTAGGCGACCAGGTTCGCGCGGACCGGCCCGACCCGGTGATGGAGCAGGAAGTAGACCCAGTAGCCCATCACCGAGGAGAGCACGACGAGGATCGCGAGCGCGCTCCACACGTCCGCCGAGGCGGGCAGCGCTTCGGGGACCGGCAGGAGCGCGGTCGCCGCGCCGAGGAGGGCCCCACCGACCGCGAACTGGGCGCCGATCTGCCAGACCCCAGTTTGGAGACCGGAGGCATTTTCACCTCAGTAACGGCGCAGGGGGTACACGGTCAATTGGGCACGAATCGGGCCAGTCCTAACGCCTTCACCATTGCGGTCTGCTCCCGATCCAGTTTCTGGAGCACCACCTTCACTTTTGGTGAGCCGGGCCGCGTCATCGCCACCACCTGGATCCTATCCAGCCGGCCCGCCAGCGCCCCGATCGGGAGCCGCGACTCTGTC
>JBOGRR010000107.1:0-3720 GCA_050749765.1 Thermoplasmata archaeon | reverse complement strand
ACTGGATCGGGAGCAGAACGCAATGGTGAAGGCGTTAGGACTGGCCCGATTCGTGCCCAATTGACCGTGTACCCCCTGCGCCGTTACTGAGGTGAAAATGCCTCCGGTCTCCAAACTGGGGTCCGACGGTAGATGGCCAAGTACTGGAGTCATCCGATGGTCGGGGTCAGGTGAGTACCTGCTCCAAACCCCTAAGTACCTTTGGCGGCGGTAGACGCCGAGGCGTCCCACCCGGCTACATGAGCGAGAAATTTGGGCTCTTCATCGGCGGCAAATGGTCCGAGCCAGCGGGCGCTCGCCGATTCGAGACCGAGAACCCCACGAACGGGGAGAAGGTTGGATCGTTCGTCAGCGCGACCCCGTCCGACGTCCGGGCCGCGATTACGTCGGCCGAGGCCGCCTTCCCGAGTTGGAGGGACACTCCAGCCCCCCAGCGCGGCGAGATCTTGCTCCGAGCGGCGGCGTACCTGCGCGAGCACAAGGAGGAGCTGGGCCGCATCGTCAGCCAGGAGATGGGTAAGGTCATCGCGGAGGGCCGCGGGGACGTTCAGGAGTCGATCGATTTCGTCGAGTACATGGCCGGCGAGGGCCGCCGTCTCTTCGGGGAGACGGTCCCCTCCGAGCTCCGCTCGAAGTTCTGCCTCACGATCCGCCAGCCGAAGGGCGTGGTTGCTTGCATCACGCCGTGGAACTTCCCGACCGCCATCCCGAACTGGAAGATCGCTGCCGCGCTGATTTGCGGCAACGCGGTCGTCTTCAAGCCGGCGTCGAACACCGCGCGGTGCGGCGCCGAGGTCGTGAAGGCGTACGCCGCCGCCGGCGTCCCGCCGGGGGTACTCAACTTCGTGACGGGCTCGGGCGGGATCGTCGGGACCGCGCTCGTGACCGACCCGCGGGTGCGGACGATCTCCTTCACCGGCGGCACCGAGGCGGGCCGGGACGCCTACGTTCGGGGCGCCCAGGGGCTCAAGATGGTCCACCTCGAGCTCGGGGGCAAGAACCCCGTGATCCTCATGGACGACGCCGACCTCGATCTCGCGCTGGACGGGGTGCTCTTCGGAGCGTTCGGCACCTCGGGTCAGCGGTGCACCGCGACGAGCCGCCTCATCCTACACGAGAAGATCTATTCAGAGTTCCTCGATCGCCTCGTGGCTCGCCTGAAGACGTTCCGGATCGGCGATCCGCTCGACCCCCAGGTCGACATGGGTCCGGTCGCGTCGCTCGATCAGGAGCAGAAGATCCTCGAGTACATCGAGATCGGCAAGAAGGAGGCGAAGCTCCGCTACGGAGGCGAGCACCTTACGAGCGGCGCCTACGCGAAGGGGCACTACATCACCCCGACGATCTTCGAGACCGCTCACGGGACGCGGATCAGCAAGGAGGAGATCTTCGGACCGGTCCTTTCGGTGATCAAGGTCGGCAGCTATGAGGAGGCGGTCCGCGTCGCGAACGATGTCGACTACGGACTCTCGAGCGCCATCTACACGCGCGATGTCAATCGGGCCTTCCGCGCGATGCAGGATCTCGAGGCCGGGATCACCTACGTGAACGCCCCCACGATCGGCGCGGAGGTCCACCTCCCGTTCGGCGGGGTCAAGAACACAGGGAACGGCGGGCGCGAAGCGGGCAGTGTCGCGATCGACGAGTTCACGGAGATCAAGACGGTCTTCATCGACTTCTCCTCGAAGCTCCAGAAGGCGCAGATCGACGCCGAGTCGATCACATGAGCCCGTTCCGGGGAAGCGACGAAACGCTCGACCGGGAGATCGAAACGCTCGAGGGGATCGCCAAGCGCAGGATCCGACGCTACGCCGCCGACTTGCGCTCGGTCGATAAGGATCTGCGCGACCTCCGCAAGGAGAGGACGCGCCGGCGCGCCGCGACGATAATCTCGGAGCCTGCGTCCACGGAGTCCTACGAGCCCTCCTCGGCCGGGGACTGATCGAGCCTCCCGCCCGAACGGCGAGGGGGTCGTTACAGGGACGAGGTCATCCGGTTCGGGTTGTCGAAGTTCGTGAGGAGCATCTGACCGCGCCCCCGGGGTCGCGCGATCGGCGCGAGCAACGGGTCCTCCTCGAGGAAGGGCAAGGTCTCCTGGATCGGAACGTCGACCACGATCTCTCTCGTGCGCCCCCCGCGCCCGCGCGAGACGATCGTTGCCCGGATGAGGCCGAGGGTCTCGAGCTCGCTCAGGTGGTTCGACACGCTCCTCGTGTGCAGCGGCTGCAGGCCGAGGCGCTGGCAGAGCTTGGAATATCCGGCATAGACATCACCCGTGAGCACGCCTTGCCGGCGTCGCTCGTAGGCCTGCAAGATCGCGTAGAGGAGCACCTTGCAGTGCGACGGGAGCGTCCGGCAGCACTCTCCGATGATGTCCTGCTCGAGCCGGTTCTTCGCCTTGACGACGTGGTCGGGCGTGATCCGCTTCGCGCGGTCGCGCTCGGCCATCTCGGCGGCGAGGCGCAGCAAGGCGAGGGCGCGTCGGGCATCGCCGTTCTCGAGAGCCGCGTACGCCGCGCATCGCTCGATGACCCCCGCATCGACGATCCCCTCGCGGAACGCCTCCTTCGCCCGATCGCGCAGGATGTCCTGGAGCTGGAGGGCGTCGTACGGAGGGAATACGATCCGCTCCTCGTTGAGCCGGCTGCGCACGCGGGCGTCAAGCTGATTGGTGAACTTGAGGTCGTTCGAGATCCCGATGAGCACGATCCGGCCGCTCTCGAGCTCGGTGTTGAGCTGGCTCAGCGTGTAGAGCACCGCGTCGCCGCTGCGCGCGACCAGGCGATCGATCTCATCGAGCACGAGGAGCACGAGGCCCCCCTTTGAATCGAGGAGCCGACGCATCGCGCCCTGCACTCGGTCGAGCGCCCATCCGGTCGGGATGCGGTCGATCTCGTGGTCGGCAAAGGAGTTGCCAATCGTCTGTAGTAAGCTGTAGGCGGTGTCGATGTTCCCGCAGTTGACGACGACGAATCGGATCTTGTCCCCGTTCTCGGCCCGGCGTTCGATCTCTCCACGGACCTGGGCGACGACCGCGGTCTTGCCGGTCCCGATCTTTCCGTAGATGAGCAAGTTCGAGGGCGTGTCGCCGCGTAGCGCGGGCGCGAGGATCTCGGCGACCTGGTGGATCTGATGCTCGCGGTGCGGCAAACGCGAGGGCACGTAGGACTCGCGCAGCACCTCGCGCTTCCCGAGGAAGAGATCGCCCTTCTGATGGAGCACCGCGTCGAAGACCTCCGACGTTCGAGAGCCGTGACCGGTCGGAGGCGGCGTTCCCGTCGGGGAAGCGCCGGACGGCCCTCCGGCCGGCGGACGAGTGCCCATGCTGGGCACGGTCCCATTCGCAGCAACGGTCATCTCCGGGGTCGCGGTCGCCTTCGGCGAGGGAATCCCATCACTTGTCGTCTGTGGCACCGTCTACGCCTACCCGGGCCTCGGGCAGCCGGCCCACGGCGCGGACGCCATATCTACCTTTTGCCGTTCCAAGCCGCGCGCGCCGGTTTTTTCGCTCGTCGCGGCTGAAACGCTTCTTCGACACACAACGATGAGCGATCCGTCGAGCTCCGGCGAGGTAGGGAGCCCGTTCGACGGCCGGAACGAAGTGGTGTGAAGAAATCGGTTGACAACGCCTCTGACGAGGACCGTCATCCCTACGCCCCCCGGGCCATATATCGGTGCAGCGCCAGTTCGTACGTCTCCCGACGTGTCTTCCGAGCCAGC
>JBOGRR010000106.1:0-3745 GCA_050749765.1 Thermoplasmata archaeon | reverse complement strand
GGCGCAGTTGGTCCAGGCCCTCGGACTCGAGCGATTCGTGCCCAATTGAACGGTTGGCCCCTACGCCCCTGCCGACGGTAAACCCGTCAGTCACGTAAAAGCCGGGTCGGAGATGGGAAAACTCGAGGCCTCTCCCGTACTGCCCCACCGCCCGCCTACCTCGGGCGACGCGGCCGCGTCCGCACGTGCAATCGATCGATCCCGATCCCGGGATCGCCGGTCCAACCGTCGCTCGTCCTTGAGAATCTTCACTCAACGAACGCTTCCGTCGAGTGGACCAAGACCCTCGTTCTCTACGACACGCCGACGCGCTCCGACGGTGGCGCAACGGTCAGGCTCGTTTCCCCAGGAGATCGCGACCCGAGCGGCCGTGGTCCGTGCTGAGTGCGACACCCTCTCCCTACAAAGCGCGGGTGATTCACGGCTCCCCGGCGGCGTGCGAGGGATTTCTTGGTCTCCGGAGGATCTCCACGAACTTTGTCATGGCGGACCGTGTACGTTTCCACCCGCGACGCAGACCCTTCGCGGTTCAAGCTCGCGGCCTACCTATCGGTAGAAGGTTCCCCGGGGCTGATGCGGAACTCGCATACGTCGTCCCCACGACCCGAACAGCGGACCTCCGCGGAGGTCACTGGTCGCTTCCAAACCGCAGTAAAGAGGCTCTCCACGACGCCCCTCACGAACTGGCAGGCGATCACGGGGGACCTGCGTTCGAAGCACTCCATGCAGCCTTCGAGGCGGACCGTAGCGGTCGACTGCTCCGCCTCCATCTTGGTCACCCCGGTGCGCCCCCAACCGAGAGCGGTCAACATGCCGGCGAGGTAGTCGAGGTGGCGCGGCGCCCAGTCCCCGTCGACATGCTGGATGACTCGCGACCACGCGGAGTCGCCGAACGCCTTGCCCTCCGTGTAGAGGAGGACGCTACCGCCCGACCCGAGCGTCTCCTGTACGCGGGCCAGCATGTCGCGCAGTGGTTCCAAACTGACGAGGATCGCGCGCCGCCCGGTCCCCGAGTACAGGGGATACAGGCTTTCGATGATCACTCCGTCTCGGCCGGGCTCCACCTCAACGTGGAGGACTGAGGGAATCGCCGCGAGGGAACGCTGCAGAGCGGACGGGTCGACTGCGTCGGACTCGGTTTCGCCGATAAAGCTGAGCGTGGCGTGGTCTCCTTTGACGCCGCTAGCGGCTCCCGTGAACGCGATCACGTTGAGCGAGGCCCCGGCCAGCGCCGCGCTGATCTCCGCGAGCAACCCTTGGCGGTCCTCGGTCTCGATACCGATACTGAACAGATGTCGCCCCGCGCGGGAGACGTACGGCGCGTAACGCTTCGAGATGGTTCCGGTCTGAGGAGGACTCATGCAAGGTCCTCAGTCATTGCACCTATAAACCTCGGCCCGCACTGGTCCGGCGGCGGCCGTCCAGGGAGGGTCCGCGCGGCTGGGTCGATACGAACGCGCGCGCGTCCCATCGTTTGATTCGCCCCCTCTCGGTTCGCGGGCGACGAAAAAGCGCATCGACGCCCTTCGGAAAGCTCGACAACCTTCTCCCTCGTGCGTGGGTGCGCATCGATGTCGCGTTCCGCACTCCCGTGCTCCCGGATGGCGGGTACCCGCCCCGCCCGACCCCGTGCTTCTGCTCGTGCAGCGAAAGTATGTGGGGACGAAGTACCCCTCCATCGGGATCGGTCTGTCCGCTGAACCCGTGTCGGTCACGAGGACCACATCCACGAGACCGCTCAGTGCCTCAGGAATCGCTCGCCGCCCGTCGTATCTTCGATCCTGGCCGCTCGACCTCTCCTTCTTTCGCCGGCGAGGCCTCCTGAGGGGGGCTCGAAGGAGGAGATGGTTCGCCGGCGGGAGACTCGGACTCGGGACCTGGGACCCAGGGCTCCAGGTAGCGCACCCTCGGGGCGTCGCTCACCGATTCCTCGGGATGTGTCGAAGACAGCAGTTCGCCCGGCGAGTACCCCTCGAAGAAGACGGGGGCCCTCTCGACCGGTAGCTGCGTCGCGGGCACGTTCGCCTCGAAGGTCCTCCCGCGCCACGTCGCTCCCTTCCTTGCGTGACGTCGTCGTCTCGCGACGTAGAACACCATGAATGCGACGAGCGCGGCGAGGATGGCGAGCGCGAGGTAGGGCAGGATCACGAGCAGGAGTGGGGTCGCCGCTGGGCTGAGCGCGGCCGGCACAACGATGGGATTGGGGTTCGACGGGGAAGGAGCCACCGCGCCTTGGTCGAAGTAGCTCGGCTGGCTGGGGACCGTAATCGACCAGGTGTAGCTGCCGGCCGGCGCGAGGAAGGTGATGGACGGGCCGGTCGTGCTCTCCGCCACATCGATGAAGAACGTTCCGCCCGACACGACCTCGGTCGAAACCGAGGAATTGGATGTCTCTCCGACGAGCGTCGCGTTCCAGAGGGTGCCGGGCGAAACCCCGCCCGGGCGCGAGATCGTCACGGGGTAGGCGACCACGAAGGTGACTGAGACCTTCAAAGGGGCGCCAGCGACCGTCACCATCCCGGAGCTCGGCTCGGCGAGGTAGGCCAACGAGCCAATGCTGTATGCAAAACTCCCGTCCGGCATCCCGAACGTAATGTTCGCTGTCGAGGACGTCTCGTTGGCCCCGTTGAGCGTAACGGTCCAGGACGTTCCCGCGGGCAGGCCGGTCTCGTTGAACGTGACGGCGTAGCCGCCCCCTAGGACCACTTGGGTCACTCCAGTGAACTGCGTTACTGGCGTCGTTGCAGCGTCCTTCACTGATGCACAATAGTACGTGCTGGACGTGGGGGCCACTGCCGAGAAGGACTGCGGGCTCGTCGCAGAGGAGACCTCTTGGACGACGGTCGTGCCGCTCGAACACGTCGCGGAGGCCCCCCAATAGAGCGTCGCGGTGAAAGGGCTCGATCCGCCCGTCCAGCTGACGCTGAACGTCACCGTCTGCCCAATAGCAATCGTCTGCGTAGTCGGGGGACTCAGTACCGCGGAGCCCAACACCGGGTTCACGATCACCTGGGTAGCGCCCGTGCTCTCCGCCACCGGCGTCGTCGCTTGGTCGGTGATCGAGGCACAGTAGTACGTGCTCGAACTCGGGCTCACTGCGGAGAACGACTGCGGACTGGCAGCGTCGGTGAGAACTTCGACGAGCGCCGTGTCATCCGAACACTTCGAGGAGTTCCCTGAATAGAGCGCCGCCACGAACGGACTCGTCCCGCCGATCCAGGATGCGCTGAACGCCACCGCGATGGTTTGCGAGGTGTCGAACGTCTGGGTCGTCGACGGGCTGAGGATCGGCGTGCCGAGAGTTGGATTTACGATGACTTGGACCGTCCCGCTGCTCCCCGTCGCCGGGAGGCTCGCGCTGTCCAGCACCGAAGCGCAGTAGTACGTGTTCGAGGTCGGGCTCACGGCGAGAAACGACTGCGGGCTACTCGCCGACTCTGCGGTCTGCACCAACGTCGTGTCGCTCGAACATGTCGCGGACGTTCCCGAATACAGGGTCGCCGTGATCGGGCTGCTCCCGCCGGTCCAGCTGACGCTGAACACTACCGTCTGACCGTTGTCGATCGTCTGCGTTGCCGACGGGCTGAGCCGCGGCACGCTCAGCGCGTCGTTGACGGCCACCAGCGTCGCGCTCGTGCTCTGCGTCACCGACGTCGTCGCATTGTCCTCGATCGACGCGCAGTAATGCGTGGTCGAGGTCGGGCTCACCGCCGTGAACGACTGCGGGCTCGTCACGCTGCCGTAC
>JBOGRR010000105.1:0-3780 GCA_050749765.1 Thermoplasmata archaeon | reverse complement strand
CGATTGGAAGCGCCGACGACCGCGATCGATCTCGGACGGAAGAGCTCCTCGAGACCGGCCGACTTTCCGACGACCATGCGCGGCTCCGGCACGGCGTTTAGCGGCCCGCGTTATATACGCTCGACCTCGTTCGAGCCTCACCGATGGCCGACGAAGCCCCTCGACCGGCGGCACATCCGACCTCGACGCCGAGCCACGGGCCGGCTCCGCGGGGACCGGTGCGCGGCCCGCTTCAGAAGATGGACAAAGGCGGGATTGTACGGATCGTCGCCGTGGGGAGCGGCAAGGGCGGTGTCGGTAAGTCCTCGGCGACGGTCCTGCTCGCCTCGGAACTGCACCGGCAGGGTCGGCGCGTCGGGATCCTCGACGCCGACATCACGGGCCCGTCGGTCCCGAAGCTCCTCGGCCTTACCGGTCCGCTCACCGATCGAGGCGAGGGGATCGAGCCCGCTGCGACCGCCTCGGGGATCGGGGTCGTCTCCTCGCAGTTCATGGTCGAAGATGAGCAGTCCCCGGTGATATGGCGCGGTCCGCTCGTCACGCGGCTGATCCAGCAGTTCTTCGGGGGCGTCAACTGGGGGAAGCTCGACTACCTTCTCATCGACATGCCCCCCGGCACCAGCGACGTCCCGTTGACCGTCTTTCAGACGATCCCGATCGACGGGATGGTCTTCGTCTTCACGCCGCAGGAACTCTCCCAGTTGATCGTCAAGAAGGCGATGAACATGGCGCGGGAGCTCCACGTTCCGCTCCTCGGGGTCGTCGAGAACATGACGACGGTGAAGTGCCCGCACTGCGGAGAGGAGTTCGCTCCCTTCGGCCCGAGTCGGGTCGAAGCGGTCGCGAAGGAGTACGGGATCCCGGTCCTCGCGAAGCTCCCCCTCGACCCGAGGGTGAGCGAGCTGTGCGATGCGGGTCATGCGGAGCAGTACGCGTCTCCTCAGCTCGAAATCTACGCTCGATCGCTCGCCCGATCGATCGACGAGCTCGAAACGACGCGTTCGGCGACCCTATAGACGGCGCGGTCTCGGTCGGTCCGCTCAGACGCCGGGGATCAGGTGCCGAGGCGCCCTGATCTTGAGGCTCGCAAGATAGCCGCCCACGACGACCTCCCATAGGAGGATCGGGCCGATCGCCAGGAGACCGAACGCCCCGGGGTACTGGCTCCCGCCGTAGTTGGTGTAGAACAGGATCGCGAACGCGATCACGATGAGGATCCCGAGCACGACGGAGAACCAGCGGAACGAACCCCACGCGGTCGACGAGGTCATCGACCACCCGAGGAGCAGGAAGCCGAGCGCCGCCGGCAGAAAGATGAGCTGCGCGACGGCGACATGCACGTTGTTCGAAACCCCGGGCGTGAGCCCCACGCCGATGGTCGCGAGCGAGGAGAGGAGCAGTAGACTGAGACCGCCGACGCGCGCGGTCCCGGGAGGGAACGCGGTCCAGGCGAGGAGGAACCCTCCGAAGGCGAGGAGGCCGAAGACGACCAACGAGGTGTTGAAGAGGAGGTTCTCCGGAGAGGCGGGTTCCCCGAGGCTCGTGATGTGGGTCGTCGCCCAGGAGAAGTTCGAATAGTACTGGGCGCTCACGATCGTCACCACGAGGAATTGGAGGGCGGCGACGATGAGCAGGATCCCTCCGGTCCGGACGGAGCGGTGGACCGGGGGAGAGTGCACGGCCATAGCGGCGTTTCTTCGGGTCGTCGCCTCTTAAACCCCGCCGTCCATCGGAAGCCGGGTGCGATCGACCGCCGAGCCGCGCGTCCACCTCAAATATCCATACGGGGTCGGCGCGGCGATGGCCTACACGATCGCCGCCGTATCCTCGTCGAAGCGCGCCGAGCTGGATGCCGTTCTCAAGGACGATCAGATCGCTCGGCAGAGCCACAAGATCCGGGACGCGGCCGCGATGGGGGGGCCGTCCGGGGAGATCTACGTCCAGATCGACGGCGCCGCCGAGGTCGTTCAGCGTGCGCAGGAGATGCTCGGCCAGATCGGCACGGTACTGCCCGCCGCGGACCGAGAGAACGTCCACGCGCAGTTCGTGAGCGAGGACGACGCGGCCTCGGCCGGTATGGGGCTCTTCTTCACGGAAGAGTAGACGGACCTACGGCTCGGTCGGGCCCTGCGACGGCTCGAGGTCTTCGCCGCCCGAGATGATGCGCTGGGTGGTGCGGTAGAGGAGGTCGAACCCGGTGCCGTCCTGGCTTGAGATCGGGGCGAGCGCGAGGAACGGTCCCGTCGATTCGAGGGCCCGGAAGAGCTCCGTCGACAAGGTGACGTCCGGCGTCGCGGTCTCGCTCCGAATCCGGTCGTAGAGCGACTCGGAGTCCTCGGCCCAGCCGAGGATCTCCTCGAGCTGCTCGGGGCGCAGCACGTCCGCCTTGCTGAGCAGATGCGTCATCGGGAGGCGGAAGCGGAACTCGACCGTCGCGCTCAGGAGGAGGAGCGAGACGAACCCCGGCGCCTGCCGGGCCAGCGCCGGGTCGAACAGGAAGGTGATCAGCGAGCGCTCGCCACTGAGGGCGTCGACGATCGCCTTCGAGGACTCGCGGAAGGCGAACAGCTCGACCTGGCCGGGCGTGTCGACGAGGAGGTAGTCCGTGTGGAACTCTTCGATCGCCTGTTTGATCTCGAAGATCTTCAGCGCGATCATGTCGGAGGCGGCGACCTGGGCCCCGTTCGGTCCGAGGCCGTACTCCTCCATGATCTCGGGAAGCCGAACCCACTCGCGCACGTCGACGTCTGGCTCGAACTCGGAGTTCTCGTTACCGGGGTCCAAGTTGACGATCGTCGCATCGTGGCCCGCGGACTTGAGCCACGCGGCGTAGGCGCGCACCGCGCTCGTCTTGCCCGCCCCCGCGGTCCCCGTAAAGTACAGCGTGAACGGCTCTTCCATTTACGCGCGGCCTCCGCTGCGAGCGGCCTCGGTGCGCGGGCGAACGCGCCGGATCTCTTCGGCGACGCGCCGCAGGAACTCCGCCTTCTTCACCTTCGCCTTCTTCGTCACCTTGACGCGGCCGACCCACGTGAAGTACTGACGAGGGTACTGCTTGTTCGCTTCGGCCTCGGCGGGGAAGCCCAAGTGCTTGGACGCGGCAACGATCTCTTCGAGCGTGACATCCTTGATCGCGGCCGTGCCGAGGACCCGACGCCCGCCCCGGCGGCTGAGGCCCTCGGTGAGATACGCCGGGTAGATGTAGAAGTAGTCGGGCATCCCGACCTCGTGTGCCCTATGCCGCCACCGGGGTTTCGACCCGGACCCCATTGAGCACGCCGTCTTGCCCAGGGCGCGAGCGAACTCGCACCAGGCCGACCTCGGTCTCGAGGATGGCGCCCTTGGTGATGATGTTGCGCTGAACGTAGTTGGGGTTCGCCGGGTTCGCCCGCACGGTGACGATCTTCTCGGGGCGCATCGTCTTGGTCGCGGGGTCGAAGACGTTGACGCTCGTCGCCGTGAGGATCCTCAGCTTCTCGTTCCCCCCCCGCACGCGGTAGGTCTTCACCGTGCCGGTACCGAGAGTGGCCGTTTGGAGCTCGCGGCCGATCTCGTGGCGGAGCTTCTTGCGGTTGGGCCGGAGCCGACCGCCGGTCCCCTTGCGTTGGGAACGTCCTTGCCAGATCCCCATGGGTGGAGCGCTGCGACCGTGGCTCGCTATAAGAGGTTTCTCGCGGACCGTGCTCTGTTGAACGAATAACTCGGTAAGGTATAGGGAGACTCAGTTGTCCCGATTCAGCGGCGGGTCACCCCCTCCGTGAGGCGCTCCCCGTACTCCCG
>JBOGRR010000104.1:0-3804 GCA_050749765.1 Thermoplasmata archaeon | reverse complement strand
CCCTACATATTAGCACTATTGTCGGACCATACGTTAGGAAGACTGGCCGAACTCAATTCAATAATGGTGGCCCCTACTTCTTCTCGTCGGAGAATCGTCCCTCACGTAAAACTGGGGTCCGAACCGTTGAGGAGGTAGGCGGCCACGGTCGCATTGGCGGAGAATTCACCCAGGACCGTTTCGCGGTCGGTCAGGCGATCTATGGCGTAGGCGAGGTCCGAGGTCGGGCCTAGGTCGATGATGGAGCCGCAGGCCGCGAGGACCATCGTCTGGCCGTTCTGGGCGCTCCCGGGCGGCGTGAGGGCGCACCGTTGGTCGGAGCGGGGGCGGCCCGGAGGATTGCGGCTATGCGTCCGAGCACGATGACCGCGACCGTCCCGACCCCCCACGGCAATCCACCCGCGACGTTTCGCGCACGAACCGTGAGGCCGTGGGTACTCGTCGAGCGACCCGGGACCTTTCCGTGTGCGCGAGCCGGCCCGCGCGGTCTCCAGGGATGGAGTAGGGGGCAGAGCGTATCCCCTCGAGCCCGAGGACGGCGAAGCTTCATCCCTCGTCGACCGTTGCCGAGCACCAGAGGACCTTCGATGGCTCGCCCTACACCGCCGCGAGAGCCCGCCCCCACGCCGAACGTTGCGCGCGACTCGGTGCCGCGATTTTCCCCCGACCACATGGACCGAGCGGCCGACCCAAAGCGCGAGTTCTATCGCTTCGCGAGCGGGGGTTGGATCGCACGCAACCCCGTCCCAGCGGACAAGTCGCGTTGGAGCGGGTTCGACGAGCTACGGGAGCGAAACCTCCGCCTCCTCCGAGAGATCGGGGAATCGTCTGCTCGAAGTGCTCGCCGCTCCACGGTCCCAGCCACGCCGACGGCGGCCCAGCTCGTCGGCCGGTTCTACGCCGCCGCGATGGACCGCGCGACTCGCGATCGAAAGGCACGGGCACCGATCGCCAAGGACCTCGAACAGCTGCGCAAGGTGAGGAGCGTCGATGGGCTCATCCAGCTGCTCGCGGACTGGCATTCTCGCGGGATCCCCGGGTTCTTCACCACGATCGTCGGACCGGATGAGAAGCAGAGCGAGATCTACGCGCTCTACCTCTACCAGGGCGGTCTTTCCCTCCCGGACCGCGACTACTATCTCACCGAGACTTTCGCCGCGATCCGCGCGGGGTTCCTTCGGCACGTCACGCGTTCCCTCGAGCTCCTGGGTGTACCGACGGCCCAAGCGACGAGCGAAGCCGCGACGATCCTGAAGATCGAGACCGAGGTCGCCCGCGCGAGTCGGACGCGCACCGAGCTGCGCGACTCGAACAAGAACTATAACCGGTTCGCCCTGGAAGAACTTCGCAAGCGGTACCCGACCCTGCGATGGGCCGAGTACGTGCGTGCGCGAGGTGCGAAGCGCCCCGACCATGTGGTCGTTGGCCAACCCGAGTTCTTCGACGCCCTCGCGAGATGGATCCGAGAGGTCCCCCTCGCCGAGTGGAAGATGTACCTGCGCTGGCAGCTCTTGCGCAGCGCCGCCCCGCACCTCGATCACGAGCTCGACGACGAGCACTTCAACTTCTTCCGAAAGCAGCTTCTCGGCCAACCCGAGCCCGAACCGGACTGGAAGCGCGCGACGGCGATGGTGGACGACGCGATCGGGGAGGCGCTCGGCCGACTGTACGTCCGCCGGCACTTCACGCCGGAAGCCCGGGCGCGCATGGAGCAGCTCGTCGAGGATCTGCGGGCCGTCTTCCGCGATCGCCTCGAGAGCATCCCGTGGATGAGCGAGGCGACGCGCGCCCTTGCCCGCAAGAAATTCGAGCGATTCCGCGTGAAGATCGGCCATCCCAAGCGATTCCGGGACTATGCGAAGCTTCGGATCTCGGCGACCGACCACCTCGGCAATGTCCAGCGCGCCGCCGCGTTCGAGGAGCGCCGTGGGATCGCCCGGATCGGAAAGCCGGTCGACCGCGAGGAGTGGTTGATGACGCCCCCGACGGTGAATGCCTACTTCGATCCGACCAAGAACGAGATCGTGTTCCCGGCCGGCATACTGCAGCCGCCGTTTTTCGACCCGACGCTCGACGACGCGGTCAACTACGGTGGGATCGGAGTCGTGATCGGGCATGAAATCACCCACGGATACGATGACGAGGGGCGCAAGTACAACGCCGACGGGAACCTCAAGGAGTGGTGGACCGATGCGGACGCCAAAGAGTTCCAAGACCGCGCGAAGCGCATCGTCGACCAATTCTCCCGATTCGAGCCGATCCCCGGGATGCGCGTCAACGGGGCGCTCACGGCTGGGGAGAACATCGCGGACCTCGGCGGGGTCTCCGTCGCCTACGAGGCTCTGCAGCGTCGCTTGAAATCCGGGAGAAGCGCCAAAACACCGATCGATGGGTTCACTCCGGAACAGCGCTTCTTCCTATCGTTCGGCCAGATCTGGCGGATGAACGTGCGGGAGGCAGAGGCCCGTCGCCTCCTCACGATCGATCCCCATTCCCCGGGTCGCTACCGTGTTGAGGGACCGCTCGCGAACCTGTCGGAGTTCTGGGAGGCGTTCGGGGTCCCGTCGGGCACGCCGATGCGGCAGTCCGAGGACGATCGGGTCGTCATCTGGTAGTAGACCGTAACTCGACGCGGACGGCCGATCGGGACCGCGATCCGGTCAGCGCCCGTAGCGTCGCCGGCGGGTTTGGTAGGCGCGTAGCGCTCGCAGGAACTCAAAGTGGGTCAGCCCCGGCCACATGACGTCGGAGAAGTAGAGCTCGCTGTACGCCGACTGCCATAGAAGGAAGTTCGACACTCGCTCCTCCCCGCTCGTCCGCAGGATGAGATCCGGGTCCGGCTCGCCTGCGGTGTAGAGGTGCCGAGAGACCATCTCCCCGTCGATCTGGTCCGGGCGCAACCGCCCATCGCGCACCTCCGCCGCGATGCTGCGGATCGCCTGAACGATCTCGTCCCGGCCGCCGTAGGCGATCGCGATGTTGCAGTGGTAGTTCGAATAGCCGCTCGTCGCGCTCTCGGCGAGGTCGATCGCCGCCCGGACCCGATCGGGCAGGAGCTCTCGACGTCCCAAAGCCCGCACTCGGATCTGGTGACGGTGCACTCGCTCGTCGACCGCGACCTCCTGAAAGCTCCGCTCGAAGAGGTCCATGAGGGATTGGACCTCATCGGAGGAGCGCTGGAGGTTCTCGGTCGAGAGCGCAAAGACGGTCAACACACGGAGGTTCACCTCGAGGCACCAGTCGAGCAGGTCCTCGAGCTTCTTGCGCCCCTGCAGGTGGCCCTCGGGCACTAGGAGGTTGTGGTCGTGGGCGAAGCGGCGATTGCCGTCCATGATGATCGCGAGATGGCGCGGGACCGGCTCGCGCAGGACCAATTCGAGGAGCTTGCGCTCCTGGGCTTCCTTGAACGCCGAGCCGACGAGCTCCGACAGGGAGGAGTTTGGGGGGCCGCGTGAGTCATCCGGCACGACCGGCGAACTCGCGCCGGACATAAACCTCCGGGGGGCCCGGCCCCGGGACTCGGGAGGCGCCCTGGTCGGGAGTTTCGGGCCCGGGGGAGGTCCCCGAGCGCCTTCGAACCCGAGTCCCAGGCTCGACAGACCTAGATCCTAGACCACTAGACTACCAGGGCAGCGGGCCGAGGTATTCTTGCCCGCGTATGAATCTATCCCCGACGGGTAACAGGTCACGCATCTGAAGTCCGAAGCTGATCCCCGTTAGGCGTCATGCTTCGACGATTGTCGAGCATAGTACTATCGTCGGGGACGTCCATGACCCTTCCGAACGATGCCCGACCCCCTCCTC
>JBOGRR010000103.1:0-3981 GCA_050749765.1 Thermoplasmata archaeon | reverse complement strand
GTCGGAGACCTGAACGAACTCGTCGAGGAACTCGAACTGGATCGACTTCGGGACGATGTCCTCCCCGATCCCCTCGACGAGGTACGGGGTCGCCGTGGCGCGCGTGCCCGTGCGAGCGAACTCGGCGAGGATCGATCCGATCGGATCGACGGCGACGATCTTCACGGACGGGCGATGCTCCTTGAAGTACCGGCCGATTCCGCTCATCGTCCCACCGGTGCCGACGGTGCCGACGACCGCCGCCAGCCCCGGCCCGCCATCCCGGTCGATCTCCGGGCCGGTCGTGCGGTAGTGCGACAACGGGTTCTGCTCGTTCTCGTATTGGTTGGGGTAGTACGCGCCGGGGATCTCCTTCGAGAGTCGTCGCGCGACCGAGTAGTGGCTCATCGGGTGATCCGGGGGGAGCTGGCTCGGGGTCACAATGACGCGTGCGCCATAGGCGCGCAAGAGGCGGATCTTCTCTGAGCTCATCTTGTCCGGTAGGACGCACACGGCCCGGTAGCCTCGGACCGCGGCGACCATCGCGAGCCCGACCCCCGTATTGCCGCTTGTCGCCTCTACGATCGTCCCTCCCGGTTTGAGCCAGCCTTCCTGCTCGGCTCGGTCGATCATCGCGGCGCCGATCCGGTCCTTGACCGACCCGCCGGGGTTGAGGAACTCGAGCTTGACGAGCACGCGGTACGGAAGTTCGCGGGTTACTCTACGGAGGGGGACGACCGGGGTGTTGCCCACCAGATCGAGGATCGTCGCCGGGGGGTGCTCCGGAGGTGGCACGGCGCGCCGAGCGAGACCCCCTCCATAAGGACTTGGGCCGTAATCGCGGCCCCAACGGTGTCGGAGTTCGGTCGTACGAACTGGTCCTTTCCTACGGGGCGGAGTAGTTAAGGAGCGGAAGCCGCCCATAGACCATCGACCGATGCTCGGATCGCTCGAGGCCGACGTGCTGCGCTCCCTCCAGGAGCTCGAGGAGGCGCCCGCACGGACGGTCCGCCGCTCGCTCGAGCGAAAGGGGACCCGGCTCGCGTACACCACGGTCGCGACGATCCTATCACGGCTGTACGACAAGGGCCTGGTGCGTCGCCGCAGCGAGACGTGCCGCGGGGGCGAGCGTTACGTCTACCGCCCCGTCGATTTCGAGCGCAAGTACCTCCGCAACCTCCTCAAAGGTGTCGTGACGATGTTCGGCCCCGCCGGCGTCGCGCACCTCAACGAGGAGATCGAGAAGCTGAACCCGGCGGAGGAGGACCAGCTTCGGCGACGCCTCGGGCTTTAGTAGTCGCGAAGGGTCTTCCGGCCCCGATGGAAACCCCCTCCATCGGCTATCTGCTCGCGCCGGTGCTTCTGTGGATTGCCGCTGGCGCGGCCCTCGGGGTCTCGTTGCGACGCCCCGCAGCGACCCGCCTGACCCACCGCCTCGGAGCGGTATTTGTGGGTCTCTGGGCTCTGCTCGCAACGACCGCCCTCGCGTGGGTCCTGCTCAACGGAGGCTGGTCGGCGATCGCCGGGCTCTGGGCCGCCCCGCCCGAGGTATTCACCCCAGATGCCCTCGGCGTTTGGGCGATCGGCGCCCTCGGAGCGCTCACGATCCTCGCGGTCGCTTTCGCTCTCAATCAAAGCGTCGAGCGCAGCTTCCTGCGGATTTTCCGATCGGAGCCGATCGACTGGCCCGAATCTCTTCGGGGGGTGGCCGGCTCGACGCGACTATACGAGGTCGATCTCGCCCGGGCGGATGCCTTTGCGTTCACGCTCGTGACGCGTACCGGCGGCCGGCTCCACCGGGAGGAGGTCGTTGTCATCTCGCGGCGCCTTCGCGGCGCGTTGCTCCCCGCCGAGGAAGTCGCCGTGCTCGCGCACGAGCTCGGCCACGTCCGCGAGCTCGACGGGCGCTATCTCACCTACCTGCGCACGTTCTCTCGACTGATGCGCTGGGATCCGGTCCTCGGCTATCTCGCGAGCTCACTCTCCCGCCGAGAGGAGCTACGCGCCGACTCCGACGCGATCGAGCTCACGCGCCGGCCGCTCGCGCTCGCTCGCGCGATCTACAAGTCGATGGAGATCGCTCCGGTCCCGGACGCTCGAGGCGCGGTGGGGTTTCTCGGCGGGGGTGGCCGACGGGGCCGATCCCTCGCGCTCGAGCGGATCCGCCGCCTCCTCTCGCTCTCTGAATCGGGGGAATATCCGGAGGAGCGCAGTGGGTAGGTCCGCCCGCATCGCGCTCACGCTCTTCGCGAGCGCTCTGTTGACGGTCTCGATCGTGCTCCTGCCCGCCGCGAGCGCCGCCGCGACCCCTCCGACGCTCCCGGTCGGCCTCGACTCACGTTTTGTCGGGAACCTCTCGGCTCCCGGCCTCGTCGCGGGGACGACGGGGGTCCTCGGGCTCATCCTCTCGGACCCGCTCTCCGTGCCGATCCACACGATCGAACTCCGCCTCACGGTGTATGCGTTCAACGGCTTCCCCGGGAACGCGACGTCGGAGTCGGGACTCGCGGATCCGCCGATCCTCACGTCCCCGGGCTCGAGCGGCGCGTCGGTCTACTACAACATCTCCCTGCTGCCCTCGGGGGATCAGGTTTCGGAGTCACCGGGGGTCACGAGCTCGAGCTCGACGCCGATCGGCGCCTATGCGATCCGGGTCGCCCTCACCTTCGCCGTACCGAACGGGACCGCCTACCTGCTCGAGTCGCGCGGCTGGTTCACGAGCGCGCAGTGGTCGAGTGCCACCGCGGGACCGAACGGGACGACGGTCGTGACAAATCGCTCGCTCGCCCTCCTCGGCGTTTCCGGCCTCCTCCCCGAGACCTCGGTCCAGGTCACGAGCTCGGCGCTCTCCTACGCCCTCTATATCGTCCTCGGGGCGGCGCTGGTGCTCGCGGGGGCGGCGGGCTACGTCTATTATCGCCGCGTGGAGCGCTCGAGATCGGGCACGCGGTAGTCGCGACCCGGAGCCAGCCACGCGGCGAGGGCTTTGGGCATCAGGCGCACGAGCGACGGCGACTCGCTGAGGAGACGACGCGCGACGTGGGTCGGGAAGTCGATGTCACCGAAGGCGACGATCGTGGAGAGCAGGGCCGAATTCTGCAGGGTCGCCACGAGGCGATCGAAGTCGGCGTCGCTCAGGCGGACGAAGAGCCGGCGCAGCGCGAGCGCGCGCGAGAACTCCGCTCCGAACTGCGCGCGCCACGCCCGGTCGTACGCCGAGAGGGGCGTCGCGCTGAGGTCGCCCTCGCGCAGCGCGAGGTCGGCGACCTCCGCGGCGAGCTCGGCGCACCGCATTCCCGTGAAGATCCCGCCCCCGCTCAGCGGCTTCACTTGAGCGGCGGCGTCGCCGACGAGCATCACGCGCTCTGCGCTCGTCCGAGGGACGTCGCCGATGGGGATCCCCGACGCGAGCGAGCTGGTGGGGTGGACGAGCGGGGAGCCGAAGCGGCGGGCGAGATAGAGGAGCAGGCGGTCGAAGTAGTGGCGCGCGCTCGTCCCGTTCGCGTCGACCGCGACCCCGACGCGGGCGCCGCCGGCCCCGTCGGGGATCCACCATCCGAAGAGGCCGGGGGCGAACTGATGCCCCACGTAGACCTCCACGCGGTCGGGATCGCCCGGGCTCGATGCGAACTCCATCTCGAAGGCGGGGAGGATCTCGACCGGTCGTCGGAGCCGGAACGAACGAGCGACGGCGCTCGCGACCCCATCGGCGCCGATCACGAGCCGAGCCTGGATCTCCCGTTCCTTCTGATCCTCCTCGGTGATGCGTACGACGACACCGCGCTCGCTCGAGGAGATGCGGCGATCGAACCGACAGCGCGTGCGGAAGCTGGCCCCGCTGCGTGCCGCCCGGTCCGCGAGCGCGATGTCGAGGGCGGCGCGATCGATCACGAACGCCCTCGGCTCCGGGGCTCGGAACTCGATCGACCCGAGCGACGGACCGAACACGGCGGCACCGTGGACCGGGCGACGGACCATCGAGCGGTCCCCGGCGAGGTCGAG
>JBOGRR010000102.1:0-3990 GCA_050749765.1 Thermoplasmata archaeon | reverse complement strand
TCGCGGGTTCGGCCGAGCGACGAGGCCCAGGGCGACGCCGAGCCCGAGCGCCAGGTAGAGGAACGGATCAATGTCCACGGCCGGTCACTTCGACCACCGCGCGAGCGCGGGAGCGTGGCCCCGGGCACGGCGGGAGAGACGAACGGTCTCCTCCCGTTGCGGACCGTAACTGACGATCTCGACGGGGACCCCGGTCTCGCGGGCGATGAACGATAGGAAGTCACGGAGCGGCTGGGGAAGCGCCGAGGCTCCCTCCCGGCGGATCCGCTCGTGGAGCCGTGGATGGAACTCGGGCCAACCCGGACGAGCGTCGTAGACGGGCGTGACGGCCGCGGTCTCCACGGCGGTCGTGGGGGGCCGGTCGCCCCATCGTCGCCCGTCCGGGGACCGGTAGGCAACGCAGACCGGGACGTGCTCGAGCCCACCTAGGACGTCGACCTTGGTGATCGCCCACGAGGTGACCCCGTTCAGGCGCGCGACGTAGCGCATGAGGACCAAGTCGAGCCAGCCGCACGAGCGCGCTCGACCGGTAGTCGCCCCACGCTCGCCGCCCACCCGCTGGAGGAACTGCTCCTGGGAGGGCTCGGCCCGCGTCGTGAACGGCCCCGCGCCGACGCGGGTGCAGTAGGCCTTCGCGACCCCGGTCACTTCGGTGACGGACTGGGGTGGCAATCCGCTCCCCAAGAGCGCGCCCGAGCTCGTCGGGTGAGAGCTCGTCACAAACGGATACGTCCCGAAGTCGATGTCGAGGAGCGCGCTTTGCGCCCCCTCGAGCAGGATCACTTCGCCCCGCTCGAGCGCGCCGAAGAGGAGGGGGTCGACGTCCTGGATGAACGGCGCGAGGCGCGCGCCGGCGTCGGCGAGTTCCGTCTCGAGGCGATCGATCGGCGGAAGGTTCGGGATTTCGCGCTTTCGCTCGTAGAGGAGTTCGAGGCGGGCGTGCCGCGTTCCGGGGTGATTGAGCTCCCCGTAGCGGATCCCCCAACGACCGTATCGATCGGCGTAGGCAGGGCCGATCCCTCGACCCGTGGTGCCGAGGGCCCCCGCGGGATCGTGGCGGGTCCGCATCTCGTCTTCCCACGCATCCTCGAGCTCGTGGATCGGGAGGAGGACGTGCGCGCGGTCGCTGAGGACGAATTCGCCCCGCAGGAGGTGCTTTTGCTCGAGCTCGGCGATCTCGTCCAGGAGGCGCATCGGCTGGACGACCATCCCGGGACCGCTCACACCGGCGACGCCGGCGCGCAGCACCCCGGTCGCGACCTGGTGGAGGACGACCGATCCGTCGGGGAGATGGACGGAATGGCCCGCATTCGGTCCACCCCCCGAGCGCACGACGTACCGTGCGTCGGCGGCGAGGTAGTCGGAGATCTTTCCCTTCGCTTCGTCGCCGTACTGAGCCCCGATCACGACGCGCACGCTCATGGGACGACCTCGTCCCTCGGCAGGGCGTAGGATAGAAACACCTTGCGTCGGCGCCCCGAGCGTGCCACGCCGGCACTCGGACTACCAAAGGGTAAATCCCCGCCCTCGCTCCCGCCCAAAATGGTCGCGCGCCGTGTCGGCGAAGTCGAGATCTCGGGCATCCGTCGGATGTTCGATGCCGCGCGTCCGGATTCGATCAATCTCGGGCTTGGCGAGCCCGATTTTGACCCGCCGAAGGAGGTCATCGCCGCGCTCACCGAGTCGATCCACAACGGCGGCAATCACTACGGGCCGACCGCCGGGATCGGGGAGCTTCGGGACAAGGTCGCCGAGCTCTACCAGGACCGCGTGCGCTCGACGCAGCGCGAGAACGTGATCATCACCTCCGGCGGGACCGAAGCGCTGATGGCGACCGCGCTCGCGCTCTACGACCCGGGCGACGAGGTCCTCGTTCCAGATCCGGGGTTCGTGCTCTACGCCCCGCATGCCCGTCTCGCCGGCGCCGTCCCGGTCCCCTACGCGCTGGACGAGAGCGACGGGTTCGTCCCGAGCCTCGAGGAGATCGAGGCCCGGATCACGCCGAAGACGACCGCGATCGTGGTGAACAGCCCGTCCAACCCCACCGGCGGGGTCTTCCCGAAAGCGACGGTCGACGGGATCGTCGCGATCGCGGATCGCCACCACCTCACGATCGTCTCCGACGAGGTGTACGATCGCATCACCTATGAGACCCCGGCGGTGTCGTTCTGGGGTCGCACCGAACGTGCGGTGATCATCAACTCCTTCTCGAAGACGTTCGCCACGACCGGCTGGCGCCTCGGCTTCTTGGTCGCCCCGTCGCCGCTCGCGCTCGCGATCGTCAAGATGCACTACCACATCATGGCCTGTCCGTCTACGCCCGCGCAGCGTGCGGTTCTGGCCGGGCTCGAGACCGACTTCCGGGAGACCCGCGCCATGGTCCGCGAGTTCCGCGCGCGACGCGATCTCGTGATGCGGGAGCTCGGTCGGATCCCGGGCCTCACCTGCGTGCGACCGACCGGCGCCTTCTACGCGTTCCCGCGCTTCGACTGGCCGCGGACCTCGACCGAGGTGTCGCTCGATCTCCTCGAGGCCGGTCTCCTCACGACGCCGGGCGACGCCTTCGGCGCTCGCGGCGCCAAGCACCTGCGGATCTCCTTCGCCGCGTCGCGCGAGCATCTCACGAAAGGCCTCGGGATCCTGCGGCGCTACGCAGAGGAGTTCGACGGGCGCGGCGTCGGGGCGGAGCGTCCGTCGAGGATCTCGAGGTAGATCGCCTCGAGCGCATCGACCAGCGCCTCCCACGTGTACCGAGGTACGACCGAGTCACGGCCGTAGGCTCCCATGCGTCGGCGGCCTTCGGGATCGGACCACAAGACCCGCAGCGCCTCGGCGAGCGCGCGGTCGTCGTGCGGTGGAACGAGGCGACCGGCCTTCCCCTCCTCTACGAACTCGGGGATCCCGCCGACCCGGGTCGAAAGAACGGGCGTTCCTTGGGCCATCGCTTCGAGCAGCACGAGCCCGAACGCCTCGTATTCGCTCGGGAGCACGAAGAGCCCCGCGTCGCGCAGAGCGCCGGCGAGTAACGCCTCGTCCGCGAGGAACCCGGTGCGGAAGATCCGGCGCTCGAGGCCGCGAGCTCGGGCCTGCCGGACGATCTCCGTCTCGACGCCCCCATCGTCCCCAATGAGGACGAGCGAGACCTCGGGATCTTCACGGGCGAGCGCCGCGAACGCCTCGACGAGCTCGCGGAGCCCCTTGTTCGGAGCGAGGCGTCCCACGAAGAGGACGTACGGCCCAGGGATCCCGTAGCGTCGGGCGAAGGTCCCGGGCGGCGGAGCGGCCGGCAGCGGAGTGTAGCCGGGAGGAACCACGCGTACGGGTGGAAGGGGGCGGCCGAGCCGTCGCAAGAGTCGCTCCTCTTCCCGGCTCTCCACCAGCAGTCGGGCCGCATGCGCGAGCATCGGCCCTCCGACGCGGAGGTCATAGAAATGGCGTAGTCGTCGGCGCGCTCCACCGCCGTGCATCGACGTCTCCGGGTGAAAGTGGGTCGCGAGCAGATACGGCACGCCGTGACGCCGGCGGTGGCGGTCCGCGACGGCGACCTGGTAGGTTCCGTACGTGTGGACGTGGACGATCTCCGCGCCGCTGCGCTCGAGCGCGCGCGACATTCGCGGGAGGAATGGGTAGTGGAGCGCCCCGGGGAGCGACCAGGCCGGTAGGCGCTCGATCGATCCGAAGGCCGTCGCTTCGCGACGCGGAACAGCGCGCGGCAGGCGTTCCCACGGGAACTCTCGACGAAGATCGCTCGTGAGGACCCGCACCGTGTGGCCGCGATCCCCGAGTCGCGGAGAGATCTCGCCGACGTGCCGCTCGACGCCCCCCGGTCCCGGGGGGTAGCGCGTGGAGAGCTGGGCGATCTGCACGAGCCGGGCTTAGGTCGGGATGCGCGCGGTCGCGAGTCGCTGGGCGTACTTCTTGAAGACCTCGGTCGCGCGCGCGACCGAGGTCTTCAAGAAGTACGCCCAGCGACTCGCGACCGCGCGCATC
>JBOGRR010000101.1:0-3995 GCA_050749765.1 Thermoplasmata archaeon | reverse complement strand
CGAGCTCGTCGCCTCGCACGAGATCGGCGTCGAGCAGCCGGGTGACGTGACGGTGCCTGGCCGCAAGCTCCTCGACATTTTTCGCGCGCTGCCGGAGCAGGTCTCCGTCAGCCTCGCGACGGACGGGGACCGTGTCATCGTGAGGGCCGGCCGGAGCCGGTTCACCCTGTCGAGCCTGCCGGCGACGGATTTCCCGGTGGTCGAGGAATCGAGCGCCCAGCAGCGGATCACCGTCTCACGAGGCGCGCTGCGCAAGCTCATCGACCGGACGCATTTCTCGATGGCCCAGCAGGACGTGCGGTACTACCTGAACGGCATGCTCCTCGAGACGGAAGGCAAGGCGCTGCGCGCGGTGGCGACGGATGGACATCGGCTAGCGCTCTGCGAGGCGGAGCTCGAAGCGCCGATCGCGGGACAGCAGGTGATCGTGCCGCGCAAGGGAGTACTCGAGCTGCAACGGCTACTGACCGGGGACGGGGACCTCGAGCTGACGATCGGCGGTAATCACATTAGGGCGGAGATCGGCGACATTCGATTCACATCGAAGCTTATTGATGGCCGTTTTCCGGAATATAATCGGGTGATGCCCGCGAGCCCGACGAAGATCATCGAGGCGGACCGGGCCTTGTTGAGACAGTCGTTCCAGCGGACCGCGATTCTCTCGAACGAGAAATATCGTGGAGTCCGCCTGTCCTTGAAGCCAGGCTTGCTGACGATCCAAGCGCACAATCCGGAGCAGGAAGAGGCTGAGGATGAGCTCGAGGTACAATATGAGGGTGAGGAGCTCGAGATCGGCTTCAACGTCACTTATCTGCTGGACGCGCTCGCGGCCCTGGAGAGCGACAAGGTCGAGATTGGACTCACCGACGCGAACAGCAGCTGCCTCGTTCGCGCTCCGGGGGTCTCCGACGCCCGGTACGTCGTGATGCCGATGAGGCTCTGATCGGGAGCTCGGCCGGCATCGAATGCTCGAGCGCCGCATGACGGGGCTCGAGGTGGATCTGGCGCTTCGCGCCTCGCGGCTGCCATGAGCCTCGCGTATCTCGCGGCAGAGAATGTGCGGTGCCTCGAGCGGATCGAGCTCGAATTGCATCCCGACCTCAATCTCATCTGGGGCGCCAACGGCTCGGGAAAGACTTCGATACTGGAGGCGGTCTTCCTGCTCGGGAGAGGCCGGTCGTTCCGGACCCGGAACACGGAGCGAGTGATTCGCCACGGGGCGGAGCAGCTGACGATCTTCGGACGAATTCCCGGGCCGGAGGCTCGCAGCGAGGGTCGACACAGTTCGGCGGATGTCGCGAGCGCTGACCCCGTGGAGTCATCAGCGGCCGAATCGCCGTCTCTGACGATCGGCCTACAGGTCTCGAGGGGGGCGCCCACGATCGGTAAGGTCGGTGGCGCGCAGGCCGCCTCGCTCGTTGAGCTCGCGCAGGTCTTTCCAGTTCAGGTCATCGACCCGAGCGTTCATAAACTGGTGGAGGAGAGCGGGGAGCGGCGGCGCCGCTGGATGGATTGGGCGGTGTTCCACGTGGAACCAGGGTTTGCCCGGACGTGGGCCCGATATGCGCGAGCGCTGTCGCAGCGGAATGCTGCGCTCAGGAAGGGCTTGGGACAGGCCGCGGCCTGGGATGGCGAGATCAGTCGTGCCGGCGAAGCCATTGCGGAAGCACGGCGCAGGTCCATCGACCGCTTGCAGCCTTGCTGGACGGAAACCATCCGGGCGCTGCTCGGAACGGAAGTCGAGCTGACCTATACCCCAGGCTGGGCAGGCGATCGCACGCTTGCGGATGCATTGGCCGCGTCTCGCGGCCGCGATGAGCTTCGAGGCATCACCCACTGCGGCCCACACCGAGCGGACATTCTCCTCCAGCTCGAGGGTCATCCGGCGCGCGAAGTGGCCTCGCGGGGCCAGCAGAAGCTGATTGCCGCCGCCATGATTCTGGCGCAGCTCGAGGTGCTCCAGAACAGCTTCACCCGGACTCCGACGCTACTCCTCGACGATCCGGCAGCCGAGCTCGACGGCGCACGGCTCGAGATTTTCATCGAGCGGGTCGAGCGTCTGCGCTGCCAGCGAGTGTTGACTTCGCTCGACCCGAAATCCGGCAAATTCAGTGCACCGGACCGCGTGTTTCACGTGGAACATGGGGGGGGCGGCCGGTATAATGCCGTATCCCAAAACTGAGCGTTTTCATGCCCCCCAACGACGTCTACGACTCCAGCAAGATCAAGGTCTTGAAAGGGCTGGACGCCGTACGTAAGCGCCCCGGGATGTACATCGGAGACACCGATGACGGTACCGGCCTGCATCACATGGTGTTCGAGGTCGTCGACAACTCGATCGACGAATCGCTCGCTGGCTATTGCGACCGCATCGTCGTCAGGATTCATGCGGATGAGTCGGTCACCGTGTCGGACAATGGCCGAGGTATTCCGGTCGACATCCATGCGGAGGAAGGACGGTCCGCAGCCGAGGTCATCATGACCATGCTGCACTCGGGCGGGAAGTTCGACGACAGTTCCTACAAGGTTTCGGGCGGGCTCCACGGGGTCGGGGTCTCCGTCGTGAATGCGCTGTCGGACTACCTGCAGCTCACGATCTGCCGTGACGGATCCGTCCACCGCCAGGAATATCACCTGGGCGAGCCGGTGGCGCCGCTCGGCGTGACCGGACAGACCGAAGAGCGGGGCACGACGATCCGCTTCAGGCCGAGCGCCACGATTTTTACCCACATCCAGTTCGACTACGAGATCCTCGCCAAGCGGCTCCGGGAGCTGTCGTTCCTGAACTCGGGGGTCAGGATCGAGCTGCACGACGAGCGCGAGAACCGGTCCGACGTCTTCCAGTTCCAGGGAGGACTGCAAGCGTTCGTCACTTACCTCAACCGCACGCGCACACCGATCCACGACACGGTGCTCTGGTTCCGGACGCAAGAGGGGGCGATGACCGTCGAGGTCGCGCTGCAGTGGAACGACTCCTACCAGGAGAGCATGTACTGCTACACGAACAACATCCCGCAAAAGGATGGCGGCACCCATCTCGCAGGCTTTCGCAGCGCGCTCACCCGGACGCTCAACGACTACATCGAGAAGGAGCTGTCCGGCAAGAAGGAGGTCGCAACGTCGGGCGATGACGCGCGCGAGGGCCTGACCGCGATCCTCTCCGTGAAGCTTCCGGACCCCAAGTTCTCCTCGCAAACCAAGGACAAGCTCGTCTCATCCGAGGTCAAGGGCGTCGTCGAGTCCGTGGTCAATGCCAAGCTCGGCGAGTTCCTCCTCGAGCATCCTCAGGACGCGCGCGCCATCATCGCGAAGATCATCGAGGCCGCACGCGCTCGCGAGGCCGCCCGTAAGGCGCGCGAGATGACTCGGCGCAAGGGCGCTCTCGACGTCGCAGGACTTCCCGGCAAGCTCGCCGACTGCCAGGAGAAGGATCCCGCGCTCTCGGAGATTTTCATCGTGGAGGGCGACTCCGCCGGCGGCTCAGCGAAGCAGGGCAGGGATCGCCGCACGCAGGCTATCCTGCCCTTGAAGGGCAAGATCCTCAACGTCGAGAGGGCGCGCTTCGACCGGATGCTCGCGTCCGCGGAGGTCGGCACGCTCATCACCGCGCTCGGCTGCGGCATCGGGAAGGACGACTTCGATCCGAACCGGCTGCGCTATCATCGGATCATCCTGATGTGCGACGCCGACGTGGACGGCAGCCACATCCGCACGCTCCTCCTCACGTTCTTCTATCGACAGATGCCGGTGCTCATCGAGCGCGGGCACATCTACATCGCCCAGCCGCCGCTCTACAAGGTCAAGCGCGGCAAGCAGGAGCTCTACGTGAAGGACGAAGCCGAGCTCGACTCGGTGCTGCTCAACACGGCGATCGAGAATGCCGCGCTGCACGTCAATGCGGAGGCTCCGCCGCTCGAGGGATCAGGGCTCGAGATGCTCGCGCGGCGGTACATGGAGGTGCAGGCGATCATCAAACGCTGGTCGCGCCGCTATGA
>JBOGRR010000100.1:0-4092 GCA_050749765.1 Thermoplasmata archaeon | reverse complement strand
TGGGCTACTCGCGCGATCTCTTCCGTCGGCTCGGGGGATTCGACCCGCGCTTCATCACGGCGGAGGACATCGACCTCAACTTGCGAGCGGTTCGCGAGGGCGCGACGATCCATTACGCGCCGGATGCGGTGATCCGCCACCTCCCGCGCACGAGCTGGCCGGCCTTCCTTCGGCAGGCGTTCTGGAACGGCTACGGGCGCAAGCAGCTCACCGAGAAGCACGGGCAGCTGTGGAGCCGGTACCGCATCGAACGTCTCGCGGCCGACCAGCATGGCGCGGTCGCGCTCCTCCGCCTCGGGGCGGCCGTTGCTGGCTATCTCGCTCGAGTCCTCACGGGCGCCGGGGAGCGTCTCGGGCGCGCGACCCCGTGATCGGCCGGGCTACGCCCGGCCGGACTTCTGCAGCTCGAGCAGGTCCTGGGTGCTGACCTTCTCGCCCTTCTTGAGCCGCGCGAGGAAGTCCTCCTCCTTCGGCGGCTCGGTCTCCTCGGCCCACGACGCGGGAGCACGGCCCCCCCGCGCGGCGTAGAGCATCTTCTCGATATCGCGGACCTCTTCGATCGCCGCGATGTGGGCACGATGCTCTTCGTCGGCCTTCGACTTCGTCTCGATGAGCTTCGCCTGCACCTCGTCGGCCTGCCGGCGCAGTTCGTCGACCGTTTCGTAAAGCGCGACCATCGCGTCGTGCTCGCGCTGGGCCTCTTCGGCGTGCTGGCCGACCGCCGCGTGATGCGCCTCGGCCTCGCTGCGGGACTCGTTCGTCTCGGTGAGCGCTTTCTCGATCTCGGGATCGCGGCGCAGTTGCTCGTCCTGGTCCCGGATCCCCTGCTCGAGGCGCTTCATCTCCTCGATCAGCCGCTTTTCCTGCTCGCCGGTGAGGGCCGTCGTCATGTGACGGAACTCGAGCTCTTTGAGGTCCTTGCGCAGCCTCCAGATCGGGATCGCTCCGGGGCGCGGCGCTCGGTTGCGCTTGAGCTCCTGGAGCCGGTCCCCCGAGACCTGGAGTCGATGGTTCCACTCCTCGCGGAGCTTCTTCTCGGCGCGGACCTGCTCGTTGAGCAGATCGCGCTGTCGGCGGTGGTCCTGGGCCTCCGAGCTCTGCCGATGGAGTTCGTCCAGGACGCGTCCGCGCTCGTCGGCGAGGGTCCGAGACTCCGCGTTGAGGCGGTCGCGCAGCGCTCGATGCTCATCCGCCCGTTGGTTCGTTTCGATGCGCTTGTGCTCGAGTTCAACCGTCGCGTCGGCCACCGGACACCGCCCCTACGGCGAGGGTACTGTCGAGATGGCGTCCGAGGGTGGGAACCCCATAAAAGCCTAACGCGACCTCAAAGACCCCCTCGCCTCGCCGGAGGCGGCGGCGTTTCCTCGCTCTCGCTAGGGTAATATCGGCGGTCCTCGTCGTAGCGAAGTGTGGAGGAGGTCGGCCGCATCTTCGGGGACGTCGGCCTCGGCCACTTCCAACTGAGCCTCACGAAGGCGATCGAGCGGGGCGACTACCTCTCGGTGCCCGACGAGCATCATGGCTACGTGCTCTGTCAGCTCGACGATCTGCAGCGCAAGAGCGATCTCGATCTCGAGCACGCGGGGGCCCTCGGTCCTTCGGAGGAGACAAGCGTCCGCGAGAGCTTGCTCGGCCACGCGATCATCATCGGCTATCGCGACCCCCAAGGCGTCGTCAAGATCCCGACGATCCCCTTCCGGCCGGGCGCTCACGTCTATCGAGCGGAAGAGACGCTCATCGCCCGGGTCCTCGGCCTCACGCACCGCTCGAACAGCGGTGCCTACGTCGGCCTGCTGCGCAACCACACCCTGCGCGTCGAGCTCGACATCAACCAACTCGTGCAGCGCCACGTGAGCGTGCTCGCGAAGACCGGTGGCGGGAAGAGCTACCTTCTCGGAGTCCTCATCGAAGAACTCCTCCGTCACAAGGTCACCTGCATCATCATCGACCCCCATGGAGAGTACGGCTCGCTCCGCCTCCCGGCCGATCGTTCGAGCGCGCAAGCTCGCTTCGGCGTTGAGTCGCAGGGGTTCGCCCACCAGCTCCAGGAGTACTCCCCCGATGTCTCGCTCAACCCGGCCGCTAAGCCGCTCACCTTCTCGCTCCGCCATCTCGACCCCCGCGAGCTGCTCGTGTTCATGGGACTGACGAACGTGAAGACGTTCCTGGCGCCGCTCAAGCAGATCATCGAGCGCGTCGCGAACGCGAATCCCGACTACGCGGTCGCGGATCTCGTCCGCGCCGCGGAGGCGAGCGATGGGGCGATCGCCGAGACCTTGCACGAGCGGCTCCTCTACCTCGAGCAGACGAAGCTCCTCGGCCCGCAAGGGACGAGCCTCAACGATCTCGTTCAGAAGGGCAAGGCGACGCTCGTCAACCTCCGCGGCGTAGCGCCGGACGTCCAGGAGCTCGTCGTCGCACGGATCTCGAACACGCTCTTCGACAACCGCAAGAAGGGCAAGATCCCCCCGCTCTTCCTCGTGATCGAGGAGGCGCACAACTTCGCTCCTCAGCAGGGGACGGC
Source organism: Thermoplasmata archaeon (assembly GCA_050749765.1). GTDB lineage: Archaea > Thermoplasmatota > Thermoplasmata > Lutacidiplasmatales > UBA184 > Lutacidiplasma. Next base: position 1,568 of record JBOGRR010000100.1, on the reverse strand, counting down.
GACGTGCTCGCGCGTGCTGAAGAACATCGCGAGCGAGGGCCGCAAGTTCGGCCTAGGACTGTGCGTCGTCACCCAGCGCGCGGCGCGGATCGACAAGAGCGTCCTCTCCCAGTGCAACACCCAGCTCATCCTCCAGGTCACGAACCCGCTCGACCTGCGCGCGATCGCCCAGTCGATCGAGGGGCTCACCGCGGGGATGACCGACATGATCCAATCGCTCCCCGTCGGGACCGCGCTCGTCACCGGAGGGGGCTACCACACCCCGCTCTTCTGCGAGGTCCGACCCCGCGCGACCCGGCACGGCGGCGAGAGCGTGATGATCGTCGGGGCGTAGGGCGCGGAGCGACCTACCGAGCGCCGTAGTCGAGGAGGAAGCGGCTCAGAAGGCGCACGCCAAAGGCGACCGCGCCGACGTTCAGGTACGCGGGCTGGTAGCGGCGTGTCGTGAGCGTCGTGTACGCGGGTCCCGCGATATCGAGATGCGCCCAGCGCGTCTCGCCCACGAACGTCTCGAGGAACGCCGAGGCGGTGAGCATTCCCGCGAGCGGGATCTCGATGGAGTTGCGCACGTCGCCGTAGTCTGCGGCGCGCACGAGCTCGCGGTGGTAGTCGGTAAGCGGCATGCGCCAGACGGCCTCGCCCGTGAGGGCACTGGCCCGCTCGATCCGGCGCGCGAGCGGCTCATCGGTCGATATCAGCCCCGCGATCGTGTCGCCCAGGGCGACCGTAGCGGCACCGGTCAGCGTCGCGATGTCGATCAGCGCCTCCGGCGCGTAGTTCTTCGCGGCATAGGCGAGGGCGTCGGCTAGGACGACCCGGCCCTCGGCGTCGGTGTTGAGCACCTCGATCGTCCGGCCATTGTAAGTTCGCACGAGGTCGCCGGGACGGTACGAGGTCCCGCTCGGCACGTTCTCGGCACACGCCATCAGACCGATGACCCTCGGTCGGACCCCGAGGTCGCGGCAGGCCCGCAGCGTGCCGAGGACCGCGACGGCCCCCGACTTGTCGAACTTCATATAGGACATCGAGGCCGCCGGCTTGATCGAGATCCCGCCGGAGTCGAAGGTGATCCCTTTGCCGACGAGCGCGATGGTCGGTGGAGAGCGACCGCGCCCAGGGTACTCCAGCACGATCAACCGGGGCGGGCGACTCGATCCCCCGCCGACCGCGAGGAGGCCACCGCATCCCATCTTCGCGAGGGCCTTCTCGTCAAAAACCTGGACCCCGAGCTGGTGGCTCTTCGCGAGCGCTCGAGCCTCTTCGGCGAGGCGCTCGGGCGGCGCCTCGGACGCGGGAAGATTCGCGACGTCGCGGGTCCACGTGACGACACCGACCAGGCGCGATTCCTCCCGGAAGGCCGCCCGCACGCGAGACGCCTCGCCGCGGCCCACCGCGACGACGACCTCATCGACCGGGACCTCCGGTGCCTTCGACTTGAACCGGGAGAAGGTGTAGCTTCCGAGGACGACGCCATCGACGATCGCCCGGACCGCCGCCTCGAGCGGGACCCCGCGCTGGGCGAACGTCTCGGCGCGGAAGATGGCGCGCCGTACGCCTCGACCGGCGAG
>JBOGRR010000099.1:0-4113 GCA_050749765.1 Thermoplasmata archaeon | reverse complement strand
TCGCGAAGGATTACCGCGGCTGGGCGGCGGGGGTCGAGGGAATTTCCGACACCAACGTCATGCTCGCGTCGGGCGAAGATGAGCGCCTGTACCTCAACAGCGTCGGCGCGTACCGATACCAGGTCGTCTCCCGCGCGGTCGGCGTGGTAGTTCCGATCGCCATGGAGAACGGCCGCGTTGAATGGGAGGCCGACCGGGGGGGCGGCGTCGCCGGCCAAGAGATCCTGAAGAAGTTCAACGAAGAGACGATTCGGACCGCTGCAAAGTCGGCCGTGGCGCTCCTACGCTCCAAGACACCGCCCGGCGGCGCGATGAACGTCGTCCTCGACCCGAGTACGGCGGGCACGCTCGCGCACGAGTCGTTCGGGCACGGTACGGAGGCCGATCAGTTCGTCCGCGAGCGCTCCTACCTTCAGCCGATCTTCGGGAGCGAAGTCGGCCCCGATATGCTCTCGATCGTGGACGATGGCTCTTATCCGGGAGGTTGGGGCTCGATCTATTTTGACGACGAGGGAAAATCCTCCCAGCGCAATCTGCTCATCGACCGAGGGCGGTTCGTCGGGGTGCTGCACGACCGGACGAGCGCGGCGGCCCTGGGCGGCGCTCCGACCGGCAACGCCCGACGCTCTGACTTTCTCAGCCGGCTCTGGGTGCGCATGACCAACACGCTCGTGGTTCCCGGGACGTGGGCGAAGGAGGAGCTCGTGCGCGAAGCGGGGGACGGGGTCCTCCTCGAGACGACGACCTCAGGGATCGAGGACCCGCTCGGGGGTCTCATGCAGATCAAAGTTCACAACGGCTGGCGCATCGAGCACGGGAAGACGACCGACCTCCTCTCCTCGATGGCGCTCTCGGGACGGGTGCTCGACGTGCTCCGCTCCGTGAAGGGGGTCGGTCGTGCCGACGATCTCGAGGTCGGCGTCGGATTCTGCGGGAAGGGTCATAGCGACTACATTCCCGCTGGAACCGGTGGCCCGTACCTTCTCACGCACGCGGTTGTGGGGCCGGCATGAGCGCCGTCGTTGCGGAGACCGCACAAGACGCCGCCGCGCGGCTTCGGATCGCTGTGCCGTGGGAGATCTACGGACAGCGGCTGCGCCGGTTCGAGGTCTACTTCGATGGCCAGGCGATCGAGACCTCTCGAGGTCCAATCCTCCTCGAGGGCGCGGGCCTTCGGGTCCTTCGCCCGCTCGACGGAAAGACCGGCGTCGGCTTCCAGGCGACGACTGATCTCAGCGACGACGGGCTGCGATCGGCGCTCTCGACCGCCGAGGCGACGGCCAACACGGCCGTGTTTCCCGCCGCCCGGGCCGAGCTCCCGTCGCACGCGGCGCGAGTTGCTCAGGGCCCGGAGATCTGCTCGGTCGGTCTGTGGGAGCACGCCGAGGAGTCGGTCCTCGCCTACATCCACGAACTGATCGAAGCGTTCAGCGTTCGGGCCGATGTTCGCCCGAGCTTCGGGTCGTTGAAGGCGACCCTGAGCGAGACGTCGATCATGAACAGCGAAGGCTTGTCGACGAGCTACGTTTCGACCGAAGCCGAGCTCGAGCTCGCCGTGAAGGCGTTCGGTGGACCCGAGGGCCGACCCCCGGGCGAGTATTGGGTCATGCGCGAGATGCGTGCCCTCGACCCGGCCGACATTCGAACCTGGGGCACGGCGTGGTCCGATCGGGCCCGCGATGTGCGACTGGCAAAGAGCCCCCCGAGCGGTACGCTCCCGGTCGGCCTTCCGGCCGCCCTCCTTGATCAGATCCTCCCGGGGGCGCTCCCCCTACGATTCTCGGGGGCGGGGCGACTGCGCCAGATGGGCTTTGAGCCCGGCGCTCGGGTCGCCGCGGCCTCGGTCTCGATCCGTCAGGACCCGAACGTCCCCTGGTCGACCGGATCCGGCCCACTCGATGGCGAGGGATCCGCGGCGGTCTCGATCCCGCTGATCGAGCGAGGCGCGGCGGGCGAGCTCCTTTACGACACCCTTCACGCCGCGGCGTTCGATCGGCGTTCGAACGGTGCGGCGTTCCGCCGGAGCGCGTTCGGTCCGCGGACCTGGCAGCAGTTCGCCCACCGCCCCCAACCGGCGATCGGCACGCTCGTCGTATCGAGCGGAGACGTTCGGAGCGAGGCCGAATTGGTCGAGGGGATCGAGGAGGGAGTCTGGGTCGATCAACTCGGCTGGCCCATCCCCGATGCGATGTCCGGCTCATTTGGTGGGGAGATCCGCCTCGGCTATCGGATCCACCACGGCAAGCTCGGCGAGCCCGTCCGTGGAGGAACGGTGGGCGGACTCGTGTTCGCGCTCGCCCCGACGCCCTCGCTCTTGGGAGGAGTGAGGGCCGCCGGTGCGCGCGCCGAACTCGTGGGCCAAACGCTCACGCCGGCGCTCGTCGTCGACGGTCTCTCGATCGCGAGCGCCGCGTAGGTGCCGGGACTACTTTTTGAGCTGGACGAGGACCGTCCGGCAACTCGCGCAGCGGAGTCCCGGGAGGTTCGCGGAAAAGGTGCCGGAGAACCCGGTGGGGACGAGGACCTCGAGCCCGTTCGGGCGCAACCGCCGATCGGTCGCGTCGAGCCCCCACTCGAGTCCCGAACCGTTCGTCGTCGAGATGAAACCGGCGACCAAAGGCCCGCCGCACGTCGCGCACTTCCCTTCCGTCATGCCTACGCCCCGACGCCGCCGACGCCTTCACCCTTATCTTGGTTTTGCGCGGGCCGAGGCGGTCGATTCGGCGAGCGAGGCGAAGGACCGAGCCCTGAACGAAGTGAACGAGCACGTCCTTGCGCAAGCGAACGGAGACCGACCGGTCGTCGGCGCTCTCGACGGCCCGACCTCGCCTTGACCTCGCAGAGCGTAGTTCCGAACGGCCGGCTCGTGCGCTGTGGGACTTGCGCGCAGTACGGGCCAGTTGCGAGTATGGGCCGGCCGGGAGGAATCGCTGCGCTGCCCCCCGGTTCGGGCGACCGGCTGATGGGTGACGATGGCTCAGCTCGACCGACGCGATCGGCGCACACGGACCTCGTCACCGGTCCAGTCGAATCGCAATCTCGATCGAGGCTGCCAGCGCGATCGCCGATCCCAGAGGGCGCCCACCAACAAGGGGAGCCCGATCGACGCGTCGAGATGCGCCATCGCGCGTGTCGCTCGGCGGGAGATCTTTCCCCAGGACTGCGCCTCATCGAGCGTGCTGCCCGAGAGTCCGCCGGTCACTGGGGTGTCCATCGTGATCTGGAGCGCGTAGGAGTGGCCCTCCCCCTTGCGGCCAAAGGCATAGTTCGCCATCACGATCCCATCATTGATCCAATTCTTCGGGGTCCCTCCGCCGATGTAGATGACGGCGGTGCGCGAGGAGGCGTTGAGGATCTGGACGAGCTCGTAGTTGTCGCGGATGGCATCCAAGATGAATCGATCACTCTGTAGACGGTGCTTCTGATAGTACAACGTGAGCCCGATCCCGATCGAACTGTCGATCAGGGCAGGGGAGAAGACCGGGACGCCGCGACGCGCGGCGGTCGCGACGATCGAATCGGGGTCCCGAAACTGGGTGCCGAGGTAGTGGAGGTACTCGCGGGAGGAGGCCGGCCGGCGCACGAACCCCTCCGTGACCCGGCCGATCGCGCGGTCCGTGCGCTCGAATTCGAGCTCGTCGACGTAGGTATCGTAGATCCGGTCGATGTAGGCGTCGCGCAGCGCGACGTCGTCGGCTGCGGGTGTTCCCATCCAATGACGTCCTCCGACACTCTGGTAGATGTCCTGGTAGAGTACCGCCCCCGTCGAGACCACGACATCGACGAGACCCCAGTCGATCAGGTCGCGCAGCGTTTTGCGTAGGCCGGCCGCGATGAGCGGACCCGCGAGCCCGATGAGGATCGTCGGGCGCTTCGGATCGGTCAGCGCATTCTCCCAGACCTCGAGCGCCCGCCCGAGATTGCGGGCTTGGATCGAGGAGCGCTGGAACTGCTGGAGTAGGCCCCCGAGACCGTGTGCCTTCACGACGTCGATCGGGTCGACCGTTCGCCGAAGGAGCGCACGGCGGCGTGCCGCGAGAGAGCGAGCCACGACCGCGAGAGCTCGGTGGGACTCTTAAACGCTCGCCGCCCCGCTAGTGGACCGGCTAGGAA
>JBOGRR010000098.1:0-4142 GCA_050749765.1 Thermoplasmata archaeon | reverse complement strand
CATGGAACTCGTCGACCGCTTGCACGAAGCCGGCGTCGGCGTGATCCTCGACTGGGTCCCGTCCCACTTCCCCTCCGACGGACACTCGCTGAGCTATTTCGACGGCACCCACCTCTACGAGCACGAGGACGCGCGGCGAGGCTGGCACCCCGACTGGCACACGATGCTTTTCAACTACGCCCGGCACGAAGTGCGCGCGTTCCTCGGAAGCAGCGCGGCGTTCTGGCTCGACCGCTACCACGCGGACGGGCTGCGCGTCGATGGGGTCGCGTCGATGCTCTACCTCGACTACTCGCGTCGACCCGGGGAGTGGCTCCCGAACGAACGGGGAGGGCGCGAGAACCTCGATGCGATCCGGTTCTTGCGCTGGCTCAACAAAACGGTGTACGCTTCGACCCCCGGGGTCGAGACGTTCGCGGAAGAGTCGACCGCGTGGCCGAACGTCTCCCGGCCGACGACCATGGACGGCCTCGGCTTCGGCTACAAGTGGGACATGGGCTGGATGCACGACACGCTCGAGTACTTTCGGCGCGACCCGATCCATCGCCGCCACCATCAGAGCGAACTCACGTTCCGTGCGGTCTACGCGTTCGAGGAGAATTTCGTGCTGCCGCTCTCGCACGACGAGGTCGTCTACGGAAAGGGTTCCCTCCTCGACCGTATGCCCGGCGATCTCTGGCAGCGATTCGCCAACTTGCGGCTGCTGCTCGCGTACCAGACCGCGACTCCTGGGAAGAAGCTCCTCTTCATGGGCGGTGAGTTCGGGCAATGGAACGAGTGGAACCACGATCAGAGCCTGGATTGGCATCTACTGAACGAGCCCTCCCACGTCGCGTTCCTGGGCTGCGTACGGAGCCTTCAGCACCTCTACCGCAGTACGCCGTCGCTCTTCGAACGCGACACGGACCCCCGGGGGTTCGAGTGGATCGACTTCGGCGACGCCGCCCAGTCCGTCCTGTCGTTCGTTCGCTGGGGCAAGGAAGGGAGCCGCCCGGTCGTCGCGGTGTTCAACTTCACGCCGGTCCCCCGGGAGAGCTATCGCATCGGGGTCCCGAGGTCGGGGACCTGGGTGACCCGGGAAAATACCGACGACCTGGAGTTCGGCGGCAGCGGGGCGGGGACCGTCGGCGAGGTAAGGACGCAGGAGATCTCGATGCACGGGCGGCCCGCCTCGGTCTCGCTGAACTTACCTCCCCTCGGGGCCCTATTCCTAGAACACTCGGGGTGATCCACCACGGACCTCAGTGCCCCGCTCGGGGCAACGCTGGATCCGGATGGGACCGCACGGTTCCTCCTGTGGGCTCCCCGCGCCCAGCGGGTGCGGCTGGTCTCGTCCGACCCGCGATCCCCTTCGACCGAGATGAGAGCGCTCGGCGCCGGCTATTTTGGGGTGGAACTCCCCGATCGGAAGGAGGGTTGGCGCTATGGGTTCCGCCTCGACCGGGGAGGCGTGCTCCCGGATCCGGCCTCCCGTTCGCAGCCGGAGGGGGTCCATGGACTGTCGGCGCTGGTCGCGCCAGACCGGTTCCGGTGGCGGGACGCCGAGTGGAAGGGCGTCCCGCTCGACCGGTTGATCTTCTACGAGCTCCACGTGGGCGCCTTCACACCACGGGGTACGTTCGCCGGTGTGCGCGACCAGCTCGACCGACTCCAAGAATTAGGGATCACCGCGGTCGAGCTGATGCCGGTCGCCCAGTTCCCCGGCCGGCGGAACTGGGGCTACGACGGAGTCTTCCCGTTCGCGGTCCAACACTCCTACGGAGGAATCCGGGGGCTCCAGGCGCTATCGGAGGCGTGCCATCTTCGCGGACTCGCGCTGTTCGTCGACGTCGTCTACAACCACGCGGGTCCGGAGGGGAACTACCTTCCCCGCTACGGGCCCTACTTCGCGAAGCACTATCGGACGCCCTGGGGCGACGCGGTCAACTTTGACGGGCCCGAAAGCGACGAAGTGCGTCGCTTCTTCATCGAGAGCGCGGGCTGGCTCACGCGCGCCGCCCATCTGGACGGCTTGCGCGTCGACGCCATCCACGCGATCGTCGATCCCACGGCCGTGCCCTTCCTTTCCGAACTCACTCGCGCGGTCCATGGCGCCCGGCGGGCCGGGGCGACCGCACCGTGGGTGATCGCCGAAAGCGCCCTGAACGACCCGCGGGTGGTCGGGCCTGCGGCCCGAGGGGGCCTCGGGTTCGACGCGATGTGGAACGATGACTTTCATCACGCGCTGCACGTCGCGCTCACGGGCGAGCGCGACGGATACTTCGTCGACTTTCGGGGGGTACCCGACCTCCGCAACGTGCTCGTCGACGGGTTCTCTCTCGCGGGACGATATTCCGACCATCGCCGGCGTCGTCACGGCCGGCCGGCCGGCCGGCTGCCGGCGGGCCGCTTCGTCGTGTTCGACCAGAATCACGACCAGGTCGGGAACCGACCCGGGGGCGAGCGCGCCGCTTCGTTGCTGCCGTTCGAGGCGCTCAAACTCTCCGCAGGGGCCGTGCTGCTCGCTCCGTACCTCCCGCTCGTGTTCATGGGCAGCGAGTTCGGCGAGCGGGCCCCCTTCCTCTACTTCACCGATCACGGCGACGCTCGCCTCGCGGCCGCCGTCCGACGCGGACGTCGCCGAGAGTTCGCTACCGTAGGTACAGCCAGCACGATCCCGGACCCCCAAGCCCCAGCGACCTTCCGGCGCTCCCTCCTCACGACACGTGGGCGATGGACGCGCGCACAGCGCACGCTCTGGGGATTCCATCGAGAGCTGTTCCGACTGCGTGCGCGCTCGGTCCCGGTGCGCCGGCTCCGGCCCGATCAGGTCCGGGCGGTCGGATCGACGCTGATCGGTGTCGACCGGCGCACCGAGCCCGCGGCCCGAAGCTTCGCGGCGTTCCACTTCGGTCCGGGCGATGCGGCGATCTCGGTGCCGCCCGCGCGAGTCGGGGTGACGCTCCGTCTCGATTCGTCGGGCGTTCCGTGGGACGGGCCCGGTGGGCTCGCACCCCCTTCGCTCCCGCCGGGGCGCACCACGGAGGTCACACTACGTTCATGGTCCTTCGTATTCTATGCGGCGCGGTCGGACGGGGGAACGGCATGAACCGCTACGTCGCCATCCACGGGCATTTCTATCAGCCACCGCGAGAGAACGCGTGGCTCGAGGAGGTCGAGACCCAGGATTCCGCCTCCCCGTTCCACGACTGGAACGAACGGATCACTGCGGAGTGCTACCGCCCGAACGGCTGGTCCCGAATGCTCGACGAACGGGAGTACATCGTCGGAATCGATAACAACTATTCGCGGATCAGCTTCAACTTCGGTCCGACGCTCTTGAGCTGGCTCGAGCGCCACGCCCCCGCCGTCTACGAAGCGGTCTTGACCGCGGACCGGGCGAGCCGCGAAAGGTTCTCCGGCCACGGCTCGGCCCTGGCCCAGGCCTACCACCATGCGCTCTTGCCTCTCGCGCCCCGACGCGACAAGGAGCTGCAGATCGACTGGGGCCTACGGGACTTCCGCAATCGATTCGGGCGCGAGGCGGAGGGGATGTGGCTCCCCGAGACCGCGGTCGATCTGGAGACGCTCGAAGTGCTGGCGGATCGGGGGCTTCGGTTCACGATCCTCGCTCCGCACCAGGCGGCGCGCTATCGCCCGATCGGAGCGGCGGACTGGATCTCGGTCGATCATCAGACGATCCCATCGACTCGACCGTACCACGTCGCTCTCGCGGGGGGTCGTCAGCTGACCGTGTTCTTCTACGACGAGGCGCTTTCCTCCGACATCGCGTTTCGCGGTCTCCTTCACGACGGCAAAGCCCTCGCCGATCGTCTCGCGACGGCGTATGACGATCGCGTACCCGGAGACGAATCTCAGCTCGCGAGCGTCGCCACGGACGGGGAGTCGTACGGGCACCATCATCCCCACGGGGACATGGCGCTCGCCGCAGCGCTGCGGGCCCTCGAGGGCCGATCGGACGTCGCCCTCACGAACTTCGGGGAGTTCCTCGAGCGGAGCCCGCCCCGGTTCGAGGTCGAGATCCGGGAAGCCAGCTCCTGGAGCTGCGCGCACGGCGTGGAGCGATGGCGTTCCGACTGCGGCTGCAACTCGGGGTTGCACCCGGGATGGCACCAGGCGTGGCGAGCACCGCTGCGCGAAGC
>JBOGRR010000097.1:0-4280 GCA_050749765.1 Thermoplasmata archaeon | reverse complement strand
GACCCGCGGAAAGGAGGCGCTCGACCGACTCGAGGTCCACATCGGCGTTCCTCCCGAGTACCGCAGCGCCGCCCCCGAGACCCTGGCGACGGCGAAGGTTCGCCCAGCGCTCCGCCCTCCTATGACGCTCGCTGAGGTATCGACCCTACTGGGGGCGCGACTGTGAAAGCACCGACGATCGTCCTCGCGACGGGAAAGCGCAAGGAGGCCGTCGCGCGCGCTACGGTGCGCAAGGGCCACGGGCTCGTGCGCGTCAACGACCTTCCGCTCGAGTTCGTCGAGCCCGAGCTCGTTCGCCTCAAGATCCAAGAACCGCTCCTCATGGTCGGGGATAAGTGGAAGAGCGTCGACATCTCCGTTCAGATCGAAGGAGGCGGGATCATGGGACAGGCTTCGGCCGCTCGAACGGCGGTCGCTCGGGGCCTGCTCGCATGGATCAAGGATCCAGCGCTCCTCGAGATGTTCAAGCACTACGACCGCTCGCTCGTCGTGAACGACCCGCGGCGTAAGCTCCCCAAGCGGCCCGGCGGCCGCGGAGCGCGCGCGCGCCGACAGAAGTCGTACCGCTAAGGAACGTGGAGGAAGAACGACCATGACGATGATCGTGCCGGTTCGCTGCTTCACGTGTGGCGCCGTGATCGGCCAGCACTGGGATGCCTACCGCGAGCGCACGGAACGGGGGGAAGCCCCCGGGGACGTGCTCGACGCGATCGGCCTGCGCCGGTACTGCTGCCGACGCATGCTCCTGACCCATGTCGACCTCCTGGACGAGGTCGGCCCGTACGGCTGATCGGGACCCCTCAGACCGCCTCGGTCCCCGTAGATCGATCCACGGGAGCGAACGAGTCCGCCTCTTCGAGAGTCCGATCGAACGCCCCTCCCCCCCGGGGAGGCGGCGATGATGCTCTACGTCTCGGCCGACGTGTCGGCCTCGAGGGACCGAGCTCGATCAGTTGTTCGAGTCGTCCTTACCACGCTTGCCGCGCTCGAGCCCCGAGCGCCCGGAGGTGGGCTTGCCCGCGAGGCGGCGGGGGCGGTAGACGAACAGATAGATCAGCAGGATCACGATGATGACCGCGACCGCGATGCCGATGTAGATCAGGGTCTGGGTCGTCGCGTTCGAGTTGACCGTGACCGGCAACACCGCGGTCTGTGGGCCGTTGACGTAGCCTCCCACGTACTCGTTCGAGGCCGAGACGTTCGCGTAGAGGTTCCAGTTCCCGACCGGTCCGGGGGTCCACGAGATCTCCGCACGGATCGTCTTGTTGTAGCCGAGCGCCGGATAGAGTCCCGTGTACGCCGGCGTCGGGTTGACCACGCCGTTCGTGTAGTTGTAGAACACGACGGAGCTCGAGGAGACGATGATCTGATGGCTCCCCGTGCCGCTCGGGCTCAGGAGGTAGAAGGAGACGGTGATGTTCTCACCGACCGCCTTCGCACCGCCCCCGGTCGTGATGTTGAGCCAGTAGGTGTAGCTCGAGCCCTGCGTCACCGATGAGGGGCCGGTGAAGGTGCTCGCCGACATGATCGGACGCGTCGTCGCGTTCGGGGCTACCGTGAGCGTCTGCGTCGACCACGCGACGTTGCCCGCGCGGTCCCAGACGGTCAGGTTGATCGTGTAGGCCGTCGTTTGGGGTGCGAGCCAGATCGTCACGCGTCCCGGGTATCGGTACGACGGGCCGACGGCGTTCTGGGTCACGTTGGTGAAGTGGAACGAGGTGTTCGAGTTCGTGACGTTCCACTGGTACTTCACGACCGACCCGTTGTTCGGATCGGAGGCGTTCGCACCGTTCAGCTGGACGAGCGCGGTCTGGTTCGACCCTTCGGTGATGCTGCCCGCGGTGATGTACTTCCCCGCGGAGTTGAGCAGACTGAACGCGGACTTCGGCGCCTGGGTGTCGTTCACGAGAACCATGAGCGAGACCTTGCTGTAGCCACCCGCGCCGCTCCACACGGAGAGGTTGACCCAGTACTGCCAACCGAGGAAGTTCGAGATCGTGACCCCGTTGATCACCGTCGTGTTGTAGTACTTCCCGTTCCCGAGGAAGGCGGTCGTGAAGGCCGTGGAGAACGTCGCGCCCTGGCTGACCGAGTTGTTCTGCGTCTTCGTGTAGGACGTCGCCTGGACCGAGAATAGCGCGACCGTGAGCGCTCCAGGGAGGCTCGGCTCAGAGACGTTCGCGGAGCTGGAGGTCGCATTGAAGGCGACCGAGTTGCTCCAGTTGAGGAAGAGATAGATCTGCCCCCCGGCCGACCGCACCGCAGCGCCCGTCACGTTGTAGGAGAGGGTCGCCTGGACGTGGCCCGCGGGTGCGACCCAGACCCAGAACGGCGTCGTGACATGGTTACCGCCCGAGCTCTGGACGGTGAGCGAGCCCTCGAACGCGGTCGTCGCCGAGGCCGTCGGGTACGTGTACGAGGTGGAGACGCTGGTGCTATTGGCGTAGGCCCCGTTGCCGAAGTTCCAGCTGTAATAGGTGCCGTTCGTTCCCGACGGGAAGATCGAGTTCGACGCCGAGAACGTGTTGCTGACTCCGACGCCCACGACGACGGTGTAGTTCGCGCGGGTCGAGTTCACGACGTTCGCCGAGGTCGCGAACCCGAAGTTCGAGCCGGTGACGTTCACGATCGGCGTCACGCTACCGGCCCGGATGATCGGTAGGCTGAGCGTCGTGTAGGTGAGCGAGCTCGGTTGCGCCGTGACCTGGAACGACGACCACGTACCGCCGGGACCCGTGGGGCTAAAGGAGACCGCCGACGGCGCCGTCGTGCCGGCCTTAAGGACGTAGCCCGCCGGTAGAACGACCTCGTAGTTGTAGACGGATCGGGACGAGGTCGGGTGAAGGACGCTGAAGGCGAGGGTGTAGGAGGGGCTGTTCTTCGCGACCGTTCCCGACAGCGTGTAGGACTGCGAGTAGTTGAGCGTCAGGGACGACTGGGAGTTCGGCCCGCAACTCGACGTCGAGCACGGCGAGCTCGCCGCGAAGCTGTACGACGGCGCGCCGCTCGGCCCGTAGGAGGTCGTGTAGGCGGTGCCATTCACCGACGTCCCGGCGGCGATCGCCGGGAAGAAGGCACCGCTCGCGTTGATCCAACCCACGACCTGGGACCACTGGGCGCTCGAGAACGTTGTTCCGCTGGAGAAGTCGAGCCCGAGCTGGGCCCACAGTTGCCCGACCGTCGCGTCCGGGAGTCCGGGGAAGACGGTGTTGTTCCCGAGCGAGGCGTTCGTGTAGACCTGGAGGCTCCCCGAGCCGGTCGAGATGTTGAGCGCGCTGAAGTTGAGCACGGTGTTATAGACGCCCTTCTCCGCGGTCGTGAGCGGCTGCGTCTCCACGTTCTTGGTGATCGGGTTCCCCGCCGAAGTGATGTTGATCTGGTACCACGCGGTCTCAGCGTTGGTCGCGGAGAGGAAGACGTCGAACGGTTGTGTGCCCCGCGTCGCAAAGTTGGTGTACGTCCCGAAGGCGTAGAATCCGCTCGCGGGGGTCGTCGCGGAGTAGATGTAGCCATTCGCAGGATCGTAGACCGTCAAGTTCCCAACCGCGTTCGGCGCCGCCCCGCCGCTGCCGACGGTGAGCGAGCCTTGCAAGAGGTAGTTCTGCACGACGACATTACGGACCACCGAGGAAAACTGGGGGAGGGTGACCGAGGTCGTGTTGTAGAGCGTGGTCGGCGCGGTGACGATCGTCTTGAGGACCCACGTTCCCGCCGGGGCTTGTAGGCTGTACGTCCCCGTCGTCGTTGTCTTGTTGCTCACGAGCACGAGGTTGTTGTGGCTCGCATCGAGCAGCTCGACCGTCGCCGAGCGGGCGGGTGAACCCAGGTAGGTGACCGTGCCGCTAAGGCTCGCGTTGTACTGTAGGACGTTGACGTTGCGGACCGTCACGAAGTGGGCGCCGTTGCTCGTTAGGTTGGTCGAGGTCTGGTACAGATAGGCCGGGGTCGTCGACGCCGGGATGACCGCGCATGGATACGGACCGCAACCTGCGAGCGATAGGTTCGACTGGACCGGGACCGAAACACCCCAGGTTCCCGCACTCAGGGTCGGAGCGTTCGTGCCGGAGGCGAAGACGAAGCTGCCGCCGACCGCCGTCGTGGTGCTGTAGGTGACGCCGGTCGCGCTCGACGTCAGCTGGACCGTGACGCCCGTCGGGACGGGGGTCCCCGTGCCGGCTTGGTAGGCGTACCCGTAGAGGGTGTAGGTCGACGAGCTCGTCGCGGTGCTGAGCGGGATCAAGCTCGACAGCACGACCACGAACACTAGGGCCCAGATGGCG
>JBOGRR010000096.1:0-4287 GCA_050749765.1 Thermoplasmata archaeon | reverse complement strand
TGCCAATGGAATCGAAGATGAACGAAAAACCAGTGTCCCGAACGACGGAGGAGTGACCCCTATGACTTATGAAGAAGTGGCCAATTCTTCGGCGCCGAAACTGGCCAATACGCCGGCGCCGTTGACACGTCTTCAGTAACGGCGCTCCACCCGTGGCGCGAGCGAGCTGGAGCACCTGGTTCAGCCGACGGCGGGTGATGCCCCAGCGAGCGGCCATTTGGCCGAGGGAATCGGTCGGAAAGCCGGTCTGCGCCTGACGGACCAGGTAGTCGACCCGTCGATCGGTCAGCTTGGTCACGCCTCCCGTAGCTCGGCGGAGTAGAGAGGCGAAAGGACGACCCCCCCTGGACCCCCCACTTCCACTCCACGGAACTCGGCACGGTCTTCCCTCCTCGTCGGGAAATAATTGTTGGACTCCACACCAGTGCCCCGAATTCGATGCGTTGAAATAGTAGGGCGCGAATCTGCCATTCGTCAGACAAAGTAAAGGACATTGTCCGACGGAGATGACGGAGACTTCCGAGCGGGTCACGGTGCGCATTCCCCAGGACCTGCTCGAGAAGCTGAAGCGCATTCAGGAGACGAAGGGGACGCCCACGATCTCCGACACGATCCGCGACGGGCTCGAGCGCTACGTCGAGGTCCACCTTCCGCCTCCGAACATTCGCAAGGTCGTCGTGGAGCTCTCCCGCCAGGACAACCGGCAGCTTGAGGAATTCGTCCGAGAAGGAAACTCGGTCTCGGTCGACGACGCGGTGCGCTGGGCGGTGCGGGAGTACATCCGCCAGCGCGTCGAGGCGTCGGCTCCCCCGTCGCGCTCCCACCGCGCGCCCGTGGCCGACAGCGCGAGTGGCTCGGTGCTGTCCCCCTGAGCCGGATCGAGGGAGCGATGGCCGTGGAGGAGGAAGGCGGCTGGACCCAGTTCGAGCGACCGACCTCGTTCGCGGTCGTCGGGCTCGGAGGCGCCGGCTCCGAGGCCGTGCGGGACCTCATCGGGCTCGAGATTCCCGGAGTGCGGACGTTCGCGATCAACACGGATGCGGGGCATCTTCAGCGGATGCCGATCGACCAGCGGGTGCTGATCGGCCATGGCACCTTCCGCGGTCGAGGCTCGGGAGGGGACCGGGGCGCTGTCCTCCGCGCCGCGCAAGAGAGCCGGGAAGAGATCCTCCGCCAGCTGCGGGCGCACGAGGTCGTCTTCCTGCTCGCGGCCCTCGGTGGCGGGACGGGGAGCGCGCTCTTGCCGTACCTCGTCCGAGAGCTCCGCAACTCGGGCATCCTGCCGATCCCGGTCGCCTTCCTTCCGTTCCACGTCGAGGTCGCCACCAACCCGTCCCGTCGCCATTCGGTCGGCGACACGCTCCGGGAGCTCGAGGAGTTGGGCGGTCTTCTCCTGCTGCTCGCGAACGAGAAGCTCCGTCGCTTCGACCACCTCCCCCTGCATCGAGCCCTCGGGGTGCGCAACGCCTACCTCCACGGACTCGTCACGAGCCTCGTCGACATGGTCGAGAACCCTTCCCAGATGAACGTCGATCTCGCGACGATGCGTCGCCACCTCGAAGGTGCCGGTCTCACGACCCTGGTCTGCGGGCAGGCGCACGTCTCGGAGGCCGAGAGCCTCGCGGCGGAGGCGATCCGCGATAGCCTGCTCGACTTCGAGCTCGAGCCGCGCACCCGGGCCCTCATCCACATCGAGGGAGGCTCGAACCTCACCCTCGGGGCCTTCGACCGGATCCTCACGAGCACACGAGGCCATCTCGGCAACCCGGAGGAGCTCGTCTTCGGCACGCGCCTGCTCCCCGAGCCACGCGAGACGGTCCGCCTGACGGGACTCGTGTCAGGGATTCGAGTCGGCTCGATCCAACGGCTGCTCGACACCCCGTCGGCGCCCCCCGGGCCGCTCGCGGCAGGCTGAGGGTCAGGCCGGCGGTCCCGGGCGGCCCTCGAGCTCGTCGAGCTCGTGGTGCGCGAGCTCGATGACTTGACTCGTCCGGAGCGAACGGGGCCCGAAAGAGACCTGCGGGATTCCCGACGCTACGAGGAGGGCGTGCTCCTCCTCGGTCGGGTCGTACGGATCGGAGAGCAGGAGCGTGAGGTCCGTCGTCGCCTCGTCCCATCGTCTCCACGGGGTCCCGGTCTCGGTCAGCCAGACCGCCCTGGGCTCCCGCACGATCCGCTCGAGCTCGGCGCGCACCCCGGCGGGGCCCACGACGATCCCGGGCGACGACTCGAAATCCCGTGGGAACTCGGCGGCTCGCACGAGGGCGTTCTTGAGCAGGGCCGCGGTCGAACGCTCGTCCGGGTTGAGGTAGCGTATCCGATCGCCGCTCACCGTGATCTTCCGCTCGCCCGTGCCTCCCGGCGCCCCGCCGAACAGGAGGAGGACCTGCGTGTCGCGGCGCAGGTCGTTCGACACCGTGAAGGCGGTCGAGACGGCCCGCGCGACCTCGTCCATGCGTCCGGCCCCGCCCGCGAGGTCGTTGAGCGTGAAGTTACCGTCTCGGGGGACGCGGTGCACGAGAAGAACGAAGCGGCGCATGAGCGCTCGGAGTCCCGCCCGAGATTAACAGTTGGCGGCGGGCGGCCGCAGGTCTACTTGCTCTTCGAAGTGCGCCGGCCGGGGCGCTCCACGAGGATCGTCGTGGGGGGGACCTCGGACTCTTCGGGGTCCGGGTGCTGGCGGCGCTCGAGCCAGATGTCGTCCCCAAGCTCGTGGTAGACCGCGTGGGCGGCGAGCCCAGTGCCCGACTCCCCGTGAGGGAGGCGGAAGGCGACGGACCGAGGCATGTGCGCCGAGTAGACGATGTCCTTCTCGCCGGCGTCGGCCATCGCTCGGCGCTCCTCCTCGGCGAGCTCGACGATCCGCTCCTTGCGGATCATCCAGTAATGGATACGCCACTCGCGACCGTCGTAGAGGGTCGTCTCGTCCCGCTCGGTCTCGAGGATCCCGGTGTCCTCGAGCATGTAGAAGGTATCGCGGTCGTCCGGTTCGAGCACGTTGTCGATGATCCGTTCGTTGAATCCGAAAAAGTTGAGGACATGCGCGGCGATCGTTCGAGCATCCTCCGGCCGCATGCCGTCGTGGCCGACCGACCTACGGATCGCTTTCGAGAGCGAATCGTGGTCGACCGGGGCGGGGCATATCGGGACCTCGAGGTCGGGGATCATCGCGTTCGGGAGGATCGCGGAGTTCCCGACCGGGGGGGCCATCGAGGGAACCTCAGAGGGCGGCGACGCCTTCGGCTGCCTTGGATTCCCAGACGCCACGCCGCATCTATCTCTGGGGTGCCTTAAAAGACCTTCGAGACCGCTTGCTGTGTTGAACGAATTCCGTGGGTCGGGGTTCCTCTCCAACGGTAGGGCCAACTACCCGAACCGTCGCAGGTCGGGGCGATGTCCGCGCGCTGGGGCACGCCCTACCGAGACCACCGGGACTGGCCGACCTACAACGAGTCGTTGGTAGTTCGGGGCGAGTTCTACCTCGACCTGGCGCCGTTCCGCTCCTGGGACCAGGAACTCGCCCGAATGAACTAGGGCAAGCGAGGAGGGCAGTATCGGTGCCCGAAGTCGTTCGTCCGTTGGCTGACGATCTGGAAACAGCTCATCGACTATCGAGGACTGGAGGGCGTCACGCGACGGATGGCGGAGCTGGGTCTCATCCCCACCTCGGTCGACTACACGACCCTGGGGCATCGCCTGCACGGGCTCACCCCGACACGGAAGCTCCCCAAGTATACGGACCTCGAGCTCGCCTCGGATGGTACCGGGTTGAAGACTTCCAACGCGGGGGAATACCGAATCTTCCGCTACGGGGACCCGGAGGCGGAGCGGAGGAAGCACCTCGTGGTGGTGATCACGGCGGACGTGCGTCGGAAGAAGGTGATCGGGATCGAAGTCCACATCGAGGGGAAGGGACATTCGGAGTCTCCGACGGCGGCGCGGCACGTGCGGACCGCCACCGAGCAAGGGTATCGGGTGCGCAAGTTCTACGGGGACGGGGCGTACGACACGCGGGCGATGTTTCGCGCCCTCCAGGAAACGGGGACGGAGCCGGTAGTCAAGACTCACCGAAACGCGCAGACGTCGGCTCGGCACACGAACGGCCCGGGCGGCACGCCGCGGCGTCGGGCGGTTCGGGGGTATCGGAAGCTCGGATATCGAGCGTGGGCGGAAACGAAGGGGTACGGGATGCGGTGGCCGGGGAGCGAGGGGATCTTCTCGGCGATGAAGCGCAAATTCGGAGAGAACACGGTGTCGCGCTCGCCGCGCGGACTTGTAGCTGAGGGA
>JBOGRR010000095.1:0-4345 GCA_050749765.1 Thermoplasmata archaeon | reverse complement strand
TCCTCGAACCGTGCCTGCTCGTCCTCCTCCTCGTCCCCGATCAATCGGTCTCCGCACCGTTCGTAGAGAACGCGATCAGCCTGCCGGACCGCCGTCCACAGGGCCTCGGGAACTCCGTCGGGGGCCTCCGGCCGGTCGCTCGGACGGAGGAACAAATCGGGAGTTGGCCCAGGAGATGCCCCGAACGGCCCCTGGGTCAGGGGACCGGGAACGGGGAGGCCCGCCCCGTGACCTTGACCTCCTCTCGACGCGAGCCCGTGCTCATCCCTCAATGGCGCGGCAGGTCGACGACGCGCCTGCTCCGTCTCGCGCTCCTTGAGAGTCGCCCGTTCGGGCTCCGTGAGTGATCTGGGATGGACACGATCGCGGTGGGTCAACAGGTTGTCTTCACGAACGCGAACACCGCAGAGCGCACACACGGTCGTGGCCGGAGAAGTCATCGTTCAGCGGAAGTCGCGGGGCCGTTTGCAGGTCGGCGGGATGGGGCTAGCTTCGGGAGTAGTTCCTCACGGCCGCGGTGCTCCCGGAGAAAGTCATCCGTCTCCCGCTGCGCCTCGGATCGGATCGCTCGGTAGGCCGGATCATTGTGGTCCTCGACGTCGATCGTCGGGTTCTCGCCGCTCATATCCCAGAGGAGCGCCTCGTAGTTGGTGTGCTTGTGACGGATCCACGCCCGAGCCGCCAGTTCCGCTCGGTCGGCGAGCGAGAGGCGGCGGGTTCGTCCCACATGGCCACTTCGGACAGCCGTCGCCTGGGCGGCCGACTCCCGCGCAATCTCCCTCGCCAGCGGTTCATGCTCGGGAGCGAACGAGAGAAACCGAAGGACCGCTTGCTCGAACGCTGCCCGGTGGCGATTCTCGGCCCGTTCCCGCGCGGCGCGCGCCGCGGTCCTCCGGCGTTCGCGCGTCGCGGCGGTCGTTTGCGCCCGTTCCTCAGCCGAGGTCACCGCCGCGTCGGGGCAGAACACCCCGAGCGTGGCCGTGTACCCCTTCCGACGCCGACAGAGCACCCAATGAGGCCCCTTCTTGACCTCCCGTGTCACGAACGCGTCCCCGGGGGGAACGAATACCCACCCCTGTGGCAGGACGAGGTTTCCGCGCTCAGGGTTCCAGTATCCTTCTCCGTCACGGGCACGCCAAACGCGGAGCCCGCCGCGGTCGTTGATGCTCGGCATCGATTAGGCGAATCCAAGCGCGTAGGGGGTCTTGTTGTTGACCGGTGGGCCCAATCGAAGGGCCGGTCGTCTTTCTGTGGTCTCCGCGCGAGCGATGATTCGGCGTGCAGTGGTATCGCCGGGACCAGGTGACGCCACCGATGCGTGGCGATAGTGCTCGGCTGGATGCCAATAGCCCGACGCTTTTCAATCCACACGCTTCTGGTCCCGCGATGGCCACCCCAACCATCCTCACGTTCGACAAGGGAACGCTTCTCGTGAAGGGAGAGCGGCCGCCCCTCGGCCTGTGGGACGAGCGCGTCGGAGAGTACCGCGCTCTCGCGATGGCCTACGCCGACTTCGCCGCATGGGGCGCGACGCTTTCCGGAGGCTTCGAGGATCGCGCTCTCGACCCGCTCCCAGCTCCCCGCCTCGAGCATGCGGAGCGCCTCCGGCCGTACCAGAAGGAGGCGGTCGCGGCGTGGAAGGAGGGAGGTCGCCGGGGCGTCATTGTCCTCCCCACGGCGGCCGGCAAGACTCACGTGGCGCTCGAGGCGATCCGCGAGGTGGGCGGGTCGACCCTCGTGGTCGTCCCGACCATCGACCTCATCGACCAGTGGGTCGCGAAGCTCGCCGAGGTGTTCGGCGTGGACGTCGGCCGCCTCGGTGGGGGCGTCGCGGACGTCAAGCCGATCATGGTCTCCACCTACGACTCGGCGCTGATCCGCGCGGAGAGCCTGGGGAACCGCTTCCGGCTCCTCGTCGTCGACGAGGTCCACCACCTTCCCTCGCCCCAGTACCGGCACATCGCCGAGATGTACTGCGCCCCGGCCCGTCTCGGCCTCACCGCCACCTACGAGCGCGCCGACCTGCTGCACCTGGAACTCGAGTCGCTCATGGGAGGGAAGCTGTTCGAGCGCGGCTACGAGGAGCTCACCGACTTCCTCGCGGAGTTCACGCTCGTCAAGGTGAAGGTGGAGCTCTCCCCTGAGGAGCAGGAGGAGTACGAGGAGACCCACGCCACGTTCGTTCGCTACCTGCGCTCGAAGCGGATGGTCATCCGGGGCCCCTGGGACTTCGAGAAGTTCATCCGACGGTCGTGGAACCCGGAGGGACGCGAGGCCCTGATGGCCTGGCGGCGCTCCCGCGAGCTCGCCTTCAACCCGCGGGCGAAGCTCGAGGCGGTGCGGACGCTGCTCTCGCGCCATCGCGGGGAACGGACGCTGATCTTCGCGGAGCAGACCGACCAGGTCTACGACTTTGGCCGTGCGTTGCTCGTCCCCTGCCTGACGTACAAGACCCCGGACGAGGAGCGCAAGGAGCTCCTCGCGCGGTTCAAGGAAGGAAGGAACGCCGTGCTCGCGACCTCGCGCGTGCTTGACGAGGGGGTGGACGTGCCGGAGGCGTCGGTCGCGATCGTGCTGTCGGGTTCGGGCAGCCCGCGTCAGTTCCGGCAACGGCTTGGGCGAATCCTGCGGCCGCGGGAGGGAAAGCAAGCGGTGCTCTACGAGGTCCTGTCGCGGGACACGAGCGAGATGGGGACGGCGGCGCGGAGGAAGCGGGGAATGGGCGGCAGCGGGCGCGGAGAAGCGCCCGAGACCGAGTCTCCCCCGCCTTCGATGCGGCGGGCGCTACGTCGGCGCGGAAACGGACGCGGGACCTCCACGCCGGGGTAGCCATGTTCCCGAGCGCGTTGTTGCTGGCCCGGGCCTACAAGGACGGGGTCCGGCCGGTCTTCCTCGGCGAGCCAATGCTTCCCCAGGCTGAGGCCGCCCTGCGGATCTACCAGAAAGGCGTCGGGCGATCGCGACGCGACATCGAGGGCAAGGTCCGTGAGCTCGAGTTAAAGGTGGACAAGTACAAGGTCGTCCGGGGACTCGCGCTCCTTGTCGAGCGCCGATGCACATTCACGCCGCGCGAGGGGCCTCCCCCGGCCGAACTCCGGCGGCGCCTCTTCGACTCGGTGACCGGCGCGGCGGTCACTCCCGAGGAACGTGACGCGGTGATCGCTCGCCTTGCTCCCGAGTTCGGTCTCCCGCCCGAAGTCGTTACCGAGCACCTCTGGAGCGACCTCGAAGAGGAGGAGATCCTGCGGGAGGTCCCGTCGCTCGACCCGGCGCACCTCCTCCGGCGGTTCAATCTGGGGCAGTGCCAGACGCTCCTCTTCAAGGCGGACCAGATGTCGCTCACCTTCGGGACTCCCGAGGCGTATCGGCCGGCAGTACGCCGGATCAAGCGCCGCGGACTCATGTTCACGGCGGAAGCCCCGACGGACGGAGGCGACCCGGTCCTGCGGGTCGAAGGAGTCGTCTCGTTCCTTCGCTCCACCGAGCGGTACGGGACGCGACTGGCCCAGCTCCTCCCCGACCTTCTCTCGCTTCCGGGGTGGAGGCTCACGGCGAAAGTGCTCTACCGCGACTCCACAGGGAGGAAGCGACACCTCGACTTCCGACTGGACGAGGGGATGGTCGAGTATCTCGACATTACCGCCGAGGAACCGGGGGAACCCGGCTTCCCCTCGGTGTTGGAGAAACTCGCCACGTCGGCCGAGGGCGCGGGGTTCCAGGTGGACCGATCGCCGGGTCCGCTCGCGGTAGGGGGCGGCCTCGAGTACCCCGACCTGACGATCGCTCGGGACGGGATGACCGTGTACGTGGAGGCCGTGGGCTACTGGTCGCCCACGTGGGTCGAGCGGAAGCTCGAGAGGACGGAGAAGGCGGCCGGATCGTATCTCGTGGTCGCACCAAAGTCCCTCGCAGTCTCGGCTGGGGCGGAGCATCCACGTTTGTTCATCTCCAAGACCGTTGGACCCTCGCTCGCCAACCTCCGTACATTCCTGCCGGCCCCCGCGACGGCCCGGGAGTACCCGCGTCGCAACCTTGCTCCCGAGGAGTTAGGAGTTCCTTCCGGTCCGGCCCTTTCCGTAGACGTCGTGGCCCGCGCAAATCGCATTCCCACGTCCCAGACCTCGGAGCTGTTGGAGGCACGCGGGTATCTCTGCTCCGGCGGTTTCGCGGTGCGCCGCGACGATCTGCCCAAGCTCCGCGAGGAGGTGCGCTCGGCGCTTCCAGATCTGGAGCATGTGGAGCAAGCGCTCAAGACCCACGGCCTATCCTCTGCAATCCTTTCGGGCCTGGGCTTCGACGTGAAATGGAACGGATTGGAGAGCGCGACGGTCGCGGAGAGGACTCC
>JBOGRR010000094.1:0-4351 GCA_050749765.1 Thermoplasmata archaeon | reverse complement strand
TCGGCGTCCCCGGGCGACGTGATCACCGAGAACGCGATGCGCCCGGAGCGGTCGCGGACCCGATCGAAGCGTCCGATGCCGAGGTAGAAGAGGTACGTCGCCATCGACGGGGTCGGCGCGAAGGTCCATCGTTTTCGTCCTCCGAGCTGCTCGACCGCGAGCGGGTCCGTGTTGAAGACGACCTCCCGATCCGCGTCCGTTGAGACTCGGACCCGAAAGCGAGCCTTGCGGTCCGGGCGATCGAAGCACGGAAAGATCCGTCGGGCTCCGATCGGTCCGCATTGGGTCGTCAGGATGTGATCCGAGCCGGCGCGACTTCGATACATCCCGATCATGCCGCGCGGCTCGATCTGGCCCCGGAAGGCGACCCGGACCCGGGCCGGGGCTGCGCCGGTGGGGACGGTCAGATCGAGCTCCTCGCGCCGGTGGACGAACTCGGTGGGCCGACCGTTGACCTCGATCGTAGAGATCTCGAGGCGGGTCGCGTCCAGCGTGAGACGACGCGGTGGGGTGTCGAGGTCGAATTCGACCGTGCCGGTCCACGACCCCTCGACGAAGCTCACGTCGAGGTCGAGACGATACTCCTCGATCGCGGGCGGGAGCATTGCCGGCGCCACGGCCCCTCCGTACCGCGGCAGAGGGATGATGGTTTGGAGGGGACCGAGGAGTTTCTGAGCGGAACCGTTTTCGAGAGTCTACGGAGGGGACCGAAGAGGCTCGCCGTTATCCTCCTCTTCCGCCCTATGGGAGAGAGGCCTCCATGCGGATCGGGATCCTGGGGAGCGGCGACGTGGCGAAGAGCCTCGCGAAAGGGTTCATCGCGCGGAAGGATGGCGTCCGGCTCGGCACTCGGACCGGGGCCAAACCCGAGGTCGACGCGTGGACCGCCGCTGAGCGGCTGCCGATCCGCCAGGGGTCGTTCCATGAGGTCAGCGCCTGGGCCGAGGCCGTCGTACTCGCGACCCGAGGGATGGCGAACGAGGAGACGCTGCGCTCCGCCGGACCGCCGAACTTCCAGGGAAAGGTCGTCATCGACGCGACCAACCCCCTGATCTTCAAGGAGAACGCCCCACCCGGCCTCGGGATCGGGCTGAACAACTCGGCGGGGGAGACCGTGCAGCGCCTCCTGCCGAAGGCGCGAGTCGTCAAGGCGTTCAACACGATCGGCCATCTTCACATGGTCCGACCGAACTTTCCCAGCCCTCCGACGATGTTCATCTGCGGCAACGACGCGTCGGCGAAGGAGTGGGTCGAACAGTTGCTGCGCGACTTCGGCTGGTCGTCGATCATCGACATCGGTGGAATCGAGGGATCCCGGCTGCTCGAGCCGCTGTGCACCCTCTGGCTCACTGCGGGGATTCGCCAGTCGAACTGGAACATCGCCTTCCGTCTCGAGGAGCGTCCGGCGGCCGGTGACGGACGTTAAATACCGAACCGAAGTGGGACGGTCGGCTGACGGCCAAAGCGGTGGGGAAACACCCGGTCCCATTCCGAACCCGGCAGTTAAGCCCACTGGCGTTCCGCGCGGTACTGAAGTGCGCGAGCCTACGGGAACCGCGGAAAGCTGTCAGCCTCTTCCCATCGAGCCGGGACCCTCCCTGATATACTAGGCGCGGGCTCCTTGAAGTTCGTGGACGATCGCTCCAAACTCCCCGTCGCCCGGCGAGGGACCGAGTGGCTGCGCGCTGGTGGCGTGTTCGGTCTGGCGGGCGGGATCCTCGCGATCGCACTCCCGTTCCTCTTCCTATGGCTGGCGAAGAACGAACCCGGCGGATTCTTCACGTTCGCCGCTTCCTTCCTCCAGTTCACGAGCCTGCTCGTTCTGGTCGGGGCGGTCCTGGTGTTGATCTCCTTCTTCTGCTACCGCTGGAGCTACTCGCTCCTGCGGCAGGCGAGCGCTCGCTTCTGGGTCGCTTCGGCGCTCTGCCTTGTCGGTTCCAGCGGCCTCATCCTGATCATCATCGCGGCCGCCCTGGCGAGCGGCCAGTCGAACGCGCTCGTCGCGTGCGCCCAAGGGTCGCTCTCGCACGCGTTCTCCTGCGTGCAGAGCGCGAGTCCGGCGAGCGCGTACGCGGGGCTCCTCGGCTTCTGGTTGGGGTGGATCGGGCTGGTCGGGATCGTCCTCGGGCTCTTCCTCAGCGCCGGCACGTTCCGCTCGACCCTCTATGGGGCCGGTGGGGCGCTCTACTCGATCCTCGTGATCCTGTTGGTCGCCCCGTTCATCGCGACCCTATATCCGGTGCCGTTCATCTCGGGCCTCACGCTCGCGGTGCCGATCGCCGCGGTCCTCGCCCCGCTCCTGGTGGCCCTCGCGATCCCGAGTCGGCCCACGGTCACGCCGCCCGCCCGAGGGTCCCGGTAGACCAAGGGGTGTAAACCCTATCCCTCCCGCGCCCCGTTCGGCCTCCGTGCACCTCGGCGCGCATCTCGGGATTGCGGACGGTCTCGACCACGCAGTCACCGAGGCAAAACGGATCGGCGGCGACTGCCTGCAGATCTTTGCGAAAAGCCCCCAGATGTGGAAAGGCCCACCGATCTCGGACGCAGCGGCCGCCGGATTCCGCACGGAGGTCGAGCGCGTCGGCCTCCATGCGACGGCGGTCCACCACGGATACCTGCTGAATCTCGCCCACCCTCTCGCCGAACGCCGGACCCAGTCGGTGACCGCCTTCATCGACGAGCTCGGACGCGCCGAGAAGCTCGGCGCCGACGCGCTCATCTTCCACCCCGGCGCGCACCTGGGTTCGGGAAGCGAAGAGGGGGTCGCTCGCATCGCGGAGTCGCTGAACTTGGCGTTCGATCGGACCGCGGGGTACCGCGTGCGCGCTCTTCTCGAGAACTCGGCGGGACAAGGGACGACGATCGGTTCCCGGTTCGAGGAGATCGCTTCGGTCCTGGCCCAGGTCCACGACTCGAGACGCGTGGGGGTCACGCTCGACACGTGCCACCTCTTCGCTGCGGGATTCGACTTCCGTGGTGCCGACGGGTACGCGGCGATGGTCGACGAGCTCTCGAAGACGATCGGGACCGAACGGGTCCACGCCTTCCACCTCAATGACGCGAAGGCGGACGTCGGTTCACACCTCGACCGCCACGAGAACATCGGCAAGGGTCATATCGGGCTCGACGGGTTCCGCCATCTCGTCAACGACCCCCGGTGGACCCACGTCCCCGGCTATCTCGAGACGCCGCTCGACGACAACGATTATGCCCGATACGTCGAGGACCTCGCGACCCTGCGCTCCCTCGGGGCCCGTCGAACGCCGGCGAAACGTCGCCGAGCCTCAACCGTCAAATAGACCGCGCAGCCATGAGACGCCGCCGATGGCGGCTGTGGTCTCGGACGAGCGGATCCACGAGCTCGAAGCGACGGCGCGCGAGATCCGCCGCGACATCATCCGAATGTTGCGCACCGCCGGGAGCGGTCATCCCGGAGGGAGCCTCTCCGTGACCGATCTCCTCACGGCGCTCGTCTTCGAGGAGATGCACCTCGATCCCGCGACGCCGGACGACCCGAACCGCGACCGGCTCGTGCTCTCGAAGGGACACGCCGCGCCGGCCCTCTACGCCGCGCTGGCCCACCGCGGCTACCTCCCGCACGACGAGCTCGCGACGCTCCGCCAACTCGGAAGCCGGTTGCAGGGCCACGTCGATCGCAGCAAGCTACCCGCGATCGAGGCCTCGACCGGTTGCCTCGGCCAAGGCACCGGGATGGCGGTCGGTATGGCGCTCGATGCGCGTCTGGCCGGTCGCTCGAACCGCGTCTACGTCGTCCTCGGGGACGGCGAGTGCCAGGCTGGTCCGACGTGGGAAGCGCTGATGGCCGGCGGACATTACCGACTCTCGAACCTCGTCGTGGTCCTCGATCGCAACGGCTACGAGACCGATGGGTCGACCGAGTCGCTCATGGGGATCGAGCCGATCCTCGAGAAGTTCCGCGCCTTCCGCTACCACACGATCGATCTGGACGGCCACGATCTGCGTGCGATCCTCTGCGCGCTCGCCGAGGCTCGGACCGTGACGAGCGGCCCGACCGCGCTCGTCGCCCGGACCGTCAAGGGCAAAGGCGTGTCGTTCATGGAGAACACGCACGTCTATCACGGCAAGGCGCCGACCGCCGCCGAAGCGGAGCGAGCGCTCGCCGAGCTCGGAGGCTCGGCGTAGACCGAGCGAGGTGGACTCGATCATGGCCGGCGACGGGAAGCAGGAGAGCCTGCGGGACGCATACGGCGAGGTCCTCGTCGAGCTCGGAGACGAGGATCCGAAGCTGGTCGTGCTCGACGCGGACCTCTCGGGGTCGACGCGCACGCAGTTCTTCGGGAAGAAGTTCCCGGAACGGTTCTTCAACGTC
>JBOGRR010000093.1:0-4360 GCA_050749765.1 Thermoplasmata archaeon | reverse complement strand
GTCGGGCATCGTTCGGAAGGGTCATGGACGTCCCCGACGATAGTACTATGCTCGACAATCGTCGAAACATGACGCCTAACGGGGATCAGCTT
This sequence comes from Thermoplasmata archaeon, assembly GCA_050749765.1. Classification (GTDB taxonomy): domain Archaea; phylum Thermoplasmatota; class Thermoplasmata; order Lutacidiplasmatales; family UBA184; genus Lutacidiplasma. The sequence goes on along the minus strand of JBOGRR010000093.1, from coordinate 4,268 downwards.
CGGACTTCAGATGCGTGACCTGTTACCGCCCGCCGACAGGCATAAGTGGGGGGCCTCGGTGGGACGCCCGCTCGGGCGCGTAGTCTAGCGGTTATGACGTCACCCTGACACGGTGAAGGTCGCCAGTTCAAATCTGGCCGCGCCCACCTTTGCGCCCGGTCCTCGGCGCGCGGCCCGCGTGCAGCCAAAATACCCGGAGGGGCTTCCGGGGTCATGCTCGCGCTCGCCGATGTCGCGATCGTAGTTTCGGACGCGAAGGCCACGGCCCGATGGTGGAGGAAGCACCTCGGCTTTCGCACGTTCACGATCGCGGGCGGACGAGGGCATGCGGTGCTCGTCGCACCGCCGGGCGAGCGGTTCGTCCTTCATTTGTGCGAGGGGTTCGCCCCGGTCGACCCGGGAGACTCGGGCATCGCCTTCGTCACGGACGAGATCGAGGGATTGACCCGGCGAATGGAGCGAGCGGGCGTCGTGCTCTCCGAGCCGCTCCGCAAGGAGGCGTGGGGGAGCATGGCAAAGTTCGCCGACCCCGACGGGAACATCTTCTGGCTGCTCGGAGTGCCGACCGGCATGGTGAAGGCCACGCTTCGCTCGACGGCGGCGAAGGCCACGGCTCGATCGCGCGCTCGGCGGCCGCGGCGCGCGACTCGATCGGCCCCGCGACGGCGCCGGCGGTAGGCCGACGCCTCGCGGGGCGTCGGAGTATCGGACCATGGTCGACGAGCGTACCTGGTCCGCTCAGGTCGCGGTGCGCTTGAGCGCCGCGACCAGCTTACCGACGACGTCCTTCGCGTCGCCGTAGAGCATCCGGCAGTTGTCCTTGTAGAAGAGATCGTTCTCGATGCCGGCGAAACCCTTGCCCTGACCGCGCTTGATGACGTAGACCTGCTTCGCGTAGTCGACATCGAGGATCGGCATCCCCTGGAGCGCCGATCCCTGCCGGCGGGCCGCCGGGTTCACGACGTCGTTCGCCCCGATGACGAGGACCACATCGACCTGAGGGAACTCGCCGTTGATCTCGTCGCGATCGAACAGCTTGTCGTAGGCGACCCCGACCTCGGCGAGCAGCACGTTCATGTGCCCCGGCATCCGGCCGGCGACCGGGTGGATCGCGAAGCGCACGTCGACGCCGCGCGCCTCGAGCAGGTCCGCGAGTTCCTTGACCTTGCCCTGTGCCTGCGCGACGGCCATCCCGTAGCCGGGAGCGATGACGACCGAGCTCGCGTAGGCCATCGTGACCGCCGCGTCGTTCGGATCGATCGGCTTCATCGACCCGTGGACCCCGGTCCCCTCCTCCTCGGTCGCCCCGAAGGCGCTGAAGAGCACGCTGGCGATCGATCGGTTCATCGCGCGGGCCATCAGCACGGTGAGCAGAGAGCCCGCGGCCCCGACCAGCGTGCCCGCGACGACCATCGCGTAGCCCGCGTCGCCGAGCGGGCCGTTCACGAGCGCGAACCCGTCCAGTGCGACCGCGATCCCCGTGAGGGCGTTGAAGAGCGAGATGATCACCGGCATGTCGGCCCCGCCGATCGGGATCGCGAGGAGGAGACCGTAGACGAGCACCAGGAGGAAGAACGGACCGAGCCAGAGCGGGTTCTGCCACGCGACCGCGAAGATCCCGAAGAGGACGCCGAGGGCGAGGACCGCCGTGTTGACGACCTGCTGGCCCGGGAAGACGAGCGGCTTCTGGCGCATCCACCCCTGGAGCTTGAGGAAGGCGACGACGCTCCCAGCGATCGAGACCGAGCCGATGACGGCGCCGGCGAGGCTCAGCGACGAGCCCGGGACGTCAGGGAGAGCCACGAGGAGCTCGACCGCGGCGATCGCCGCCGCCGCTCCACCCCCCATACCGTTGAAGACCGCGACCATCTGGGGCATCGCGGTCATTTGGACCCGTTTCGCCCACAGCCAGCCGGCGCCTCCGCCGACGACGATCCCGAGGAAGATCCACAAGAAGTTCGATATCCCCGGGGTCAGGAACGTCACGACGACGGCGGCGAGCATCGCCCCGCCGGCCTGGACGATCCCCCGACGCGCCGTTTCCGGCGAGCTCATCGCCCGCAGGCCGAGGATGAAGAAGATCACCGCGACGAGGTAGACCGTGTCGATGAGGTCGGTCCAGTCGATCACGGGCCGCCTCCCTTCTTCTGCTTCGAGCGGTCGAACATCGCGAGGATCCGCTCGGTGACCACGTAGCCCCCGGTCACGTTCATCGCGCCCATGATCACCGCGATGAGTCCGATGATCTGCTCGACGAGGTTCGTCGCGAGGCCGAGCGCGACGATCCCGCCGACCAGCACGATCCCGTGGATGAAGTTCGACCCCGACATCAGGGGCGTGTGCAATAGGACCGGGACCCGGCTGATGACCTCGTAGCCGATGAACGCCGTGAGGATCGCGATGAGCAGCGCGGTCCAGATGTCGGCGCTCACGCGCTCTCCTTTGCGAGCAGGTCCCGGGTGGGGGCGTGCTTTACCTCACCGTGATCGACCAGCAGGCTCGCGACGAGGATCTCGTCCGTGTACGCGCTCACGAGGTTCCCCTCGGGGGTGATCAGGAGGCCGAGGAACGACTCGAGGTTCTTCGCGAACATCTGGCTCGCGTGATAGGCGAGCTCGCTCGGGAGATTGAGCGGGCCCGCGATCGTGACCCCGTACGCTTCGATGCGTTCCCCGGCCTTCGTGAGCTCGCAGTTGCCCCCGGACTCCGCCGCGAGATCGACAATGACGGAGCCCGGTCGCATCTTCTCCACCATCGACGCGCGCACGAGGAGCGGGGCCTTGCGGCCCGGCACGTTCGCGGTCGTGATGACGATGTCCGCGGCCGCGACGGCCTTCTCGACCATCGCCTGCTCCTGCACCTTCTCTTCCGCCGTGAGCTCGCGAGCGTATCCTCCCTGCCCCTCCGCATTGATCTCGAGCGCGAGGAACTTCGCGCCGAGGCTGCGGACCTGCTCGCCCGCCGCGCGCCGTACATCGTACGCTTCAACGACCGCACCGAGCCGACGCGAGGTCGCGATCGCCATCAGGCCCGCGACGCCCGCCCCGAGGATGAGCGCCTTGGCCGGGCGGATCGTGCCGGCCGCCGTCGTGAGCATCGGGAGGAACTTGGGCGAGAGCTCGGCGCCGATGAGCGCCGCGCGGTACCCCGCGACCGTCGCCTGGGAGCTCAGAACGTCCATGCTTTGGGCGCGCGTGATGCGGGGGAGCAGCTCGAGCGCGAAGGCGCTCACGCCGGCGGACTGGAGCGCTCGAACGCTTGGGAGATTGCGATGCGGACTCATCACCGCGGCGATGACCGCGCCCGGGCGCATCGCGCGGACCTCCTCGGGGGTCGGGGCCTGCAGCTTGAGCACGATCGCACACCCGAGCGCTTCGGCGGGCGACGGCACGATCGTCGCGCCCGCGGCGACGTACGCCGGGTCCGGGTAGCCCGCGCGGACCCCCGCTCCCGTCTCGAGGTGGACGGTCCCACCGGCCCTAACGAGGCGCGCAACGCTCTCCGGCACGAGGGCGACGCGGCGCTCGCCGGGCGCGGTCTCCTTGACAACCCCGATCGCAACGCCCATGACGGTTTCGGACCTCTCGAACCGGCCGAGATTATACGCTTGGCGCGCCGGAGACTCCGACCTCGGCCCCCGACCCACCGACGTCGGTCCGCCGGGTCGTCCCGGCGCGCGCGAGGTCGGCCACCGCTTCTCGTCCGCCGCTTCCGTGGCCATGGCCCCGTCCTGGGAGTTCGACCGGGATCCCCCCCGGGTCCGTGCACGTCGGTCCCCCTCGGGCGCGGGGCGTCGCCGGAACCTTGAAACCGGGGGACCGTTTGGTGGTGGTGTGACGAGCGCTCGCCGGCCGGTTCCGAGTCGCCGCCTCGCGCCGGGGATCCCGACGGATCAGATCGTCCACGGAGATGCGCGATCGGCGCTCCTCGCTCTGCCGCGCGAGTCCGTGCATCTCGCGATCACCTCTCCCCCCTACAATCTCGGCATCGACTACCTCGGATACGCCGACGACCGGAGCTATGCCGACTACCGAGGGTGGCTCTCGGGGATCTGGTCCGCGCTCAACGGGGTGCTCGTGCCGGGCGGCCGGTTCGCGCTCAACGTCGCGCCGACGTCGATCAAGAACTTCCGGCCGATCCACCACGACCTCACGCGCGACGTGCTCGCGGCGGGGCTCGTGCTGCGCGCCGAGATCCTATGGTACAAGCAGACGATGGGGCGGCGCACGGCCTGGGGCAGCTGGCGGAGCCCGTCGAATCCTCACGTG
>JBOGRR010000092.1:0-4516 GCA_050749765.1 Thermoplasmata archaeon | reverse complement strand
CCCATCTCGGATGTCTCGTCGACCATGGTCCCTCCCGGGGGCATATACACCCAGGCACTTCATGGTGCGCCTTGGGGTCGGTAGGGATTTGGCCGCCCTGAACCCGCAGTTCCAGGCAAGTACTCCCTCACGGGCCCGGTCCAGCCGCTCGCGAAGAGCGCGAAGCGCGCTTACCCCGACCCGGGAGATCTCCCTCGGAAAGCGCGGAGGTAGCGCTGAGGGGTTCCGGTGGAAGGCGGGACCCGTCACGACCGCGTGGGCCGACGTCGTGGGGGGTCCGGGCGGCGCGGCGTCTGCCGAGGTCTCGGTGTCCAGTTATGGAGTTCCATCCGAACGCGCCCGGCTCGAAAGGTGACGCCCTCGAGCGCCAACCGTAGCCGTTGCTCGTGGCCGAGTTCGCCGGGAAGTGCGATGCGACCACCGGCCGCGACGATGCGATGCCACGGGAGCCCCTCGACACCGTGGAGTGCCCAGACGGTGAGGCGCGCGGCACCGGGGTATCCCGCCGTCGCGGCGATTTGACCGTAGGTCGCCACTTTCCCTCTCGGCACTCGAAGGAGGACCGCCCTCAACGAAGCTAGCGCGGACCTGCCGACCTTCGGACGCGATGAGCGCCCCCGAGGGGATCGGTATCGGGTCCAGGATTCCCGTCGTAGTCCCCGCAGGAGTTCTGCGTACGGAGGGGAACGGCGAGCCGTCGCCCCAGCCTTCACGCCGGAACGGAGCGCACGCGCTCCCATCTACGGACCTTCCCTCCTCGGGTCCGGTGCACGCGGCGGAGTCGGATCAGGGAACGCCCCGGTCTCCACGAGCCTACAGCTAATAGGACGAGCCAGGTAGGGTGGGCCGGCGCAGCGATGGCGGCGAGCGAGGGCAGCGTTCTGCATCAGCAGGCGCTCACCGCTCTGGGGTTCTTTATGGGTCTCACGCTGACGGCCCTCGTCCTGATCCTCACCAACCCGTCCGCATTCCAGATCCCGTTCGGCTCGCTCTCTGGTGAAGGATGCTTCGAGACCGTCGTGACGTTCGTCGCCACCGTCGGAGCCATCAGTAGCATCGGTCTCCTCTCGTTCCTCGACGTGGCCGGCGGCCTCTCTCTGAAAAGCGGGTTCGTCGACAAGTTCGGGACGGTCCTGTTCTTTCTCAGTGTCTTCGGCTTCATGGGGATCCTCCCGTTGCTACTCGCGCCGTTCACGCGGGTGGGGGCGCTCGTGGTACTGGTCTTGGCGGTCCTCGTCGTGGCGACCTACTTCGCAGGTCGGCGAGCCTCGGCGCTGAGCCGACACACCGTACGCTCCCGGTAAGAACTGACCCTCACGCGGAGGCCCCCCTTCGACGACCGCGTCGTCGATCCGCTGCGTAGGGCGCCCCTCCCGGCGCATCGAGGAGCGAGCGCGCGCGCACGGCGGAAATCCGGCCCCGAGTCGGCACCGCCGAGCCTATCCGTGCACGCGACCTCTCAGAAGCGTCGCTCGCGGAGGTCGTTCGGCCGACGGTGGCCAGCGGCTCGAGCGTCGGAGTCTCGTGAACGAACTCATGCTCGGCACTCACGGTCCGGTGCGCCTGCGTCGATACGATGCCGCCGATACGTCGGCATTCCACGGGTCGAAACGAAAGGCCTCGAAAGAGTCGGAGCGCCTGGTCGCCGAGCTGGATCGGCTGCAAGAGCTCCTCTACGCGAGCCATCAACACTCGCTCTTGATCATCCTCCAAGGGCTCGACACGGCCGGCAAGGACGGCACGATCCGCCACGTGTTCGAGGGAGTGAACCCGCAGGGGGTACGCGTGGCGAAGTTCGAACGACCGACCCCGATCGAGTCCGACCACGATTTCCTTTGGCGAGTCCACGCTCAGGTTCCCGGGCGGGGCGAGATCGCCATTTTCAACCGGAGCCACTACGAGGATGTACTCGCGGCGCGCGTTGACCGAACCGTCGCCCGCAAGGTCTGGGAGCGGCGATATCGCGCGATCAATGAGTTCGAGTGGATGCTGAGTCGGGAGGGGACGACCGTCCTGAAGTTCTTTCTGCACGTCAGTCGGAAGGAGCAGGGCGAACGACTGCGCGAACGTTGGAAGGACCCGACCAAGCACTGGAAACTCCGCCGGTCGGACCTGGTCGAGCGGAAGGCCTGGCCACGGTACACGAGGGCGATCGAGGAGACGCTCGACCGCACGAATACCTCCTGGGCCCCGTGGTATCTGGTTCCCTCCGACCTCCGATGGTTCCGGGATTGGGCGGTCGTACGAACCATCGTGCACACGCTTCGCGGCTTCCACCTCAAGTGGCCCCCGCTCGCCCCCGGGCTCAAGACATCCCAGCTCCCTCGATAAGCCGCCGCTCTGCTTTGGATGGCCAGGAGCGAGAGAAACCTAGATGAGCGTAGGGTTGGGCCCGTTCCAGCAGTCGGCGTTCCCGCGTTGGTCGGGGCCGGCGTGCCGCGGTACTATGCGTTCTGGGCCAAGATCGATGGCCCCGGGTTCAGGAGGGCGACCGGGCTGATGAGGGAACCTATCGCCGGGTGCCCGGCGTCCCACCGGGACTTCGCATCGCCACCCGTCGGGGTTGGTCACCGCAGGGTCGCCGGTCTTGGCGGCGTGCCCGCCGCCGAGAGCGGAAACGGACCGTCGGCGGTGAGTGCGGATCTCCGACCAGCCCACGTCCCCCCGCAGAGGATATCGCCGCGCGAACCCCTGCGCCTTCCGCGATCCGACCCGGTCGGGTCGGGCGGCAGAATGGTGCACGGTCAGATGGCGTCTCCACCGGATGCATCGGCAGAAACCGCGACGACGGGTCGACTCGAACGCCAGTGTCGGTGGGGTCCGTGATCGCCTCCCGGCAACCGGGCCCCACCGCGAGGTCTGACCGAGCTCCCACCATCGGCGTCGACCTCGGCGGAACGAAGATCCTCACAGCGGTGATGAGCCCCAGCGGCCGGATCCGGTCATCGTACGAGCACCCGACCATCGCGCAACGTGGCGCCGAGCGCATTGTCGAGGAGCTCTCCGCTCGGCTCCGGACCCTGTTGCGGCAGCGCGGGCGGGGTGCTCGGGGCGTCGGGGTGGGCGTCGCCGGCCAGATCTCTCCCGACGGGGTCGTGGTGGCGGCCCCGAATCTCGGCTGGAGCAACGTGCCGTTGCGACAACGCCTCGAGCGCGCGCTCGGGATCCCGGTCACCGTAACGAACGACGTGCGGGCCGTCACCTTCGGGGAGTGGACCTTCGGGGCCGGTCGCGGAGCCCGAGACCTCGCCTGCGTCTTCGTGGGCACGGGGGTCGGCGGCGGGTTCGTCGCGGACGGGCGCTTGCGCTACGGAGCTTCCGACACCGCGGGGGAAGTCGGACACATGACGATCGTCGCGAACGGCCGGCCGTGCCATTGCCGCAATCGAGGTTGCCTCGAGGCGTACGTTGGTGGTTGGGCCATCGCCGAGCGCGCGCAGGAGATCGTCCGAGCGCGGCCCCGGGAAGGCGTGGCACTCATCCGGCGCGCCGGTGGAATCGGGGCGATCACAGCCCGAACCGTCACCGCGCAGTACCTCGCAAAGGACCCGCTCGCGCGCGAGATCATGGCATCGACCGCGGAGTACCTCGCGGCGGGGATGGTCGGCGTGGTCAACGCCTTCGACCCGGCCGTGCTGGCCCTGGGAGGCGGTGTGATCGATAATGCCCCGTTCCTGCTGCGAGCGGTGGCCTCGCGGGTGCGCGCCCGGGCGCTCGCGGTCCCCGTCGAACACCTTAGGATCGTGCCGGCGCGTCTGGGGAAGTACTCCGGCGTGATGGGGGCGGCAGCTATGGTCCACGCGGGCGTAACGACGGGGACGGCGCCATGACCATCGACGAGCTCGAGCAAGTGAACACGCTCCGTTTCCTCTCCGTCGACATGGTGGAGGCTGCGAAGTCGGGACACCCCGGACTCCCCCTCGATGCCGCGCCGATGGCCTACGTCCTATGGGACCGCTACCTTCGGCACAACCCGCAAAATCCCCACTGGGCGAATAGGGACCGGTTCGTCCTCTCGGCGGGCCACGGCTCGGCGCTCCTCTATTCCCTGCTCCATGTCACCGGCTACGACCTTCCGATGAGCGAGCTGCGTCGATTCCGGCAATATGGCAGCCGGACCCCCGGCCATCCGGAATACGGCCACACTCCGGGAGTAGAAGCGACGACGGGTCCGCTCGGCCAGGGCGTTGCGATGGCGGTCGGCATGGCGCTCGCGGAGCGCTATCTCGCGAGCCGGTACAACCGGCCGGGGTTCCCCATCGTGGACCACTGGACCTACGCGTTGTGCTCGGACGGTGATCTCATGGAGGGGATCAGTTCGGAAGCCGCGTCGTTCGCCGGGAGCCTGCACGTCGGCAAGCTCGTCCTCCTCTACGACGACAACCAGGTCTCGCTCGAAGGTCCGACGAGCCTGTCGTTCATGGAGGACGTCGGTGCCCGCTTCCGAGCGTACGGCTGGCGGGTCCTCGACGTACCGGACGGGAATGACCTCACCGCGATCGACGCCGCACTGCGG
>JBOGRR010000091.1:0-4516 GCA_050749765.1 Thermoplasmata archaeon | reverse complement strand
CTCGAAGTGACGGCCCCGTTCGCCTACGTGCGCTGGCACGGCCGGGGGACGAACCTGTGGTATGACTACACGTACTCCGCCGAGGAGCTCACCGCCTGGGTCCCCCGGGTGCGCGAGGTCGCCGAGCAAGTCGATACCGTCTACGGCTTCTTCAACAACCACTTCCGCGGGGACGCGGTCGCGAACGCGACCCACCTCTCCGAGCTGCTGGGCCTGCCTCCGCCACCGGGGCGCTCCCGCTTGGAGGACGGGTAGGGTCGCCGCCCCGCGGGATGGCCCACGACGGTCGGAGCGAGCGACGACGAACCGCCCGTTGAAGGCGAAACACCCAGCGCGAGGCGTTTCGGTCTCTCCCGAGCCGCCGCTTTAGAGGGCCGCTCCCGTCGAACGCGATCGTATGATGAGCGCCGCGCTCGCCGCGCGATCGATCTCGAACCTCTTCTCCGAGATCGACCTCCCTTCCGTGGCCCCGAGCGTCCCCTCCCGCCGACCGGCCCGGACCCAGGGACCGCACTCCGCGCCCCTCGCCCTTCGCTCGGGCGGTGGCCGGACTCTCCCCGAGGACCCGGCGATCCTCGCCTGGCTCGGCCAGCGGCTGGTCCCTGGAGAGACGACCCTCTGGTTCGGGCGCCATTCGGCGATCGGGCCGCTCCTCGAGCTCCTCTACGCAGGGAGCGCGGCGGTCGGGGGCGAGATCTCGCTCATCGAGGGGGCGAATCGCTTCCATCCCTTCCGCATCGGTGAGCTCGGTCGCGGCTTCGGGGTCGCCCCGGGGGAGGCGCTGCACCGCATCCGCCTCGCGCGGGCGTTCACCGCCCATCAGCTGGTCGCGCTCGTCGATGGGTGGGCGGGCGAGTTGCGCCGCCGGCGCCCGACGCTGCTGGTCGCGCACGAGCTTCCGACGCTCTTCGAGGCCGAGGAGGAGGTGCGCCCCGAGGAGCGGGAGGCGCTCCTCCGCCACGTGGCGGAGCGATTGCGCGCGATGATGGACCGCGCGTCGTGCCCGCTCCTCCTCGTCCAGGACGGCGGATTCGACCGGTTCCCCGGCCTCCTTGACGCCGGACCGCGCTTCGCCGACCTCATCACCTTCGCCCGCCACCCCCGCGGTCTCGCGCTACGTTCCTACCGGGACGACGCCCGGGTCCGGCTCGTCCACCGGCCGGACGGCCAGCGCGGGATCGAGGAGTTCTCGAGCGACGAGCGGGAGGTGATCGCATGGGCCGCACCGCACCCACCTATCGCCAAGCGCTCGACGAGCGGCTGAAGCGGTGGGAGGCGTTCGAGCGCCTCCTCACCACGCCCGAGGAGCGCGCCGCCTTCGCGACCTTGCGCTCGGGCGCGCGGCGCTACGTCGCGCAGGCGACGCAGGTCGGGAGCCCCGACCTCCTCGAGTCGATCCTGCTCTCGGTGCTCCTCGACCTCGCCCGACGCCTCCCGCGCGAGGTTCCGATGGCGCCCGCCGACCCTCGGTAGCGCCCGCTCCGCGGCTCGCATGGCGGAGGAAGGGCGGCCGGACGGTTGGCTCCTCGACATCCGCGACTCGGTCGACGGGCGCTCGGTCATCCTGTGGGTCAAGGCGCGCGGGACCGGGCGCACCCGCGCCGTCACCCGCGCGTTCCGCCCTCCGTTCTACGTCGGCGCTCCTCGCGCGGAGCGCGCGGCGTTGGTGCGCGCGCTCCTCGACGACCCCGAGGTCGAATCGGTGCGCCGGGTGACCGAGCGCTCCTCGCTCTTCGACGAGCGTCCGTCCGTCCGGCTCGCGGTGACGCCGAGGTCGAACCGACGGCGCCGCGCCCTCGCCGAGGCGATCGACCGTCGAGGGAACTTTCACCGCTACACGCTCTTCGACGTCGATCTCGGCGCGCCCCAGCTCTATTACCTCGCCCACGACCTCTTCCCGTTCGCCCCGGTCGTCGAGCGGGCGGGAGCATGGCACGCGACCGAGCCGGCCGAGGCGATCGACTACGAGCCGGCGCCGCTACGCACTGCAGCGCTCGAGGTCCGCCTGGACGGGAGCCGGGGCGCCCGCCACCCCGCTCCCGGGGCTCGCGTCGCTACGGTCCGCCTCGGCCCCGAGCTCCTGGAGGGGCCCGAAGAGGAGCTCCTGCGCGCGCTCCCCGCCGCCTTCGCGCGAGTCGATCCGGATGTGGTGCTCACCGACGACGGCGACGCTTTCGATCTTCCCTGGCTCTACGGGCGGGCCGCGGCGCACGATCTGAGCGACGCCGAGTTCGTGCTCGGTCGGGGTCCGGGGCGGCTCGCCCCGACGCGTCGAGCGCGGTCCTACGCGAGCTACGGCCAGATCCTCCACAGCGCCGCGGCGTTCGACCTTCCCGGGCGTTTTCACATCGATCGGGAAAACTCCTTCCTCTTCGAGGACACCGATCTCCCCGGGCTCGTCGACGCCGCCCGGCTCTCCCGGCTCAGCCTGCAGTCGGTCGCCCGCCAGTCCCCGGGGACGTGCTTCAGCGCGATGGAGATCGCGGAGGCGATCCGCTCGGGCTACCGGGTCCCGTGGAAGAAGAACCGCCCCGAGCGGTTCCGACCGGCCGATCACCTCGTCGCCGCCGATCGGGGCGGGACGATCCTCCGCCCGCCCGTCGGGGTCTTCGATCGCCTCGACGAGTTCGACTTCGCGAGCCTTTTTCCGCAGATCATGGTCCACCACAATCTCTCGGCGGAGACACTCGACTGCCGGTGCTGCCCGAGGAGCCCGCACATCGCCCCGGAGGTCGGCTACCGGTCGTGCACGCGTCGGGTCGGCCTGTTGCCGCGCACGCTCCTTCCCTTGCTCGCGCGACGCACGGCGCTCAAGGCGGCGATGCGACGCCCCGGCATCGCCCCGGCGGAGGCGCGGCGCCTGCGCGGGCGCGTGAAGATGCTCAAGTGGATCCTCGTCACCGCCTTCGGCTACCAGGGGTATCGCAACGCGCGCTTCGGACGCATCGAGGTTCACGAGGCGATCAACGCCTACGCACGCACCCTCTTCGGCGACATGGTCCACGACGCGGAGGAGGCCGATTATCGCTTCGTGCACGGGATCGTCGACTCGATGTGGCTCGCGCCGGGGCCGAAGAGCGGAACCCCGGAAGAGTTCGCGCGTTCGGTCAGCGAACGGACCGGCCTTCCGCTCGGCTACGAGGGGCGCTACCGCTGGATCGTCTTCCTCCCGACGGTCGCCGACGGCTTCGGCGTCGCGAACCGCTACTATGGATGCTACGAGACCGGCGAGTTGAAGCTCCGCGGGATCGGCGCGCGTCGACACGATACGACCGCGCTCGCCCGGCGGCTCGAGGGGGAGATCCTCGAGCTCTTCGTGCACGCGCGCGATGCGCGAGAGTTCCGCGCGCTCATACCGCGCGCCCTCGCGCGCGCCGATCGCTTCGCGGAGCGCGTCGCCGAGGGCCGCTGGCCGGTGGAGGAGCTCGTCGTCACCCGGCGGGTGAGCGCGGCGGTCGACGACTACGCGGTCTTCACCGAGACCGTGAGCGCACTGCGCCAGTCGGAGGCCGGGGGCGAACCGCTCGCTCCCGGAGAGAAGGTCCGCTACGTCCTCCTCGACGAACGTTCCCGCTCCTGGCGCGACCGGGTCCGGCTCGCGAGCGAGCTGACGGGAGCCGAGCGCTACGACCCGATCGCCTACCTCGAGCTCCTCGCCCGGGAGGTCGAGACGCTCCTCGCCCCGTTCGGGATCGACCGTCAGACGATGCGGGCGCGCTGGAAGGTCCCCTCGGTGGGGCCGCGGGGACGCTACGGTTCGCCGGGCCGGCCCGAGCAGCGTCGCCTGCCCGAGCCGACGGAGGTTTTAGACCCCGCATCGCTGGTCGACGTGTGAGCCCCACCGTCCGCCGGGTCCACGCCCGCCGCGTCCGGGGCGCCCGCGCATCGATCCCGAAGTCGCACGAGCCCTCCCCGGAGGACCTCTCCCCGCTCATCCGGGCCCTCAGCGACCCCGACCCGGCCGTGCGACGCACGATCGCGAAGGTCCTCGGCTCGCGCGGGGACCCCCGGGCCGCGATGGCGCTCACGCTCTCACTGAGCGATCCTGAGGCCGCGGTCCGGGCGAGCGCTGCCCAGTCGCTAGGGGCCCTCGGTCGTGCGGAAGGGCGCGAGCCGCTCGATAGGGCGTTGGACGATCCCGACCCTCGCGTGCGCGAGATGGTCGCTTGGGCGGTCGGAAGGATTGGCGACCCGCGATCGACCGAGGCGATCATCGCTCACATGTCCGACCCCGTTGCGGAGGTCCGCTGGATGCTCGCGGCCGCGCTGGGAAGGATGCGAACGCCCGCGGCGACGAGCGCGCTCGTCCTCGCCCTGACCGATCCAAGTGACCGCGTGCGGCGTGCGGCGGTCCTCGCGCTGGGGGAGTCGGAGGAGCCCGACGCTTCGGAGCGGATCCGACCGATGTTTCACGACTCGGCGCGCCGTGTGCGCAACGCGACGGCCATCGTGATGGGGCGGCGACGCGACGCGGCGAGCGTGCCGATCCTTCTCGAGCGCGCCGATGGGCCGGACC
>JBOGRR010000090.1:0-4566 GCA_050749765.1 Thermoplasmata archaeon | reverse complement strand
TGCGAGCGGGGATTCCTCGGGCACGTTGGCCGCGAGACGGAGCGGCGCGATAAAGCAGTCGCCGACCGGGGCCGTCCCCTCGGCAACCTTTAGCGCGCCGAAGGCTCAAAGCGGGGCCGGAGGGCACGATGGGTCGGGTGTTTATTGGGGTCTCCTGGCCGTACGCCAACGGCCCCATCCACATCGGTCAGTTCGCCAGCACGTACCTGCCGGCCGACATCTTCGCTCGGTTCCACCGCTTGCGCGGCGACGAAGTACTGATGGTCTCAGGCTCGGACATGCATGGGACCCCGATCCTCGTTCGGGCCGAAGCGGATGGGACGACTCCCGGGGCGCTCGCGGCGCGCTTCCACGAGGTGCACCGCTCGACGTTCGAGCGCGCGGGCGTCACCTTCGACCTCTACACGCACACGGAGACCCTGAACCACGAACAGACCGTGCGCGAGGTCTTCCTCGCGCTCCTCGAGCACGGCTACGTCCGACGGCGCACGGAGGAAGGCCCGTACTGTCCGAAACATCGTCGCTTTCTCCCGGACCGGTACGCCCTCGGCGCCTGTCCGCACTGTGGATTCCCCGATGCGCGCGGGGACGAGTGCGACCATTGCGGGCGTCCGATCGACGTGCGGCAGCTGGGCAGCCCGCGCTGCGCGCTCTGCGGAACGCCGGCGGAGTTCCGACCGAGCGAGCATTTCTTTCTCGAGCTCGACAAGCTCGAGGGGGCGATCGTGGAATTCCTCGCGGCCCGGCCCCACTGGCGCGCGGGGACCCGCCGGGTCGCCGAGAATTTCCTCACGGAGGGTCTCCACCCGACCTCGATCACTCGCGACCTCGACTGGGGAGTGCCGATCCCGTTGGACGGGTACGACGGGAAGCGCTTCTACGTCTGGTTCGAGGCGCTGATCGGCTACCTCTCCGCGTCCCGGGAGTGGGCGATCCGCGCGCAGCGTCCCGAGGCGTGGCAGCGCTACTGGGACCCCGCGGAGCCGGTGCGTCAGTTTTATTTCGTCGGAAAGGACAACCGGTTCCAGCACACGCTCGTCTGGCCGGGGATGTTGATCGGCGCCGGAGGGCTGCAGCTCCCCTACGACGTTCCGGCGAACGAGTGGATGTTGCTCGGGGGCGAGAAGCTCTCGAAGAGCCGCTCGAAGGCGCTCGACGTCTTCCTGCCCTCCATGCTCGATCGTTATCCGTCGGACGTGGTGCGGTTCTACCCCGCGCTCCTCGCGCCGCAGAACCGCGACACGGAGTTCGATAGTGAGGAGTTCGAGCGGCTCTGGGAGGAGATCCTCTCGAACCAGTACGGGAACCTCGCGCAGCGCGCCCTCGTGCTCGCGCGCGATCGCCACGGCGGTCGGATCCCGGCGCCGACAGTGGAATGGGCCGCGACCCGCCCCTCCTCGCCCGGAGCCCGGCTCGCCGAGGCGCACCGAAAGATCACCGCCGAGTACGAGGCGGTCCGCCTCAAGGAGGCGCTCGACCTCACGCTCGAAGAGGTCCGCGCGGCGAATCGGGCGTTCCACGAGTCGAAGCCGTGGGCGTTGCCCCCCGCCGAGCAAGCCGAAGCCCTCTTCGAGGCGATCTGGCGACTCCATGCCCTCGCGATCTGGCTCTCTCCGGTCCTCCCCGCCTCCTCCGAGCGGCTCTTCCAAATGCTCGGGTACTCCGAAGGGGCCGAACGCGGGAGCTGGGACTCCGCGCTCGTCCCCCCGCCGTCCGGGCAGTTGCTCGGGGCGATCGAGCCGCTCTTCCCGAGGCCGACGGCGCCGGCACAGCCCGCGGGGTTCGGTTCGGAACCGCTCGCCCCTCTCGCGATCCGTGCCGGAGTGATCCGGGGCGCCGCCCTTCACCCTGACGCGGAGCGGTTGCTGGTCCTCTCGGTCGATCTCGGGGAGTCCCAACCTCGAACGGTCGTCGCCGGGATCCGCGCGAGCTACGCCCCCGAGGAGCTGGTCGGCCGACGGATCGTCGTGCTCGCGAACCTCGCTCCACGAACGATCCGCAAGATGACCAGCCAGGGGATGCTCCTTGCGAGCGAGTCGGAGGGCCGCGCCGTGCTGCTCGAGCCCCCCGAGTCCGTGGCACCGGGAACTCCGGTGGAGGGGGTCCCGGACCGACCTCCTGAGATCACGATCGGCGACTTCGCGAAGACGCCGTTGATCATCGCGGAATCGAGCCCGGTGGATGGTCGCCGAAGCGTTCGTGCCGGGGGCCGAACGATCGAGATCGACGAGCCGGTGGAGGTGACCGGTCTGGTCGTCGTGCGTTTGGAGGCCCCGGGCTCGAACCGGGGGCGCCTCGTCACGTTCGGCGCGGCCGGTCCGCTACGGCCCTCGGCCCCCGTCCCCGCCGGGGCGGCGGTTCGATGAACGATGATGCTCGCTTCGACCTACACTTGCACTCGGCGCACTCCCCCGACTCGTCGATGCCCGTCTCGGCGATCGTCGAAGCCGTCGCCGGGAGCGGGCTGCGCGGCTGCGCCCTGACCGACCACAACACCGTCGCCGGATTGCACGAACTCGCTGAGGCGCAACGCGAGTACCGGGGCTACCTCTTCATCCCCGGGGTCGAGATATCGACACGGGAGGGCCACTTGCTCGCCTACGGCCTCGATACGACACCGCCGGTACGGCGTGCATTGGCCGAGACGATCGAGTGGGTCGATGCGCACGGTGGAGTCGCAGTTCCCTCGCATCCGTATCGCCGGGGTCACGGGATCGGCAACGCCGCGGCGCTCTCGTGCAAAGTGCCGTGCCTCGAGGGGCGCAACGGGCACTCGACCGAGATCGCGAACGCTCGCGCGGAGCTCGTCGCCGCGCAGCGCGCCCTCGGAACGACGGGAGGGAGCGACGCGCATACCCCGCGGGACGTCGGACGCGCCTACACGATATTCTCGGAGGGGATCGAGACCGTCGACGACCTGCTCGATGCCCTGCGCCGCGGACGATGCCGAGGGGAAGGGCGGTCGCTGGCGGGCGTCGATCGACTTCGGGTCGGCCTCCGCAACATCGGTCTACGCGCCGCGCGAGCGTTCCGCCCGATCTAGTCGGCGATCCTCCGCGAAGTTCATGGTGGGCGCGCCGCCTACGCCGATCCCGGCATCTCCGACGGAGATCACCGTTCGCCGGGCGCGCTCTACTCTCCATGGTCGAAGCACGACGAGCCACGACGGATCGCGGAGGTCAGTGGCCCCGGCCCCGAAGGCGGCCGATCCATGCCCGCTCGAGAAGGACGTCGAGCGGCCGTCGCGTAGAGACCGGACCGCAGCGGCATGCAGCTGAAGAGGAACGCGCGTGCCGGGGGGTCCGGGGCCGAATCTCGTCGGGGGATCGCGGGCCCGATGGACTTTAAGGGGAGGACCATTCGCCGGGCCGCGCCAAGGTGGCAGAATGGTTAATGCGACGGACTGCAGATCCGTTTCCTGGGGGTTCGATTCCCTCCCTTGGCTTTTCCCGCAGAGCCCGCGGCGCCTTCGACACGCCTAAGGATCCATCTCCTCCAAGAGGTAGTTCGGGAGGGCGAGCCGAGCTCGCTCGACCTCGGCGCGACTCGCGGGGAGCCAGTGAGTATCGAGGACCCCGCACTGGCGATCCGTCGCGGTTCGGCTCTCGGCGCGGATGGCAAGGCCGCCCATCTCTTCCCGGGCGGCGATCCGCGCCCGGGCGACGTGCTCGATCCCCACCCGCGGGAGCCGCTCCTGATGGAACTGGGCCGTCCCGGAGAAGCGCATCACCTTGCCACCGAGCGTGAGCGCGGCCCAGTAGGAGACCTCGTGGAGGACGAAGTAGTGGAGACCGCCGTGCTGGAGGCCCGGCCAACCGATCTCGTCCGGCTTCGGCGTGAATCGAGTTCGCACCTCGTGGACTCCATCCGCCGCGTGATCCTCTTCCAGAATAAGGTGGAGTCCGCGGGGGTGGAGCGGGCCGCAGCCGAAGCAGGGGTTCTCGGGCGGATTCTCGAGGATCGACATGCGGATCGCCCGAGCTCCGGCACGGTCAAAGCATCTCGGGAGGTCGCGCCCCGCGGGCCTCCTCTCCCTATATGGTCCGCGCCGGTCATGACGACGCGATGTCTCAGGCGCCGGCGCCGGACGGACCGCTCGTCGTGCTGGGATCGGGCTACGCCGGCCTGACGGTCGCCCAGGAGGTCCACCGCCGCTCGAAGGGGAAGATCCCCGTCGTGCTGGTCGATCGGAGCCCGGTCCACGTCTTGCGCACTCAGCTCTACGAGATCGATCGGATCGCTCGGGCCGAAGCGAATGTGCGGCCGTGGGCGGTTCCGCTCTCCGAGATCCTCGACTCGACATCAGTGAGCTATCGCGCCGGCACGGTGCGCTCGATCGATCTGGCTCAGCGGACGGTCGAGCTGGACTCGGGGTCGCTCGCATTCCGGTCGCTCGCGATCTGCCTCGGCAACGTACCGGCGTACTACGGGGTCCCGGGCGCCGAGGCGAACACCCACAGCGTCTACCGACTGAGCGCGGCCCAGCGTCTCGGCCGTCGATTGCGCGAGATCGAAGCCGCCTCTCCGAAGCTCGCCGGGGAACGTCGCCCCCGGATCATCGTGGTG
>JBOGRR010000089.1:0-4696 GCA_050749765.1 Thermoplasmata archaeon | reverse complement strand
GTGCAACAGAATGCGGGCGCCTTCGCGGGAGAGGACAACGCTACGCTCCTTGCTTCGAGTGCAGGCTGTAGTAGCGGAGCTCGACCTTCTCGACCGAGACGACCTGACTGCGCATCGGGGTACGGAATCGCAGCAGCCGCTTCGCCGGCCCGGGAAGGCTTCCGTGCAGTACGATGCATGAACTGCGGACCTCTCCGTAGTGCGGAAACCCTCCCGACGGGGTCACGGGGTCCACTCGAGGGTCCTTGACGATCTTGAGCACGCGCAGGTTGAACTGCGTGCGCCGGTGGTAACCGGTTTGTCCGGCTTGGGGGATGCGATAGGTGACGAAGCTCGGATTGTGAGGGCCGAGCGTTCCGATCATGCGCCGATGCTTCGAGTTCTTTCGGGGCTGGAGTTTGACGCCCCACCGCTGGATATGGCCCTGGAATCCGAACCCCTTCGTGACGCCGAGAACGTCCAGGAACTCCCCTTCCTTCGCGAGGTCCTCCGCCCGGAGCTCCTTACCGAGGAGGTGGAGAGCGTGCGCGCGTCGCTCCTCGAACTTCTCCCCCCCGATACGGACTTCGAAGATCGCCGGGGTCTTCGACGGCGTTCCGCTGATGAGGTGGGGCTGGGTGTGAACGATCGCTCGGACCTCGACCCCGGTCGCGGCTGCGAATGTCGCGACGGCGTCCGAAGTGCTGGCGGGATGCGGGGGGATCTTGCGGGCGAGCTCCTCGGAGGTGTTCGCTCCCCACACTTCGGCGACGACCCGATGACCGTAGCCGTGACGCGCGTAGATCCGTGCCCCGACGACCTTCAGGGGCGGGACCTCTACGACCGTCACGGGGACCGAGACTTCCTGACCCGCCGTGGTCGATCGCTTACGGTAATCTACGATGAAGGCGTGGGACATCCCGACCTTGAACCCGGCAAAGCCTTCGAGCCCGGGCGCCTTGCCGCCCTCCCCCCACGATCGGATTCGAGGGAGGGGTCGGACGGCGCGCGAGCGAGGCGAGAAGGCGAGAGATCCTCGCCGTGGACGGTGACGTCGTGCCATGGAACGATGGGGGGTCCTGCCTCCGTGGGGGCCGGGGAAAAGGGTGCCCTATATAATGTCTCGTGGGAAATCGTCGTTCCACCGAGAGAAATCTGCGAATTTCTCGCCGGTCGATGGCGTTCTCCTCGCGCTCGCGACGGGAGCGGGTGAGTGCGTGGTTCACGCCCCACCCGGAGCGAAGCAGCGGAAGGGTTCATCTCATTCCCAAGCGGTGGGTCGCTGCACAGATGGCCGAAGCAGATCCGTGGAGTGAGATCGACGTCCCCGGTGCGAACGCGCGGCTCCGAGGCGAGATCGTGCGAACCCCGCTCGTGCTCGCTTCGGAGCTTGCCGGCCCCGGAGCCGCCCCGATCTACCTCAAGCTCGAGAATTTTCAACACACGGGAGCGTTCAAACTGCGCGGCGCGCTCAACCGGATCGCGCAACTCGACCCGACGGTCCGCTCGCGGGGCGTCGTCGCCGCCTCGGCCGGCAACCACTCCCAGGGGGTCGCATGGGCCGCTCGACGCTTCGCGATCCCCGCGACGATCGTGATGAGCACGCGGGCATCGCCCCTTAAGGTCCGATCGACGCGGGCGCTCGGGGCGAAGGTCGTTCTCCACGGGGAGGACTACGACGACGCCTACGCGCATGCGCTGGGGATCGCCCAGCGGGAGGGCCTCACCTTCGTTCACCCGTACGATGACGCCGCGATCATCGCCGGCCAGGCGACCGTCGGCGAGGAGATCCTCGAGGACCTACCGAACGTGCGGAGGATCATGGCGGGGGTCGGCGGTGGGGGCTTGCTTGCGGGGATCGCCTCCTCGGTCCGTCGCGCCGGGTCCTCCGCCGAGATCGTAGGGGTCCAGCCCACGGGCGCCTCGACCTTTGCCGAGTCGCTGGCCGCCGGCCGCGTCGTTCTCGGACGGCGACCCGAGACGTTCGCCGACGGTCTCGCGACACGCCACCTCGGCGAGCTCCCGTTTCGGATCCTCCGCGCCGCGGGCGCGCGCGCGCTAACGGTCGACGACCGGTCGATCGCCCGCGCGGCGTTCCTCCTCCTCGAGAAAGCGAAGATCCTCGCCGAGGGTGCGGGGGCGGCGCCGCTCGCCGGGCTCCTCGCCCACCCCGAGCTCTGCGCGGACGGGCCGGTCGTCCTCGTGATCAGCGGGGGGAACCTCGATCCGTTCGTCCTCGACCGCGTGCTGTTCATCGGCCTCGCTTCCGAAGGTCGCCTGCTGAGGATCACGGCGGCGCTCCGCGACACTCCGGGCCGGCTCGCCGATTTCCTCTCGGTCGCCGCGGACGCCTCGGCGAACGTGCGTCAGATCCGGCACGGGAGAGAATCACCGGACCGGCCGCCCGGTGAGGTCACCGTCGAGCTCGACCTCGAGGTGCGCGACGCAGCGCATGGGGAGGAGGTCGTCGCGCTCTACCGGGAGCGGGGGTGGCCGATCCATCGGGTCCCCCTAGACGGGACGTAGGCGAGTTACCCGGTGCGCATCGTGACGGTATATACGGGGTCGGCGTATTTTCCGGAGGAGGAGGACGATGCCGAAACGTGAGTCGATCGACGAGGTCGCGCACACGCGCTCGGTGCGCCTGTGGACCGTCGCTCAGGCGAACGAGCGGATCCTCGAGCTCTCCGAGCTCCTCCCCGAAATGCGCACGTGGGTCGAGCGGCTCAAGGTCGTCCACTCGGAACTCCATCGCCTCAAGGGACTCTGGGGGGCCGAGATCGACGCGGCCGATATCCCCGACCGCCGGCACAAGGACCGGCTCGATCAGGAGTGGAGCGCGCTCACGCGGCGGATCGAGGAGACCGTAGAGAAGCTGCGGGCGGAGGGGATCGAGATCAAGGACCTCGAGGGCGGCCTCATCGATTTCTACGCCCGACGGGACGGGGACATCGTGTGCCTATGCTGGAAGTCGGGCGAGGACCGAGTCGGGTTCTACCACTCGCTCGATGCGGGCTTTCGCGGTCGCCGACCCCTCTCCGACTGACGGTAACGCCCGCTCTGCTCAGCCGGGCGGGGCCGGCGGCGAGCTCCGCTCGGGGATCTGGATGAGCTCGATCCAGCCGACCGCCGCGGCGAGGCCGCCCAGGCCGCCGACGATCCCCCCGATGAAGAAGAGCATCGGGAAGGCGAACCCGGCGAGCGTGAGGAAGTAGGCGAACGGGAGCCCGATCCCGGCGACGCCCCCGGCGACCGCGAACGCTGGCCGGTCGGTGCGACGCACGATCATCGCGCTCCAGCCGATGACGATCGCCGCGAGCCCCGAGATCACTGCGGTGGCGCCGAGGTACGCGGTGAAGTTCTCGAGGTCGGTGTACGGGCTCAGAGCTTCGGTCGAGAGGTTCGCGCCGCTCCCGGCGGCGAGCACGACCTCGAGTCCTACGCTACCGGCGTCGTATCCGCTCGAGACGTAGCTCAGCACCCGTACCGGCTGATAACCGCTCGCGGAGGCGGTGAGATTGAGCCCGCCGGTGGGGACGCTCGCGAATTCGAATCCGCCGGAGAGGTTCGTGACCGTGCGAACGGTGCCGGACTCATCGATCAGGACGACCGTCGCATGAACGATCGGGGCGCCGGAGACCGTGATCACGCTCCCGTTCACCGTGAACGACCCCGGCTGCGAGCCCTGCCAGGTGTCGAAGGCGGCGAGCACCATGAGCACCGCGGCGAGCACCGCGATGGCCACGAGGAGCGGGGGGACGAGCCTTCGGTAGCTCAGGAACGGCCGACGCGGTAGCGGCTGCGGGGGATATAGCCCTCGATAGACTTCCCAGGTGTACCGGGGGGGCACGCCCCGGTGCGGAGCGACAGCGATGGAGGCGGCGCAGTGCGGGCACGCGACCCACTGAACCGACGGCGCCGGGTTCGACGCGGCAAGCGTCGCCCCGCACCGCGGGCAACGCAGCGCATCCGTCGGGGCGCTCATCGTACCGTCCCGACCCGAACGCAGGTCATATCCTTACGGCGTGCCCTCGCGAAGCCGCATCTGCGCCTGGTCGCCATCGACGACGGCCGCTTCGAGCGGACCGATCGGCGGGCTCGCATCGCGGCCGTCGTCCTCTCGCTCCCGCAGCGCGTGGAGGCGGTGGCCCTCGGCTCGGTCGAGGTCGACGGCGCCGACGCGACCGAAGGGATCATCGCGCTCGTCGAATCGACCGGCCATATCGCGGACCTGCGCGCGGTCCTGCTGGACGGTCCCGTGGTCGGAGGGTTCAACGTCGTCGATCTCGACGCGCTCCACCGACGTCTCGGCCTTCCGATCGTCGCCGTGACCCGGCGAGCACCGGATCAGGCACGGATCCGCTCAGCGATCGCGAAGTGGTTCCCACTCGACGCGCCCGAGCGGCTCCGGCGGTTGGGGGCCCATCGCCTCTTTCCCGTCCCGACCGGGGCCGAACCGCTGCGCGCCTCGGTCGTCGGCGCGGGTCGACCGGAAGCGATCCAGCTCCTCGTTCGGTGTCGGGTGCAAGGATTCTGGCCGGAGCCCCTCCGCCTCGCGCACCTCATCGCGTCGGCGGCCCCCGCGCCGCCAGGAAGAACGATGAGATTAAGACGTAAGGGGCCGCTCACTCGGTCCGGGCCTGTAGCTTAGCTTGGACGAAGCACTGGCCTTCTAAGCCAGCGAACTCGGGTTCAAAGGTCCGGGGCCCAACGCCCC
>JBOGRR010000088.1:0-4741 GCA_050749765.1 Thermoplasmata archaeon | reverse complement strand
GGAACTGGCCCCTTTATGGAAGCGGGCGCCGCGACGCTCGCCGAGATCTCCGACGCCCGGGCGCGCACCGACTCGGGCGATGGGGCCAGCTTGCTCGCGTTGCTGCACCCGATGTCGGAGGTTTGGAGGGAGTTCCCGCAGATCGTCCTGCGCGACGCCGCGGCGAGCGCCATCGCTCACGGCGCGAACCTCGCCCGAGGCGGGATCTCCACGACCTCGCGGCGGTTCTCCCGAGGAGCTCGACTCGCGCTCGTGAGCCGCTCGGGCGAGCTCGTGGCGACCGGGACCGCGCTCGTCGACTCGGACGCGATCGGCTCGGTCAAGGACGGTTGGGTCGTCGATTCCGACCGGGTCTTCGTGTCCGCGTCGCGCTTTCCACCGAGCTGGCGGAAGCCGTCCGTGACCGCGGGTCCCCCGGGGGCCTGAGGACCTCGGGTCGGGGGCCGGGGCTCGGGGTCCGCCACGGCGCCGGCCTCAGCGGTGGGGGGGCGCTCTTTTGCCGCTCGACGGCCCGCACGCCCGCTGGGAGGCGCCCCCCAGAGGCGCTTCGCGCGGGGCAGGAACGCGGACCTACGCTTTGAGGTAGCGAGCTCGAGCCCGGTCGACGTGCGTCGGAGCCGAGGAGGCCGTGACGACTTCGGCGACCGTACCGTCCGCACCGATCAAAAAGGAGATGCGGCGCGCGTATCCCGCGGGCGCGAGAACGCCGTAGGCGGCCCCGACCTTCTTGTCTTTGTCGGCGACCAAGGAGAACGGAAGACCGTACTTCTTCGCGAACGCGAGCTGTTCCTCACAGGTGTCGGTGCTCACGCCGACGATCGAGACCCCCGCGGCCTGGAACTCCGCGTAGTGGTCTCGGAACCCTTGGGCCTCGATCGTGCACCCCGGAGTGTCGGCTTTGGGGTAGAAGTAGAGGACCGTGGGATGGCCCCGCGTCGAGGAGAGGCGAAACGGCGTTCCGTCCTGGAGCTGCGCCTCGAAATCCGGTGCCGCGTCCCCGACCGCGATCATATCGAGGCTCTCAGGGCTCCGGCCGTATTTAGGTGCGGCTCCCGGACTACGTCCCCGTCACCGTCACGAGCGTTTCGGTCTGCTTGATCCCCGGGATCCGACGGATCCGCTGCATGACGACGTCGAGCGCCTCGTTGATGTGCTCAGCGCGGATCTTAATGATGAGGTCGAACGGACCGGTCACGGCGTCGACCTCGACGACGTGCGGAACGGCTCGCACGCGCTCGAGCACCGCATCGAGCTCGCCGAAATCGACCTCGGCGAGCAGATAGACCGTCTCCATACGGACCGAGTCCCCCGACCGCCCGAGGCGCGCGAGCGCATTTCAACCTAGCTCGCCTCGGGCGATCCGCGCGAGGCTCCCAAAGGGCTATGTGGCTCGTTCCGAACCCCTGACGCGATGGCGCTCACCTACCGCGACACTCGGACCGACCGGGTGATGCACCTCGGGCGACGGGGCCGCTCGATCTCGATGTACGTGTGTGGACCGACGGTCTACGCCCCCGCGCACGTGGGGCACGCGCGCACCTACCTCTACTTCGACCTCGTCCGACGGTACTTCGCGGCCACGGGGGTGGGCGTGCGCCACCTGATGAACATCACCGACGTCGAGGACAAGATCGACCAGCGGGCGCGCCAGCTCCACCTGCGACCGGAGGTCCTCAGCCTCCGAGAGGAGCGGCGGTTCTTCTCGGACCTCGACCGGCTCCGCGTGCTGCGACCGACCGTCGCGCCTCGCGCGAGCGACTTCGTGCACGATATGATCGGCTTCGCGCGCCGCCTCGAGCGGACCGGGCGCGTCCACCGCGTGGGGGAGAGTTGGTTCTATCGTCCGCCGGATTCGACCGCTCGACGCAACTTCCGCGTCGCGCGCGAGCTCGACCGGCATCGGGTCGCCGAGCCCCGGATCGGGTCCCGGCCCGTCCTCGATCTGCGCGAATTCCTCGTCTGGAAGCGCCAGGACCCACCCCGTCGCTCGTGGAGGAGCCCGTGGGGGGCCGGGGTCCCGGGCTGGCATCTCGAGTGCTACGCGATGGCCGAGCGTTACTTCGGGGTACCGATCGACCTCCAGGGTGGCGGGCCGGATCTCGTCTTCCCGCATCACTACGCCCAGAACGAGATCGCCTTCGCGCTGCGCGGAACCCCGTTCGCGCGCGGCTTTCTGCACACGGGCTTCGTGCTGCGCGACGGTTCGAAGATGTCGAAGTCGGTCGGCAACCTCGTAGAGCTCGGCCCCGCGCTCGACCGTTGGGGACCGAGCGCCTTGCGGTGGTACCTCCTGAGCACCCCGCGCCGACGGACGGTCGACTGGCACGACCGGGACGCCTCGGAGTCGCGCTCGCAGTTCGATCGCGTTCGACGATCGGTCCGCTCGATCGTCGCGCCGGGGGCGTCGGGCTCGTTGCGAGCCCGGGAGGTCGAGCGCCTCGGCCTCTCGATGCAGCAGGCGATCGCTCTCGAGCTCGGAGCCGAGCGAGCGTTCGCCCTCCTCCGCCGCTTCGCCGAGCGCGCCGAAGGCGCGGCGAACGGGCGGATCGCCCGAGGAGAGCGAACGCGCGCGAACCTCGCCTTCCGCCGGATCGAGGCGTTGACCGGGCTCGAGCTCCTCGAGAGCGCGCCCCGGGCGGGTCGGCGAGCCTAGCTCGCGTCCCGCTCGAGGATCGTGCTCAGACCGTTCCCGCCGCCCATGCAGAGCGTCGCCAGACCGAGGTGGCCGTTTAAGGCAGCCAGCTGGTGGGTGAGCGTGACGAGGAGCCTCGCGCCGCTCGCGCCGATCGGGTGCCCGATCGAGACGGCACCACCGAGCACGTTGAAGCGGTCGTCGGGGATTCGGAACGTCCTCTGGAAGGCGAGCGAGGCGGAAGCGTAGGCTTCGTTGTGCTCGACCCGGTCGAACGACTCGATCGAGAGGCCGACCGCCGCGAGATGCTTGCGCACCGTCGGGATCGGCGATTCCATGACGTCCGAGGGGTGGACCCCGCTGACGCAACTCGAATGGAGCCAACCGAGCGGAGTGACCCCCCGCTCGATGACCTCCGACTCCGCCATCAGGACGAGCGCGGCCCCGCCATCGGAGAGCTTCGAAGAATTTCCCGCCGTGAGAACGCCGTCCGGTCGGAACGCGGGGCGCAGGCGCGCGAGCCCTTCGAGCGTGGTCTCCGGCCGGACGCACTCGTCCGTGACGAGGCCCGGCGCCCCCGGGACGATCGCCGAGGGGACCTCAACGATCTCCCGGCGGGACGCTCCGGTTCGAGTCGACTCCGCCGCGCGATGGTTGCTCCGCACAGCATAGGCGTCGATCTCTTCGCGGCCGAGGTGGAACTTGGCCGCGATCCGCTCGCCGGTGAATCCCATGAGCTCGTGGTCGTCGTAGGCGTCCCGTAACGAATCGTGCTGCATCGCATCGACCACCACCTGGTCGCCAAAGTGGGTGCCCCAGCGCAGGTCGGGGGGGAGAAGGTACGGTGCGCGCGACATCGACTCCATCCCCCCGGCAAGGACGATCTTCGCCTCCCCCGATCGGATCTCGGCCGCGGCCAGGTGCACGGATTTCATCCCCGAGCCGCAGACCATGCTGATCGTCGTCGCTCCCGCCGAGTCGGGGATCCCCGCGCCGCGCCCGACCTGTCGGGCGGGGTTCTGCCCGGCGTTCGCAAGGATCGCCTGCCCCATGAGCACGTCCTCGACGTCCGATGCGCTCAGGTGAGCGCGCTCGATGGCGGCGCGGGCGGCGAGCGTGCCGAGCGTCGTCGCCGGAACGGATCGCAGCGAGCCAAGATACTTGCCCACCGGCGTACGGACCGCCGACGCGATCGCGACCCGGGGGTGGGAGGGAGTGACCATGGAGTTGTGTACCGATGAAGGGGCTTAACGTATGTCCCGCGGGCGAGGACCTCAGTACTCCGTCGCGGCTCAGCAGACCCCCGCCGCGACCGACGAGCGACCTCGACTGGGTCGCGCCGATCGGAACGCTCAGTCCTCTTCGACTCGAGGTGCGAGGAGGAATCGGCCGGAACCCTTCCCGCCGGCGACCGAGAACTCCACTTTCAGCGGATACTCGTTTCCGACATACAGCGTCACCTCGTCGGCGCTCGTGATCGACTTCATCATCGCCGAGAAGAAGTCGAGGGGATACATGCTCTTCACGACCTCCTTCGCCTCGAGCTTCGAGAGCCCGGACCCGTCCTTGCCGCCGGCACCTTTCGTGAGGTGGAGGTCGACACGATCGGTCTCTCCCTCCGAGGAGAGAGAGAACTGCTCGGGCTCGACCTGGATTGTTACGTGGTCCGCGATGCTCTCGCTCCCGCGGATCCCTTGACGGATCTCCTCCATGCGCACGACGGCGAGCGCCGGTGGGCTCACGTTAGGTACCTTCGGCTCCGCCATCCCCGCCGGATCGATGACCGACATGTGACGGGTCACCTTGCCGACCTTGACGACCAAGCGGCTCTTCCCGCCGTCATACTGCAGGTCGAGCACGTCGCCCGGCTTCGATAGGCGCAACACGTCCTTGAGCTTCTCCATGTCGACGCCGATGGTCGTCGTCTCTCCGGTAAATTCCTCGAAGGCCGTGCCGTCGAGCTTGAGCACGAGCATCGCGACGTGGGAGGGATCCACCGCCTTCACCTCGATCCCGTCCTTGGAGACGGTGAGCTTGACCTCCGAAACGAGCGTCGAAACGACCTCGACGAGCTCCCGAAGGACCTCCGTGCGGATCCGAGCCTTGAAC